>BNTR01000199.1 GCA_025996755.1 Bacteroidia bacterium
ATCTGAATTGATTTTCCGGGGTATGTGTTACTGTTGCAATAAACGATAAAGATTTCGGACGCATACTTCTCAATCCCATTGCGATTTCTCGCAATTTTTCCATGCCGTAATAGTCGCGAATAAGTTTTACATCACTCCACGAACCATAATCCAGCACGCGCTCGATAATCCAAGCCGCATGTTTGTCCATATCCAAAGTGGACACATTCATCTCCCAAAACAGATAGTTTGAAAAATCTGCCGGCTGAATTTTCTTCGCTGTCGCTGCTGCTGTCGTTGTTGTCATCATTTCATTCATTTCATATAAAAGCTTCGCTACATGAGGTGTGTCCACATGTATCAGATATTTTTTTTAGCACCGAATCAGCACGCCTTAAACAGGAATGCCGACACGGCTATTGTTTCTCAATCCACTGCCGCGCGTTCACAAATGCCTCCAGCCATGGCGTGACGGCATCATCTTTGCGCTCCGGCGGGTAATATCCCCATTGCCACGGGAATATCGCGCGTTCCAAATGCGGCATAATCGCCAAATGGCGACCGTCCGGCGATGCCAACGCCGCCACATCATAATCCGAGCCATTCGGATTAGCCGGATAATCGGAGCAGGCATATTTCGCCACTATATTATAGGCATTTTCCGCCAACGGCAAACTGAATTTGCCCTCGCCATGCGCCACCCAAATACCTAATTTAGTGCCTGACAACGACTTAAACATCACCGAATTATTGTCAGGAATAGCCACCGACACAAAATTCGACTCAAACTTATGCGACTCGTTGTGCAACATTTGGGGCAGCGTTTTTGACATCTTGTCGCCTTTCAACTGCAACAAATTCAACTCGACCATCAACTGACAGCCATTGCAAACGCCCAAACTCAACGTGTCGGGGCGCGCATAAAACCTGTCGAGTGCCAATTTCGCCTTTTCATTGTAGAGCAACGCCCCCGCCCAGCCTTTCGCCGAGCCAAGCACGTCGGAGTTGGAAAACCCGCCGCAGAAGACAATCATATTCACGTCCTCCAATGTTTCGCGACCACGAACCAAGTCCGTAGTGTGCACATCCTTCACGTCAAACCCCGCCAGATACAGCGAATAAGCCATTTCGCGCTCGCCATTCGTGCCTTTTTCGCGAATAATCGCCGCACGAATGCCCGATGGCGTTGCTGACCGTAGGGGCAACGTGCGCGTTGTCCCTGCAAAATCAAACACCAGCGGCTGCTTTTTGTAATTCTCAAACCGCTCCTTGGCTTTCGCCTCGCCCGATTGCTTGCGGTCAAGCAAATAAGACGATTTATACCAAACATCGCGCAACGCATCAATATCCAAATGCTGCATTTCAGCACCCTTAACAAGGGTAATCTGCCGTTTATCGGTCTGCTTCCCAATTTTGACAAACTTAATGCCGCTATCCGTCAGCAATTTTTCAAATCCCTGTGTATCAGCCGCTTGCATCAGCACACCCGAATTTTCAGCAAACAGCACCTTTATTAAATCGGCTTCATGGATGCCGTCCAAATTCACATCCAAGCCTCCGGCAACGTTTGCAAAGCACATTTCCAACAGCGTGGTAACCATCCCGCCTGCCGAAATATCGTGCCCTGACAGCACCAATCCCTTTTCAATCAGCCCCTGAACAGCATTGAACGCGGTTTTGAAATAGCCCGCATCTCGCACCGTGGGCGTTTCATCACCCACCTTATTTAATGACTGCGCAAAAGCCGAGCCGCCCAACTGCAATTTGTCGGACGAAAAATCAATATAATACAATGCCGAAGCGGGATTATTGACCCACACCGGCGACACAATCTTCTTAATATCAGACACTTCCGCCGCCGCCGAAATAATCACCGTGCCAGGAGCAAACACCTTTTGAACGCCATATTTTTGCGTCATCGAAAGCGAATCTTTGCCGGTCGGAATGTTGATGCCAAGCGCAATGGCAAAGTCCGAACACGCCTCCACAGCCCGATACAGACGGGCATCCTCGCCCTTGTTGCGACAGGCCCACATCCAGTTGGCACTCAGCGACACGCCTTTCAGCCGATGCGTGAGCGGCGCAAACACCAAATTCGTCAAAGCCTCCGCAATCGCCATCACCGACCCCGCCGCCGCATCCACCAACGCCACCTGCGGCGCGTGACCAATGCTCGTGGCGATACCCGCCTTGCCCCGATAATCCAATGCCACCGCACCCAAATCGCTCAACGGCAACTGAATAGCACCCTGACACTGCTGACGAGCCACTTTGCCCGTCACAGAACGGTCAACCTTGTTGGTCAGCCAATCCTTGCAAGCCACCGCCTCCAATTGCAAGACGTTTTCGATATATGTTTGTACGGTCGCGGCGTGCCACGACCCCACGGCAGGCGCACTGTACGTTTCCACAACCGTTTCATCCACTATCACCGTGCGCGGCGGCTTCCCAAAAAAGTCGCTCAACTGCATATCCAGCGGATTTTGTCCGTCTTTGCGTTCAAACACAAACCGTTTATCATCAGTCGTTTCGCCCACCACATACATTGGCGAGCGTTCGCGGTCGGCAATTTTTTTCACGAAGTCGATGCTCTCTTTTTTCATCACCAAGCCCATCCGTTCCTGACTTTCGTTGCCGATAATTTCCTTGTCGGAGAGCGTTGGGTCGCCCACCGGCAGGGCATCCATTTGGATTTTTCCGCCGGTGGTTTCCACCAATTCCGAAAGGCAGTTTAAATGTCCGCCGGCACCGTGGTCGTGGATGCTCACAATCGGGTTGTGCGCCGATTCCGAGAGGGCGCGAATCACGTTGGCGACCCGCTTCTGCATCTCCGGATTGGCTCGTTGCACGGCATTCAGTTCGATGCCGCTCGTGTATTTGCCTGTGTCCACGCTACTTACGGCACCGCCACCCATCCCGATGCGGTAGTTGTCGCCGCCCAGCAGCACAACTTTTTCATTCGGCTGCACTTCGCCTTTCAGGGCATCGCTTTTCTTCGCATACCCTACCCCACCGGCAAGCATAATCACCTTATCGTAAGCAAATTGCTTGCCATTTTCTTCGTGCTCAAACGTCAAAACAGAGCCGCAAATCAGCGGTTGCCCAAACTTATTCCCAAAATCCGAAGCCCCATTGGAGGCTTTAATCAAAATCTGTTCCGGCGTTTGATACAGCCATTTGCGCGGTTCCATACCCCCCTTGAGGGGGGCTGGAGGGCTGGTCATATACACCGCCGTGCCTGCAATCGGCAACGAGGCTTTCCCACCCCCCAAGCGGTCGCGAATTTCGCCGCCGGAGCCTGTTGCTGCACCGTTGAACGGCTCCACCGTGGTCGGAAAATTGTGCGTTTCGGCTTTCAGCGAAATCACCGATTCGATGTTCTCCGTTTGGAAAAAATCGGGCTTTTCGGGACTTGCCGACGCGAATTGTTCGAGCGTTGGACCCTGATTGAACGCCACATTATCTTTGTAGGCAGAAATCAGAAAATTAGGATTTTCTTTGGAGGTCTTTTTAATGAGTTCA
>BNTR01000200.1 GCA_025996755.1 Bacteroidia bacterium
GGCAGTATGGAAAAGATGACGCTCGGCTACGATGTGAAGTTGCCCGGCGAGTCGGAAGACGTGAACCGCAAAATGGCGGGTCTGCTCTCGTCCGACAATCTGAAAGTCAAGGAGATGGCTTACCTGCTGGCTTTCAACACCTTCACGCCCCTGCGGACGGATGCCACGGAGACCTTCGCCTCCGGTCGGATGCTCTCCTCGCTGGCATCGCTCACCACCGGACAGTTGAGCAAAGCCCTCTCCAACGCGCTGGGCGACAACTGGTCGATAGGAGCCGACGTCCGCTCCAAAGACGATTTCAACAACGTGGATATGGATTTGAACGTGAGCACCGCGATTTTCGACGACCGCCTCACCATCAACGGCACCGTAGGCTACAGCAACGACCCCTCCAAACGCCAAAACTTCACCGGCGATTTCGACATCGAATACAAACTAATCCCCACCGGCAACATCCTCCTCCAAGTCTATAACGCAACAAACAACCAATACTACGAGCAAGCCCCCACCACGCAAGGCGTAGGTGTAGTCTATAAAAAGAACGCCCGCACATTCGGGGGGCTGTTTCGGAAGATTGGGAGGAAATGAAAAGCGGATTAATTCATTTTTTAAAGTTGTGTAATTGTACATTTTTCATTATCTTTGCGGCATGAAAAGAACAGTAATTGCTTTTGGTAATCATTACAATGATTTTATAAAAACATTGGATTCTAAGGAATTATTGAAGTTGAAATACATATTGTCGTTACTCGAAAACAACGACCGTATGCCGGTAAAATTCATTAAATACATTCGTGACGGAATATATGAATTGCGTTTAGAGTATAACGGAAATATTTACCGTATATTTTTCATCTTCGATAATGATTGTATCGTGGTTCTTTTCAATGGATTTCAAAAGAAAACACAGAAAACACCCGAAAACGAAATTAATAAAGCAATAAAAATAAAGGAGGATTATTATGCAAACAAACAATTCAATGATAACAAACATAAGTGAACAATTAGAAAGAGAGTTTGGAAAACACGGCACCCCCGAGCGAGCCAAATTCGATGAGGAAGCATACGCTTTCTATGTAAGTCAAGTATTGGTTGACGCTCGCAAAAATGCGCGACTAACTCAAAAAGAACTTGCCGGAAGGATAGGGGCTGACAAGTCTTATATTTCACGAATAGAGAATGGAATAACCGTTCCGAGTGTGGCTACGTTCTATCGCATGGTATCAGCCCTTGGACGTTCCGTTGAATTAGTTCCGGTTTGATTTTGAATATAAAAGTTTTATGATTATCGTATTATTATTTGGATACGAAACAGTTCAATAAATACATAGAACAGTTATTTTTTAATCTACTCTGATTGTTACGCCGAACCAGGGAAGATTGGGAAGAAATGAAAGTCCGAATTTTGAACATTTTTCAGGTTTTTTGTGCATCATCTGAAAAAAATATAGTATCTTTGCGGCTTACTTTACAAATTGAATCAGAAATGAATCTGTTAGAGAAAAAATTGTCGGCAAGTCCTGCTTGCCAGGAAGCGCAGCAGGCAAGAGATAAAGGCATTTATCCCTATTTTCGCGCAATTGAAAGCGACCAGGATACGGAAGTAACTATCAATGGCAAACGGGTGTTGATGTTCGGGTCGAACGCCTATCTCGGCTTGACCAACCACCCCAAAGTGAAAGAGGCGGCACTGGAGGCAGTCAAAAAATACGGCACAGGGATGGCTGGGAGCCGTTTTCTCAACGGAACACTCGACATTCACGTTGCGCTGGAAAAGAAAATCGCCGCGTTTCTGGGCAAAGAGGATGCCCTCATGTATTCCACCGGTTTTCAGGTGAATTTGGGGGTCGTTTCAGTTCTTACGGGGCGCGAGGACTATATTTTGTGGGACGAATTAGACCATGCCTCCATCATCGAGGGGCATCGGCTGTCGTATTCGCAAAAATTGAAATACCGGCACAACAATATGGACTCGCTGGAAAAACAACTCCAAAAATGCGAGCCTGACAAGGTCAAACTCATCGTCACAGACACTGTTTTCAGCATGGAGGGCGACATCGCCAACCTGCCCGAAATAGTGCGCCTGGCGCAGAAATACAACGCCGTCATCATGGCAGACGAGGCGCACGGCTTGGGCGTGTTGGGTCGTCAAGGGCGCGGAGCGTGCGACCACTACGGCGTGTTGTCCGACGTGGATTTGGTGATGGGCACGTTCAGCAAGTCGCTGGCTTCGATTGGCGGATTCATTGCCGGCACCAAGCCGGTGATTGAGTTTTTGCGCTACACGTCGCGCCCCTACATTTTCAGTGCCAGCAACACCCCCGCGGCAACGGCGGCTGCCAACGCGGCATTCGACATCATGGTGAGCGAGCCTGAGCGCAACGCGCACCTGTGGGAATTGACCCATTATGCCCTCGAACGGTTCCGCGCGATGGGCTGCGAAATCGGGCGTACCTCCACGCCAATCATCCCGCTGTTTATTCGCAACAACGAAAAAACCTTTGCCATCACGAAAGAATTGTTTGACAGTGGCGTGTTTGTCAATCCGGTGGTTTCGCCGGCGGTGGCACCCGCCGACACGTTGATTCGCTTCTCGCTGATGGCGACGCACACATTCGAACAGTTGGATTTTGCGCTGGATAAGATTGAAAAAGTACTGCGGAAAGCCGGGGTTTTGGTATGTGAAATAAAATAGTTACCTTTGCAATCATAGCGAAAGGAATATATATGAGAAATTTACCGATAGGAATACAATCATTTGAAGATTTGCGAAGCAAGGATTACTTGTATGTTGATAAAACACAAGAGATTCATCGTCTTATCACATCAGGGAAGGTTTTCTTTCTTTCCCGCCCGCGTCGTTTTGGTAAATCGCTGTTAGTGAGCACGTTGGAGGCTATTTTCAGCGGGCAGAAGAAACTGTTTGACGGACTTTGGATTTACGACAAAGTTGATTGGACGCAGTTAAATCACCCTGTGATACGGATTGATTTTGGACAAACCGCTAATCGTAGTCCCGAAGGATTGACTAACTCATTGGCATATCTGTTGAAGGCGACTGCGGACAAATATGCGATTGTACTTGAAGGCATTGACCTGCCGACTCAATTTGCAGAATTAATAGCAAAATTGCATCAATCTACCGAACAGCAGGTTGTTGTGTTGATTGATGAATATGATAAAGCGATTATTGACAATATGTCCGAACCTGCGATTATGGAGGGGAACAAGCAAGTGCTTCACGATTTTTATCAGGTGTTGAAAGCCGCCGACGAGCATCTGCGCTTTGTTTTCCTGACGGGCGTATCCAAATTTGCAGGACTGTCGATTTTTTCGGGACTGAATAATCTGAATGATATTACCTTAGATAAAAATTATGCAAGCATTTGCGGTTATACGCAACAAGAGTTAAACCATTATTTTGCAGAATATATCACAAAGTTGGCGGAAAATATGGATATGTCTAATTCTGAATCTATAGATGCTATCC
>BNTR01000201.1 GCA_025996755.1 Bacteroidia bacterium
GGAAGAAGAAAACATCAAAATACTCATTGGTTCCCAATCCGACCGAAAGTTTCTGCGAAAGGTTAAAGAGCAAATTCCACCAATTGATATTCTGATTGATGATGGCGGACACTCAATGGAACAGCAGATTGTCAGCTACGAAGAATTATTTCCTCACATCAAAGAAAATGGCATTTATCTGTGCGAAGATTTACAAACTTCCTATTGGTCAGACTATGGCGGTGGACATAAAAGACGCGGTACTTTCATTGAATACAGCAAAAATTTCATTGATTTCTTGAATGCGTATCATTCAGACCAGCGGTCTTTGCGTGTCAATGAGTTTACAAAATCGGCTGATTCAATTCACTATTACGATGGTGTCATTGTTATTGAAAAAAAGAGGAGAGATCAACCTCCACACGCCGAAAAAACGGGAAAAGTGTCTTTTCCCGGAGGACTTCCACAAACACAAACGTCACTGCACAAAAAACTCTATGAGATTAAACACGGCATCTTACTCAAAATAAATTCCGTGTTACGATTTTTCGGAATAAAACACTTTAACATCGTTTTTTTTGAAAATAATTCGTAATACATAGCACACAATTCAATTTTTTATATTACCTTTGCACCGCGAAACTGCGGCTGTGGTGTAATTGGTAGCCACGCCAGACTTAGGATCTGGTGCTTCACGGCGTGGGGGTTCGAGTCCCTTCAGCCGCACGTTATGAAAATATGTTCGCTCATATCAGCCCTCAGAAGACTGCAGGAGGTCGCCGTGCGCTTCCCCGTTTCGTTGTTGCTGGTTTTTTATTTTACAAATAACACCTGATAAAATATGACAAAACAGCAATTATTTGAAAACATCACGCGCAAAAAATCGTTTCTCTGCGTGGGTTTGGATACGGATTTGCAGAAAATCCCGCGCCATTTGATGCGGGAGAAAGACCCGATTTTTGCTTTCAACAAGGCGATTGTGGATGCCACATCACGCTATTGCGTGGCTTACAAGCCCAATTTGGCTTTTTATGAAAGTCGCGGCGTGCAGGGGCAAGACTCGCTGGACAAGACGGTGAGTTACATCAAGGAAACCTACCCCGACCAGTTTCTCATCGGCGATGCCAAGCGCGGCGACATCGGCAACACCTCCGAAATGTATGCCCGCGCATTTTTTGAAGTTTCGTGTTACGATGCTGTTACAGTGGCTCCTTACATGGGCGAAGACAGCGTGAAGCCGTTTTTGAATTATCCCCAAAAGTGGGTGATTCTGTTGGCATTGACCTCCAACGCAGGCTCCAACGACTTTCAAATGACCGCCGATGCGAGCGGCGAGCGGCTCTTCGAAAAAGTCCTCCGCAAGTCCCAAGAATGGGCAACGGACGAAGAAATGATGTACGTGGTGGGTGCCACGCAGGGCAAAATGCTGGAAAGCATCCGCCGAATTGTCCCCAACCACTTCCTGCTCGTGCCCGGCGTGGGCGCACAGGGAGGCAGCCTCGAAGAGGTCGCCCGATACGGTATGAACAGCCAATGCGGACTGCTCGTAAACTCCTCACGGCAAATCATTTACGCCGACACAACCGAAAAATTCGCCGAAGCAGCCGCCCGCGAAGCCCGAAAATTGCAGGAAGAAATGGCGGGATATTTATCAAAATTCTCCCAATAATCATGCGCAAAATAATCAACGACCCCGTTTTTGGGTTTATCAACATCCCCAATGACTTTATTTACAGCATCATTCAGCACCCCTATTTTCAGCGACTGACACGCATTAAACAGCTGGGAGTCATCCACTTAGTCTATCCGGGTGCGCAACACACACGTATGGGGCACTCCCTCGGCGCGATGCACCTGATGAGCGAAGCCATCACCCAACTGCGCACCAAAGACCACGTTATCACGCCCGAAGAGGAAGATGCCGCGTTGGCGTGTATCCTGATGCACGATTTGGGGCACAGTCCGTTCTCTCACGTGCTGGAAGACACATTGGTGACGGAAATTTCGCACGAAGAAATTTCGCTGCTACTGATGGAAAAGATGAATAACGAAATGGGCGGACAACTCTCCACCGCCATCGCGATTTTCAAAAATGAATACCCCAAACGCTTTCTGCACCAATTAGTTAGCGGGCAATTGGACGTTGACAGGCTCGACTATCTGCGCCGCGACAGTTTTTTCACCGGCGTAACCGAAGGCAACATCGGCTCGGCACGCATCATCAAGATGCTCAACATCCACAACGACCGTCTCGTGGTGGAAGCCAAAGGCATTTATTCCATCGAAAACTTCCTCATGGCACGCCGCCTGATGTATTGGCAGGTGTATCTCCACAAAACCGCCCTCGCGGCAGAAAAGATGCTGATAAACGTGCTGAAGCGCGCCCAAGAATTGACTTGTCATTGCGGGCTTGACAACCATCCCCCCACCCTATTTGCATCCTCCGCGCACAATAATTTTTCGGTCGGCTGACTATCGTGTACTGCAGCACTTGTAACTTCGTATGTATCAATCAGTTTGTAGCCATTGCTGATTTTGACGTGGTCTTTGTAGCCGTAAAATTTTGCACCGCCTTTTTCTGTCCAGCGGGCAATTGGACGTTGACAGGCTCGACTATCTGCGCCGCGACAGTTTTTTCACCGGCGTAACCGAAGGCAACATCGGCTCGGCACGCATCATCAAGATGCTCAACATCCACAACGACCGTCTCGTGGTGGAAGCCAAAGGCATTTATTCCATCGAAAACTTCCTCATGGCACGCCGCCTGATGTATTGGCAGGTGTATCTCCACAAAACCGCCCTCGCGGCAGAAAAGATGCTGATAAACGTGCTGAAGCGCGCCCAAGAATTGACTTGTCATTGCGGGCTTGACAACCATCCCCCCACCCTATTTGCATCTCCCGCATTGCACTATTTTTTGCATAATAAGGTGGACAAGCACACCTTTTTGAACGACCCGCAGGCATTGGAAAATTTTGCCAATTTGGACGACAACGACATTTGGTCGGCACTGAAAGTATGGTCGCGGCACGACGATAAAGTGCTGTCAATGTTGAGTTCAGGCTTGCTCAATCGCCGCCTGTTCAAGATAGAGGTGGAATTGCAACCATTCGCGCCCCAATACATCGCCGAAAAACGCCAACAATTGGCAGAAAAGCACCACCTGTCGCCCGAAGAAGTCAACTATTTTGTCGTATCCGACGAAATCACATCCAATATGTACAGCGAGGCGGACGACAGCATCGACATCCTGTATAAAAACGGCACCACCAAAAACATCGCCGAAGCCTCCGATATGCTCAACATCCAACTGCTTTCAAAAAAAATCAAAAAGTATTATTTGTGTTTTTTGCGCAATTAAAAACTTTGCAAAAGAAAAACTGTCGAAGTTGGGCAATCCATTGGAAAAATTGCACAAAGTAATTGATTTTGAGATGTTTAGACCTGAATTGGAGGAAAATATGCTCAATCACGCAAAAACGAACAACGCAG
>BNTR01000202.1 GCA_025996755.1 Bacteroidia bacterium
TCGCCGTTCAGGTGGAGTTTGGTGTCGCCCGACTGGTTGAAAAAGGAGGAGGTGCCGTCGGGGACGTATGCGCCCGGTCCCAATCCGCTACCCCGACCAATTCATTGTCAGCATGGGCTATTCATTTCTCACATCGACGTTCGACCCCTCCATCAAGCAGCACGATGCCTATTCGCTGCGCCTTTCGGTCGAATCGTCGGGCAACGTGCTGTATAGCGTTCGCCAATTGCTGGGTGCCACAAAGAACGAACAAGGCTCCTACAAACTGTTTGACACCTATTTCGCGCAATTTTTAAAAGGCGATTTCGATTTTTCAAAAACCATCGTGATTGACCCCCAAAACTCGGTTGCGTGGCGCATCGGCTTCGGCGTCGGCTTCCCCTACGGCAATTCGGACTTGCTGCCGTTTGAAAAACGCTACTATTCGGGCGGTGCCAACAGCGTCCGCGCGTGGTCGGTGCGCGAATTGGGACCGGGCGCATACGTCCCCGACGGCACCTCCTCCTTTTTCAACCAGTCGGGCGACATCAAACTCGACCTGAACGTCGAATACCGCACGCGCCTTGTCTGGAAACTCGAAGCCGCCGCTTTCGTCGATGCCGGCAACATCTGGACAATCAGAGACTACGAAGGGCAAGCCGGCGGGCAATTCAAATTCAGCACTTTCTGGGAGCAAATCGCTGTGGGATACGGACTTGGCTTGCGCTTAGACCTCGACTATTTCCTCGTCCGCCTCGATGCCGGCGAAAAAGCCTACGACCCCTCCAAGCAAGGAAAAGACCGCTGGACAATCCTCCACCCCAATTTCCACAGCAATTTTGCGTGGCACATCGCGGTGGGGTATCCATTTTAATCCGTTCATCGCCACGCGCCTGTGAGCCAAACAAAATCAGTTTGTCGTTGGGCAATATCTGACGTTTCAACGTCTGAATTTCTTTTAATATTTGCTGATTCATACCATCTAATTTTCTCTACAAAGGTAAGGTATTTATTTTTGTTTTGCAAATTGTGTATTTGGTCAATAAAAAAATAGTTGCTACCTTTGCCGCAATTTCAAACGCAACATAGCGATGTTGGTTGGAAGGACATAAGGAAAAAGTAGCATAACGCTATATCTTGTCGTTGAAACGTGAGAAATTTCAAAAGAACCAAGAATATCAGTGTAATGCCCGTAGTAATGCGGGCTTACTCATTCGGTTCAATGGTAAATTCTCACGACCTCAACGGCGGATAAGATAAGTCCGCTTTTTTCGTGTCAAAATCAAACAATAAAAACAAATGAAAGATATGAAAAAGACATTGGTTAGTGAGTTCTGGGGAAAATTATCCATCGAAACGCGATGGTTTGTGGTGTTGGCTCTGCTTTTTGGCAGTATATTCGCTATTACTTCTCCGGCAAGGGTTGGACATGACGAAGGTAATCATCATGCAAGGGTTTGGAAAATTACTACGGGAGAGATTTTTGCCGAAAAAGATACCCTGCAAAAAGGAGTTTATGGTGGTTGGATACCGGTTAATTTGTTTGAGTTTAACTCCGACCCTCCATCTCGAAGAGGCAGAGGGTGGGTTTATTTTCCGAACACTGCTGCCCATTCGCCGGTAGCCTACACGCCCAATTTGCTCGCAGTATCCCTTGCACGACTGTTTCACGCAAGCACTTTCACCACTTTTTACTTATCCAGATTCTTTAATCTGCTATTCTTTATCGTTGGGCTTGCTTTTGCGCTCAATGCGTTAAGAGGCTCGCGGGCGCAATGGGTAGTCTTTGTGGTGGCTCTGCTTCCAACCACCTTATATCAAGCATCAGTCATCACTGCCGACACAACAACTAATACTTTGACTATTCTTTTTTCTGCGCTACTGCTCAAATCGCTGTTTCTGAACAAAAATTTATCGCGCTCAGAATCAATCATATTCTTGCTGTGTGCTGCCCTGATACCCATTTTGAAACAGTCGTATGCCCCACTTTCGTTGCTGATTTTTTTAGTGCCGATAACAAACCTTGCCGTCAGACATCCCCGATTGGGACAAATTTTAACCCTGCTAATTGGATTTGGACTGTTTATATTCTGGTCTGTCGCCATAAGAGATGTCGCTAATTATAATGGAGCCGTACTACTCGGCGAAAGTGCCTCGCAGGTAGCCCCATTCGAGCAAATCCATTTTATGCTGCATCATCCACTGGATATGCTCAACATAACCTGTAATACATTATTGACCAATGGACAGGGTTATATGATAGATTTTTTTGGTAATCTAAGTGTGCCAAAATTTGGGCACGGTGCCGGACCACCAATTAGATTACCGGCAATCAGTATGAGTTTATGTATTTTTATGCTCGGATTATCGGTTTTGGTATTCGAAAAGCCCAAAATTTCTCGCCGCGATTCGCTTATTGTCTTGGCAGATATATTGATTGGTGTGGTAATGTTATTCGCCATATTATACCTCGTGTTTACGCCTGTCGGCTCAAATTTCGTTAATGGTATTAGTGGGCGATACTTCATTCCATTCGTCATTCTTACGCTATCCGCGATTAGCGCATTGATGCCTCAATTGAAACCGGACGACAGTCGATGGCACGAAGCAGTCCCCAAGTTATTTCTTTATGGCACGGCGATTAGTCTTTCGCTGACGGCGTTTAAGTTTATTTATTTTGTGGCTGCGGCAAGTTGAAAAAAAATATGCAGGAGCAAAAGAAAAAAATTGCGATTATAGGTGCCGGTCCTGCGGGCTTGGCTGCTGCCTATAGATTGGTGAATAATTCAAACAATGAAGTGGTTGTTTATGAAGCATCCGATGCGCCCGGTGGGATGTGCAAAAGCATCAAACTGTGGGATTGCACAGTTGATATTGGACCGCACCGCTTTTTCTCTTACGACACGCGCGTCAATACACTATGGCTGGAGGTGGTGCAGCGAAAGTATAAAATGGTGAACCGCCTGACCCGGATTTTCTATAAAAACAAATTTTTCTTTTATCCCATTCAGGCATTTGATGCCTTGAAAAAGGTCGGCTTTTTTACGGCTACCTGTTGCTTTTTCAGTTATGTCAAAGAAAAAATAATGCCCTGCAAATTGGATGGCTCTTTTGAAACCTGGGTCACAAGGCGGTTTGGCTATAAACTCTATGCTATGTTTTTCAAGACTTACAGCGAAAAATTGTGGGGAATTGCGTGTGCCGACCTCGACGATGCTTTTGCCTCGCAACGAATTAAAGGCTTATCTATGATGGAAGTGGTGCTCAATGCCTTCAAATTGAAGAAAAACGAACACAAAACATTGGTGGATACATTCGCTTACCCCATCGAAGGGACAGGAATGGTCTTGGTTGTTGTATTTGAATGCGCCATATCGACCAATGCATTGTAATTTGGAAATCGTTTGGAGGTATTCTTCCAGCGGTTTC
>BNTR01000203.1 GCA_025996755.1 Bacteroidia bacterium
TTCGGATGGTGGAGAGGCGGTGGGCGATGATGATGGTGGTGCGGTTTTGCATCAGTTTTTCCAGCGCATCCTGCACGAGGCGTTCCGATTCGGTGTCTAAGGCGGAGGTGGCTTCGTCGAGGATGAGGATGGGCGGGTTTTTCAGCACGGCGCGGGCGATGCTGAGGCGTTGCCGCTGTCCGCCCGACAGTTTGCAGCCGCGGTCGCCGATGTTGGTGTCGAAGCCGTCGGCGGTTGCCACAATAAATTCGTAGGCGTTGGCAACTTTGGCGGCGGCGACGACATCCTCCGGCGTGGCATTGGCTACGCCAAAAGCGATGTTGTTGAAAAAGGTGTCGTTGAACAGGATGGCTTCCTGATTGACAATGCCCATCAGTTGGCGCACGTCGTGCACTTTGGCATCCCTGATGTCTGTGCCGTCAATCGTGATGGTGCCCTTTTCAATATCGTAGAAGCGGGGCAGCAAATCGACCATCGTGGATTTGCCGGAGCCGGATTGACCCACCAGCGCGATGGTTTTCCCCTTGGAGATGGTCAAATTCACGCCTTTCAGCACCCAATTTTCTTTGTAGCGAAACCAAATATCGTGGTAGTTGATTTGTTCGTTCAGCCCGATTGGTTTCGGTGCTATCGGGTCGGTGCTGCTCCTGTATGGTAATTATCAATTCAATCATCCGAAAATAGTTGAAACAGAGGTTGTTGTGCACAAGGGGATGGCGGGTCAAGCCCGCAATGACACTGCCTTTTGCGGGACAAAACAGCAGACGCTGAAAATTGTGGCGGTGAGCGACCTGCATCTGGGCGTTCAGATTGACAAAAAGCGATTGCAAAAGTATGTGCAACTTATCAATGCGCAGCAACCGGATGCCATTTTCATTGCCGGCGACCTCGTTGACAACAATGTGTTGCCACTGACTCTCGAACACATGGA
Source organism: Bacteroidia bacterium (assembly GCA_025996755.1). Lineage (GTDB taxonomy): Bacteria > Bacteroidota > Bacteroidia > Bacteroidales > Azobacteroidaceae > Azobacteroides. The sequence goes on from BNTR01000203.1 coordinate 932, forward strand.
AGAAGAAATCAATCAGTTGCAAGCCCCTCTGGGCGTATATTTCTGCCTCGGCAACCATGAATACATGAGTGGAATTGACAATTGCAAAGAATTTTTAGCAAAAACGAACATGACGGTGCTCATCGACAGTGCCGCAATGATGACCGAAGACATCCAAATCATTGGGCGCGACGACATCAAAAAAGGGAATCGTCCGCGAAAGACGCTGGCTGATATTCAGGGGATTGCAGGTCAAGCCCGCAATGACACCACCGCTCTTGTCATTGCGGGCTTGACCCGCAATCCCCTGACCACAATCGTGCTCGACCACGAGCCGTATAATTTGGAAGAAGCAGAGGCGGCAGGCATTGACCTGCAATTTTCGGGACACACGCACGACGGGCAACTTTTCCCCTTCAATCTTCTCGTCGGAAACCTCTTTGAGGTCAGTTATGGTCACAAACAGAAGGGCGCGACCAATATCTTCGTCACCTCCGGCTTGGGCTTGTGGGGTCCACCTTTTCGCATCGGCACGCAATCCGAAATCGTGGTGGTGCGGTTGGTGATTGTCTAAAAATAATAATTGCTACCTTTTTTTCATGTAAAAAAACTTTTTTCATTGTACGCGTTTGGAAATCTGAAAATTTTTATCTAATTTTGTCGAATGAAACTGAAAAAGAAATGGGAACAAGGGCGGAATGTTGTATCTAATTGGATAATAGACATTTCAAAGTATGTAATGACAGGTGTCGTGCTGACATCCGTTTTCAAAGATTTTGAAAGCAAGTCGTTGCTGTATATAGTTGGAATTTTGATAAGTTGTATTGGCTTATTGATAGGTATAATAGTTAAAACAGATAAGGAGGACAAAAAATGACAAGTTTTTATGTAATGGGTTTATTTTTGGCAATTGCAATTGCAATATTGGTTTCTTACACCATTATTGACTACCAAAATGCAAAAGAAGCCAAAAAACAGGAAAATTAAAAATTGTTCTATGTCAATCAAACAGCAGCACGAAATTAAGCAACACGCCTCTATGCAAATTTATTCTAATCTTATCGCTCAATCGCTTGCCATTCCTGAACGGCAAATTGCGAAAACCATTGATTTACTGGATGATGGCTCGACCATCCCTTTCATCAGCCGCTACCGCAAGGAGGCTACCGGCGGGCTGGACGAGGTGCAAATCGGCGACATCAAACAACTGTACGAGAAGTTGCAGGAATTGAGCAAGCGCAAGGAAACTATCCTTAACTCCATCGACGAGCAGGGCAAACTCACGCCCGAACTCGCCGACCGTATCAACAACTCGTGGGACAGCACCGAACTGGAGGATATTTATCTGCCCTACAAGCCCAAACGGACAACGAAAGCCGAAATCGCCCGCAAAAAAGGGCTGGAGCCGCTGGCAAAAATCATCCTGTCGCAAAGCGAAAACAATGTTTCGCACCGCGCCGAGCAGTTCATCACCACCGAGGTCAAAGACGTGGGCGAAGCCCTGCAAGGTGCCCGCGACATCATCGCCGAGTGGGTCAATGAAAATGAATCGGCGCGCAACGCCGTCCGCAACATCTTCAATCGCGAAGCCGTCATCACGTCCAAAATCATCAAGGGCAAAGAGGCGGAGGCTGCCAAATACCGCGACTATTTTGAGTTCAGCGAGCCGCTCGCCAAATGTTCGTCGCACCGGTTGCTGGCGATGCGGCGGGGCGAAGCGGAGGGCTTTTTGCGCGTCAGCATCTCGCCCGATGACGAATACAGCCTCGAAAATTTGAATAAGCGGTTTGTGAAATCGAAAAACGAGGCGGCAGAGCAGGTCGAAATAGCCGTCAAAGACGGCTACAAACGCCTGTTGAAGCCCGGCATCGAAACGGAATTTGCCGCCCTGTCGAAAGAGAAAGCCGACAAGCAAGCCATCAAGGTCTTTGCCGAAAACCTGCGACAGTTGCTGCTGTCGCCGCCATTGGGACAAAAACGGGTGATGGGCATCGACCCCGGCTTCCGCACCGGCTGCAAAGTTGTGTGTTTGGACGCGCAGGGCACGCTTTTGCACAACGAAACCATCAAGGTCTTTGCCGAAAACCTGCGACAGTTGCTGCTGTCGCCGCCATTGGGACAAAAACGGGTGATGGGCATCGACCCCGGCTTCCGCACCGGCTGCAAAGTTGTGTGTTTGGACGCGCAGGGCACGCTTTTGCACAACGAAACCATCTATCCGCACCCGCCTCAACAGGAAACAGCGAAGGCATCGGCGAAAATCCTGTCGCTGGTGCAAGCCTATCAGGTGGAAGCCATCGCCATCGGCAACGGCACGGCGGGGCGCGAAACCGAACAATTCATCACCGACCTGCGCTACAACCGCCCTATTCAGGTCTTTTCCGTCAGCGAAGACGGCGCATCGGTCTATTCCGCCTCAAAAACCGCCCGCGAGGAATTTCCCGAC
>BNTR01000204.1 GCA_025996755.1 Bacteroidia bacterium
TTCGTCAAATAGCCATCAAGCACATGCGTATTGTAAGCGAAGCCTGCTGCCCGCCCACAAACACAAATGACAATCAACAATAAACACCTTTTCATACTTCTTTCGTATTTCAATCCAAACATTTTTTCCTACACCAAAACCAAAGCTTCGCATCCCCTTAGTCAATCACTAAGGAAACCCATCTCGGATAACTCGCCATCTTTAAACAAGATGCGTTTCTTTATCCGGTTATGTACTAATCCTTTGCAAGGTTGGAGCCTTACTTTTAATCCAACGCAGGCAGAGCCTACGCTAAACTGAGAACTTTAATTGCACTAAATTTCAACCACTTATACTATAATTATATGAAAATCCTACACGATACAATTTTATTTTTGATCCAATTTTGACAAAAGTTAAGTCAAAACCAATGATATCCTGGGTGCCAATATCCTGTTCTATAAACAGATATGTCTTTTGTAGAACAGAATTTTCCGAATCATCCGAGTCCCGCATACACAGCATCTCATATATAACAACCGGATAAAAATCTAAGGTTGTTTCATATTGTCTACGTTCAAAACGAACATAGGACTGATAAGTTTTTCTTTCATGTTTTTTCCAAAGAAGATTTTCCCAATGGGAACGCAAAAAATTATCAATTTTGTATGATTTCAAAAGTGATAGAAAATCGGGGGTAAACAAGACATATAAATTCTGCATAAATAAGGACTTATCTAATTTATACGAAATTTTATTATATTTTCGGAGGAGAAACCAACCACCATAAACACCACCATCATTTAGCATAGGAGCCAAACTTGCTGTGTCGTGTTCAAGAATGGCAGTGCGAAATTTTCCCCAAAACGCAACAAACTCGGTAGTATCAATCGCTTCAAACACCGTTTTATCGATATTGTGGTTAATGTCAATCGGCGGCAGGTCCAAATCCAATGTCTTGTAATTTGTTTCATTTGTAGATTTTTTACAAGAACATATAATCACTATTGCTAAAATAAATATTATTTTCTTTTTCATAATTATTACGAATTAATTTACAGACGGTAACTGTGACGCTGTTTTCAATAGATTTGACGTTGCGTTTTTTTTATAAAGAAACAAACCTCTATATTCACCCGGGAGGTATTTACTAATTAATCTTCCATTACTAATTAGCACATAAAAAGAATGTTGCAAATGAAAATCGAATAAAGCAATTTCATTTCCAGCCTTTTCCCATTTTCCTTCAGCAATAAGAATACTCTTATAAAGCAATCGATATTTATTGTCTTCTCCAAAATCGAGTTCATAACCCAGTCCTGTTGCAAAATATCCATGTTCTTTGTCATCTATAGTATTATTTTCACTTTCATATATACAAGGAAGAAAAGGATACAACGGATGTTTTTTATACAACTTTCTTTCTTTTTTTTGATTTGCAATGCTATACAGTATCGTTCTTGCTTGATATTTGTCTGTGTTACCACGATATTGAAAATCTTTATTTTTCATAAAAACAAATCCGCGTTCACTCTTGATATGATTATTACTAAGTATACGAAATTGCATTTTAAAACCATGAATTGTATCCGTAAGGTTAATTTTCTTATCTCTTACCAAATACTTTCCACATGACATTGTTGTTTCTTCATCCATATCACTCGGACTATCATAAAAAGTTAAACTATAAGTATTATCTTTATAAAAATCAATATAACCGGTAATATCTTGACTTATATCAAAAGAATACATTTTGTCAAACGAAGTGTTTGCAAGACTTGATGACACAAATAATAAGAAAATTGTTACCATAAATATATTTTTCATCTGTATGTGTTTTTATAAATGTAATTAATATCTAACATGGAAAAATTGATATGGAACTGTCCCATATTGAGAGCTTTGCATTTAATCCAACGCAGGCAGAGCCTACGCTGAACTGAGTACAGAGATAATAACAATAATAAAACTAATGTAATGTAGTGTTTCATAGTGATTATTTTTTTAATTTAATCCCCGGAAATTGCACACTCACTCTGTTGGTAAGAAATTCTCCGGTAAATAATTTGTATTCTCCTACTTTTTGGGGAAGTTGCTTGGTCGGATTTGGACTTTCATAAGTGCCATCTGCCTTTTTTACCGGCTCCATTTCAACATAATCCAAGGATTTCGTATCATCCATTTGAAAGGTAAACGTCCCTCCTGTTATCTGAAAGCCAATAAGATTATATTTATCCACATACGTTTCTCCGGATTGCAGAAAAACAAATTTATCTATGGAATTGTTCATTATCGTATCTTGAGTAATATCCGATGGATAATGCCATAGTTGTTTTTTATTATTTTGTTCTGCTTTTTGTTGCTCAGAATAATAATTCCAATAAATATAATTGTAAATATTATCTAAGGTCATAGACAACCAATCATTCATCGGAACAGTATCACCACCAATTACTCTTCCAAAGTCATCATTTTCAAGCCGTTTCCCATTGTCATCAACTGACATAATATCAACAATAGGACGCTCCCATGTTTCTTTAATAATTTTATATTCAATATCGGTTGTGTCATTACGAACATCCCAAGAAAATATATTATAAAATGAAGTAAGACTTGTAAGACCAACGTAATAACGGCGTTTATAATAATCGTCATTAATATTGAGCATAGATTTACTTTCACTCCAGCCATGAGCATAATGAAAATCAATAATTTGAGGCAGTCCGGATTTACCCTCGGTAATCTTCAAGCAGTATAGTGGTCTGTTGGAAATATTACGATAGGTAATATTAAAAAATGCAGGACTGATATTCTCATTCTTAATTTCCTCAAATTGGAAATCCAATTTATCTTTCCATTCAATAGAAAATTCAATTGACATATCTTGAGCTACTAACCGAATGGATAGTAACAATAATAAAACTAATGTAATGTAGCGTTTCATAGTGATTATTTTTTTAATTTAATCCCCGGAAATTGCACAAGGGTATTTGAAACATCCCGATGATAGTATTATAGCAATACTTGATGAGTTGACTTTCACTTTAGATGGTATTTATAGTTATATCTATCACCATTATTATCCGGAAATAAAAGAAAGAGTTTTTTGGCATCATTCATCGGATATTACTCAAGATGCGATAATGAACAATTCCATAGATAAATTTGTTTTTCTGCAACCCGGAGAAACGTATGTGGATAAATATAATCTTATTGGCTTTCAGATAACAGGAGGGACGTTTACCTTTCAAATGGATGATACGAAATCCTTGGATTATGTTGAAATGGAGCCGGTAAAAAAGGCAGA
>BNTR01000205.1 GCA_025996755.1 Bacteroidia bacterium
TGGCGAGGTAAGCCATATATTTCTCCATCGAGGCGTAGTTTTCTGACAGGATGTCGGTGTTTCCGTACATCAAATAGGTGTTCCACGGGATAACCAAACCGGCTTCCGCCCAGGCGGCTGCTCCGAATCCCACATTCCACGAATAAGGTGCAACGTTTGGATAGGCACCGTTTTCGTGTTGGCTGTCGCGCATATCGCCCATCCATTTTTGAAAGAAAGAGGACAAATCGGCGTTATAGGTGGCTGCACGACTGAAAATTTGGATGTCGCCCGTCCATCCGAGCCGCTCATCGCGCTGCGGGCAGTCGGTGGGGACACTCAGAAAGTTGCCCCTCTGACCCCACATCACATTGCTGTAGAGCCGGTTCACAGAGGCATCGCTCGTTGAAAACGATGAGCCTTCTTGTGCCACCGTTCCGACGACTTGCCCTACCAGGGATTCGATTTCCACGTCTTGGGTGGCGGTCACATCGCAGTAGCGGAAGCCAAAGAAAGTGGTGGAGGGATGAAATTCTTCGCCCTTCGCCTCCCCTTTTAGGGTGTATTGAAGGGTGGTTTTGGCACTGCGCAGGCTTATTCTGTAGAGGCTTCCGCCCGGTCCGTCGTTTCCTCGGGCAGCATCACCGTCGTCGTTGAGCATTTCGGCGAAGCGGATTTTCAGGGCACTGCCGGCAGCCCCTTTCACTTTGAAATGTACCCAGCCGACCATATTTTGTCCGAAATCATAGACCAAGGTTTCGCCTTTGCGCAGTTTCATTGTCGACGGTCCGTTTTTTGTTTCCGTCACATTAACCATCCCGTGAGCAGTGGCAGTGGCTTTCACGCCGTCATATTTGGAAATACTCACCGGTTTTCTTTCCAATTCAGGTCGCACTTGAACGGGAGGTGCTGTGAACGCTTTGATGGCACCTTTGAAGTCGGTGTTTATTGCGGCTGACTGCCATGTTAAGTCGTCAAATCCGGCACTTGCCCAGTTGCTTTCTTTGCGTGCATCGTAGGTTTCGCCGTGATAGATGTCGCCCATTCTGACGGGACTGTCGGTGGAAGTTTTCCACGTTTTGGGGTCTGTAACCACCACTGTCGAAGTCCCGTCTGCATACTCTACCACCAATTTGGCGATAAAACCCAATGCCCCGTTTCCAAATTCCCCGTGAGCGATGTCGCCGTTCCACCAGCCGGAGGATACCTGCGCGCCGAGGGCATTCGCGCCTTGCGTCACCCAATCGGTTACGTCGTAGGTGGTGTAAAAGACGGTCTTGTGAAAATCGGTGCTGCCCGGTTTTAACTCATCGTAGATAACCTGTCCGCGAACGGGAGTGCCTACCCGCTTGCCATTGATAAACAGGTCATAGACTCCCAATGCGGACGAGTAAATTCTTGCCTTGCGGATGGCTTTGTTCAGCGTAAACTCCGTGCGGAGTTGCGGGATGCCATCGACAGGCAGTTCGGGATATTTGAGCCATTGGGCGTTGCTCCAGCCGGAGTCCATCAAGCCGGTTTCAAAAAAAGCCGGCTCCGACGAGGTGAGTTTCTCATTCTGCTGATTCCACACATTCACCGTCCAATAATAGCGGGTGGTGGGCGACAGAGCAGTCCCTCCGTAAGGAATGTGCACCGACTTGTCGGAGGCAACCTGCCCGGAAGTCCAAACCACATCCTTGCCGGAAGGATTGGCAGAAACGACGATTTCATAAGCCGTTTGCGCGGCACCGCGTTCATTGGATTTCATTTTCCAACTGAAACGGGGGTGTGGGACGTCAAGCCCCACCGGATTTTTCAGATATTCTACGCGGAGGTCGTTGATTTCAGTTGTTTTGACTTCCCAAATCCGTTTCAGATTACTCAGCCGCGCCGACACAATGGTTATGTCGCCGTTTGCGCTCATTGAAATAGAACGGTCAGCCGGCGTAAATTTGAAGTTTTCAGTCCACGAAAAAGCGCCGTCATTTCCGAAAATCTCCAATTCGCCCCAATCTACCAAAAATCTTATTTTCACCTGATTTTTAACCGGCTTGAGCGGTTTGCCGAGCAGCGTGTTGTCCGCAAGGTTGTACTTGATTTGCCTGTTGGCAAATTGGAATGTAACCTCACTTGCCTTTGTTTTTGCCACATTCAGCACCACCTCCAAGTCGAAAGTTTTGGAGGATTTGCCTGCGAACAGGTTTTGTCCTGCCCGCAATGTCTTGTTGCGCCAGGTGTCCATTGATTCGTAGAGCGTTTGGATTTCCTCAACCGGATTTCGCGTTACCCGGATGCCTTCGGAGAAGGTTTTTAGCTTTACTTCCACGGGGAAAGTGGCGTTGTGTGTCCAGGGGGCAGTGCTTCCGGTTTCCAAGCCCAGCATCCATGCCATTTGCACTATTTTGCCCTTGGGGAAATTCTTTTGAAAAAAAGTTTGTGAGGCGTAAAAGCCACCTCCGAAACCTTCGTTGTAAGTCATCAGGTGCGGACCTCCGGCATCCGGAGTAAACGTGCTGCCGTCAAAATCGCCTACATAATACTGACCGTCTGCCCTTAGGAGCACAAATTTTTTAGCCGCGCCGCCGTCCACCGCCAATTCAAACATATCGGGACATTCCCAGCCCCAGCCGTTGCCAAAACTGCTTGTCTTCGTCCATGTTTTCAGGTCGGGCGAGTTGTAAAAGGTGAATCCGTCTTCAAAAATCACGCAAACCCATCGCTTGGTTGGCTCATACCAAAACACGTGCGGGTCGCGCGTTTGCTCGTTTGGTCCTGCCACATTCACCGGATTGCCGGCATAGGGCAGCCATGTAAAGCCTTTGTCCAGACTGTATGCGAGGCAGGTGCCTTTGGATGTTGCCGTGTAGATGGTCACCAAAGGCGGGTTTTCCTTTGTCCCAAACCCCGATGTGTTATCGAAATCAATCACCGTAGAGCCAGACCAGCAGGCTCCGGGCACATTGATGTCGGGGTCAAGAATGGTCGGCTGTTGCGTCCAATGCACCAAATCCGTGCTGGTGGCGTGCCCCCAATATTTGGGATTGCCGTCCAAACTGTAAGGATAGGACTGATAGGTGAGGTGATAGATGCCGTCTAAATACCAAACCCCATTGACATCGTTCATCCAGCCTGATTGCTGGCTGAAATGGAACTGTCCGCGGTACGGCTCGTCGTAATTTGTCGGCAAAAACTGTGTCTGCGCCTGCAAAACGGAGAGCGACCCCAAATTAAAACTCAGTGATGCTGCAAATAATACAGCC
>BNTR01000206.1 GCA_025996755.1 Bacteroidia bacterium
GCACTTCGTCGGTGGGTGCGTTCTTGAACTATACCGACCAACAGGGGATTATGCTCAATTCGTATATGAAGCGCGTGAATGCGCGGCTGGCTTACGATGACAAACCAACAAACTGGTTGTCAACCGGTGTTAATTTGATGGTAAACCACACGTGGGGCAACAGAACGTCTGATAATCCTTACGGACAAGGTGCTATGCGTACCGTAATAGAGCAATTGCCTTTCCTGCCGGTTATGATAGATGGGCACTATGCACAAACGAATGACATCCAAACATCCTCTATTCTCACGGATAAAGACAACCCCGACAGTAGCAAACAAGGATTTGGTCCCGAAGGTGTCGGCAGTCCGATTGAATTGCTTAAACGATTGGAGGCGATGCGATATAAAACGCAGATTTTCGGTAATGCGGCTTTGACTTTTCACCTCACAAAAGACCTTGATTTACAAACACAATTGGGTGTTGATTATCAAAATAATCGTGATGTCAATTTTACGCCGGTTACCCCGCGCCCGCTGATTAATCAAAGCAGTGTGGGTTCGGCTTCCGCCAATAATTCAAGTACGCTGTATTGGCAGGAAGAGTCATTTCTGACCTACAATAAGGACTTCGACAAGCATCGTATCAATGCCATGGCGGGTCTCTCTTGGCAGGAACGCAATTATACATACTTCAGTGCCGAAGGCAAAAATTTCACCGACGATTTTTATGGATACTACAATTTGGGAAAAGGAATTGACCGTCCGTCTGTCAGCAATGATTACGATAAGTGGGCGATGAATTCGTATTTCTTGCGCGCGGCGTATTCTTATGACAGTAAGTACCTGGCTACCCTGACAGGGCGTTACGATGGCTCATCCAAATTTGGAGAAAACAACAAATATGCTTTCTTCCCATCCATCGGTTTGGGCTGGATGGCTTCCAACGAAGACTTTTTGAAAGATAATGAGATTATCAGCAAATTGAAGCCGCATACGTCTTACGGTGTTACAGGTAACTCCGAAATAGGAACTTACGCTTCATTGGCAACTGTGAGCCAATCGAACACGATTCTCGGCAACGCATTGAAAGTTGTATCCTATCTGGATGGAATGCCTAACGCAAATCTGAAATGGGAAAAAACAGCCCAATGGGATTTGGGCGTTGATTTGGGATTATTCAATAATAAACTCAGTCTGGAAGCGTCCTATTATTCCAAATATACAACCGATTTGTTGCTTAGCCGTCCTGTTCCCGAATCAACAGGCTATACATCAATCACCGACAACATTGGCGAGGTTTCTAACCGCGGTGTGGACGTGCTGATTACCGCGCATCCGATTGAAGCACCCGATTTTCGATGGACATCTACGGTTAATTTAAGTTACAATAAAAGCCGTGTCGAAAAATTGGATGAAAGTTCATCGGTTGACGAGGTTACCGGCAAGCGTCAAATTCTTGAAGATGGATTTGTTGGGTATGATATGCTAATCCGCGAGGGTGAAGAACTTTCTACATTCTATGGCTATAAACGGGCAGGTATTTATGACGGTATCCCTTCCAATTGGGATGCCACGACAATGAACATCCCCGGAGTCATCGGTGAAAAGGTTACTTACAAGCAACGTGAGATTTTGGGTAATGGTTTGCCCGACTGGACGGGGTCTTTCATTAACACGTTCAACTACAAGGGATTTGATTTGACTCTGGATTTGCAATACACGTGGGGCGTAGACGTTATGCAAGAGTTTTTCCACTCAGCCGAGGGGCGTTTCCTGACAAGTGGTCTTGACCGTATCTACCAAGACGCATGGCACCCTACACTGAATCCGACGGGCACGGCACAGGCTGTCCGCTTGTCAAACTTTGGACAGGGTAATAATGCCAATGCTGATGACACTTGGGTGGCTGACGGCTCTTATCTGCGTGTTAATCTCATTCAATTGGGTTATACATTCAAACCGGAAGTACTCAAAAAAGTGGGACTGTCGGCACTGCGCTTATATGCCAATGCCAACAATGCGTTCCTGTTCACGGCATCTGATTATTTGGGCTACGACCCGGATAACTCCTCCCGTTTGGATAACAACAAGTGGGGAGCCAATCGCCAGTTCTTTACCTATCCGCGTGCAAGAACATTTACGTGCGGTCTCAATTTAACATTTTAATTCGTATCAATGATTAATAATAAAATAATGAATAATATGAAATCACATAAAATATATAGAGCCATCTTCTGCATGGTTACGGCATCATTATTGATGACTTCGTGCGATGATTTTTTGGCAGAAAAGCCGTTGGATGCAAAAACATCCAATCAATTTTGGGCTACCGAAGCGGATGCAGTATCGGCTGTGAACGCCCTTTATTTTGGCGGAGTTCCCTATCTGAATAATACGGATGTTGACGGCGGTTGGACGCCTAAAGCCACTATGTGGGGAGGTGTTATGTCAGGCTTATTTGTGGACAAGCGCAAAGACAGACAATTCACCAATGCCTCCGAAGGCTGTAATTTTAACATCGAATCGTTTGATGCCACAGCGTTGAAGTTATGGCATGAGTTCTACAAGGGGATTTCCCGTGCCAACTTTGTTATTGCCAATATTCCGTCAATGACCGGAGTATTAAGCGATGCCCAGATAAAGAATTTTACGGCACAGGGTAAATTCTTCCGCGCGTATGCCTATTTCTATTTGGTAAAAGAATTTGGCGATGTCCCCTACATAGATGCTCCTTATGAATCTACGGATGGTATGTACAAAGAGCGTATTGCTGCAGCAACAGTATATCAGAACATCGAAACTGATTTGATCAGCACCCTTGAAGGAGATGCCTTACCCAACAAAGCATTCTATGACAATGGCTGCTATGTGACGAAGGCAATGGCGCAAACCTTGTTGGCACAAGTGTATTTGCAACGGGCAGGCGCACCGCTCAATGGTGGAAGCGACTACTATACCAAAGCCGCCGATATGGCTGTAAACGTCATCAACGGGGGTGCACATGCGCTTGAACAGGCTGCCGGTAGCAGTGATGATATGGAGTCGGCGTTTAACGTCATTAAAACGACAAAATCATCGAACGAAATTATCTTTGCCAAAGAATACAACCAAACAAGTTTCAATGTGGGCAATTCGTATGCCTGTCGCTCAATTGGGGCGGATGCTTTTGGATGGGGCGTTTTCCATCCGGGAGGCGATGTTTTGTATAATGCCTACTTGCCTTGCAATGTGTTGA
>BNTR01000207.1 GCA_025996755.1 Bacteroidia bacterium
TCAGATTGAACTCCCGCAAGTGGGCGGAATTATAATGCGGCGCGATATTCGCCCCGTAGGCAAAGTATCGGGCATCTTTTCCATATTTTTCTTTGTAATAGTCGCGGATGCCGAGATTGTCGGCAATCAGGTGGTGGCTGTGCCTGACCGCTTGCCGCTCTTCCCAAAAGATGAACTTACGTGCCCACGAATTGAATTTACTCCGCCGATATTCCAAGCCATCCATATTGGTTACGACCACCGGCGACTTTATACTCTTGATATTAAACCGGATAAAGGCAGGGACGATGCTCGTGTAGCCGGCTTCGTAGATGATGTCAATCTTTTCTTTTTTCAGCGCATCTCTCAGCGAATTAAAATCATAGAAGAAACTCCCGATTGAACTGCCCAGCCAAGATTCAGGGCTATAAATATGCTTGATTTTCACCCCTTTGTAGGAATTTTCCTTGTAGGGATGGAAGTGGGGCGAATACACGAGCACCTCGTGCCCGCGCGCGACCAACCCCACCGACAAGTGCTCGGCGAATTGTTCAAACCCGCCGTAGTTGTTGGGGATGCCCCGCGTGCTGATGATGGCTATTTTCACTACGCATACAATTTTTCGCGCAACGCCCTGATGTCTTCGGAGGTGATGTAATCGTCATAATCCATGCGCTTGTCGATGATGCCTTTGGGGGTGAGTTCGATGACGCGGTTGCAGACGGTCTGAATAAATTCGTGGTCGTGGCTCGCCATCAGGATGATGCCTTTGAAGTTTTTCAGCGTGTTGTTGAACGCCTGAATCGACTCCAAATCCAGGTGGTTGGCGGGCGAATCGAGGATGAGGCAGTTGGCATCGTTGAGCATCATTCGCGAAATCATACAGCGCATTTTCTCGCCTCCCGACAGCACGGCGGCTTTTTTCAGCACCTCCTCGCCCGAAAAGAGCATCTTGCCCAAATAGCCTTTCAGATACACCTCGTGGGTGTCGGACGAGAATTGCGAAATCCACTCCACCAGATTCATATCGGTGTCGAAATATTTGGAATTATCGAGCGGCAAATAGGCTGTGGTGATGGTTTGCCCCCATTCAAAGGTGCCCGCATCCGCCTTTTTCTCGTTGTTGATGATTTGAAAAAAGGCGGTCATCGCCCGCGGGTCGTGCGACAGGAAGATGATTTTGTCCTCTTTTTCGACATTGAACGACACGCTTTTGAACAGCGTTTCGCCCTCAATGGAGGCAGCCAAACCGTTGATTTCCAATATACTGTTGCCCACTTCGCGTGCCGGCGTGAAAATGATGCCCGGATATTTGCGCGACGACGGGCGAATTTCCTCAATATTGAGCTTCTCAATCATCTTCTTGCGGCTGGTGGTCTGCTTCGACTTCGCCACATTGGCAGAAAACCGGCGAATAAACTCTTCCAACTCCTTTTTCTTCTCTTCCGCCTTCTTATTTTGATTTTGCTGCTGGCGGAGAGCCAACTGCGACGACTCGTACCAAAAACTGTAATTGCCGGAAAAGAGTTTGATGTCGCCAAAATCAATGTCCACAGTGTGCGTACACACGGAATCCAGGAAGTGGCGGTCGTGCGACACCACCAGCACGGTGTTTTCAAACTCGCTCAGGTAATGTTCCAGCCACGACACCGTTTCCAAGTCCAAATCGTTGGTAGGCTCATCCAAAAGCAGGTTGTCGGGCTTGCCAAACAAGGCTTGTGCGAGCAGCACGCGCACTTTTTCTTTCCCGCTGATGTCGCGCATCAGGGTCGCGTGCAAACTTTCCTTTATTCCCAAGCCGCTCAGCAGGTTGGCGGCATCACTTTCGGCGTTCCAGCCGTCCAATTCGGTAAATCGCTCCTCCAATTCCGCCGCGCGCACGCCGTCGGCATCGGTAAAATCGGCTTTGGCATAGAGGACGTTTTTCTCGTTCATAATGTCCCACAGCACCGTGTGACCCTGCAAAACGGTATCCAGCACCGTGAAATCATCGTAAGCAAAGTGGTCTTGCCGCAACACCGAGAGGCGTTCGCCGTGACCAAACGAAATCTGCCCGCTCGTAGGCTCCAAATCGCCGCTCAAAGCCCGCAAAAACGTGGATTTCCCCGCCCCATTCGCCCCAATAATGCCATAGCAATTACCCGAAACGAACTTCATATTAACTTCCTGAAACAACACCCGCTTCCCAAACTGAATACTCAAATTACTAACTGTTACCATTATGTTTTTTTTGTTTTAGACTGCAAAGGTACAAAAAATAATTCCAACTCTTCCATTAGCCGCTTAGGGAAGCAGGGCAAACGCAACGACAAAGCCTTTTTATTCAGAAAAATGTTGTAACTTTGCGGCATAAAAAATATGAGATAATGGAAATTGTCGTTGATGCAAATATAATTATGGCTGTAGTCTTAAATGAATCTGATAATAGGCAGGTTATAGAAGCCACAAAAGGCGTTGGGTTTGTTTCTCCTGACATTTTGCCTTATGAAATTGGCAACTTGTGAAAGTTGATATTTTGCAAGCACTCGTTTTATCAAATCAGTTCAAATCGTATGCTTATGATGCTTATTATCTGGAAGTTGCACAACGGTTGAATTTGCCGTTAATGACTTTTGATGCAGAAATGAAATTAAATGCAAAAATGTTAAATATAAAAAATTGGGAGATATAATTATGAAAACGTACAGTTATTCAAAAGCGTGTTCGGACTTTTCGTCTGTTTTTGACACCGCATTAAACGAAGAAGTTGTTGTAAAAAAAAGTAACGGAATTATGTTTCGTATCATTTCGTATAATGAAAAAAAATCCCCTTTTGATGCAATCAAAGGGCTTAAGACCGGCGTTCCGAACAACGAAATAGTTGATATAATAAAAGACGCAAGAGCGAGCTATTGATTTTGCATTCAAAACGACACTCACAGATTCACGCTTACAACAACTTTTTTCACAACGACCGAGCCATCGCTGCAAGACACCTGCACAAGATAGATGCCGGCGTTTAAGCGCGAAACGCTGATTTTTTCGACTACACCGTTTTGTATTTGTAGAGACGCGGCGCGCCACGTCTCTACGGTGCGCCCGAAAATATCAAAGATTTCTACTTTTTCGACGGGGGTGTCGCTTTTGATGAACAGGTCGTGGCTGGCGGGGTTGGGATAAATCGCAATTTCCGGTGTGGCTACATCCTTTATGTCTGTGCCGCCCGCCGGCTCGCTTTTTTCGACGATA
>BNTR01000208.1 GCA_025996755.1 Bacteroidia bacterium
AGGCCCGCACCGCATCGGAATATTTTAATGCCAAATTGGTCAAAGTGATTTTCTTGTTCGGAGGAAGAAACCGGATAATTTCTTTCAGTCGGGCACAAGCTTCATCGGGCGTGGCAGCCGGTATTTCTTTCACAAAGCGGATGGCATCCAAAATACGCAACAACTCAATATTCTCTTTGGTAATTTTATTTGGCTGCACAACAAACGAGATGGTATAAATTCCCCGTTTTACAGCACGGCGATATTTATTTGTCCCAATTTGTATGCCATTAGATATCTGCGTAGTCAGTCCCATATTGTTGTACACGGAAAACCCTGTTACATAACCTATTACTTTGCCATCTTTTTCGATAAAATCTTTGGCAATTTGATATGGTGGAGGTTTGAGTACACCAAATTGCGTTTTGCGGGGTTTGTAAAATTTGCCTTTTGCGAGTTTGGAAATTTTGCCATCCGCCGCCAACGTATTTAGTGCCTTAATAATAGATTCCCGTTGCTCCACCTCCCCCTCAAAATCGGAAGAGGTGAAAATATAATCTACCGGCATTCTATCTATTCTATTTTCAACAATATCAGCAACTTTCATCTCTCTATTTTTTTTGCAAAGGTACAAAAAATTCCAGTTTTTTACGTAAAAAACTGGAAAATTTAAACAAAACTCATTGCAAGTTTTTATCAATCAGTTTATTCAGCGTTACCGCCGCCCTACAATTGCATCAAGAAGTCATAGACCACTCGCGGGAACTCGCTGCCGGTGTCGTTGAACGCGCCGAAGAGGTATTGTCCCTGCCACACGAGGGGGATTTTGCCGTTGTATCGGTCTTCAATTGTCAGCAATTTGCTTTCGCTCGCCGCTGTCGTTTGCTTGGTAAATTTCAGGTATTCGCTCAGTATCTTTTGCGCGCCTTCCTTTGTTTTTCCGTCGATGATAAATCCCTGCACCTCAGCACCGTCTATATCATAGTTGGCGGTATAAACGGGTTTCAGGAACTCGTGCCCGATGTAGTTCTGCGTGATATAAGCCTGCGTGTGGGGTTTCATATAGTCCGGCGGGAAATATTGGAAAATGTCGGGATAGCCGGCATTGGCATCAATCTTTTTCGTCAAACCTTTGGCTATTGCCTTGAGAGCGGGTGCGAAATCTTCCAACTCGCCATTTGCCGCCATTTTCAGATAGATGCAGCCTGCAAAGCTGAACAGCCCATACTCATCGCCCTGCGCCTCGCCGCCGATGCCCGGATAAAAAGTCATATCCGACGAGCGTTCGGAGGCATACATCCCAAAGGCATCTTCGGGCGTGGCGTGGCGATACGCCTGAATCGTGATGTAAGCATCGCCCTGCGTGTAGGTCATACTCGTCATCTCCTGAAAATTATTTTCCAGAAACAGCGGGGCGGCACCGTTGATGCGCTCATACAGGTTGTCGCGGTTAAACACCTCTGTTTCAGCCGAAACAGTCCATCCTTCCACCGCCGGCAACGCTGCCTGCAACTCCTTGGGAGTCTGCGCAAAAGCCTGCCCCGCCAAGCAGGACAGGCTTAAAAATGCAATATATAAATGTTTCATCTTATGCTAAAAAATAATCGGGTACATTCACAATTGGGGTTATCGCGGCGATTTTGTCGCCTACCTTGAAGCCCGACGGGCATTTGACGGTACATTTCGAGCATCCCGAACATTCGTTGCCGGTCAATGACAATTCCACCAGCGTTTCTTTCGACAGTGCCGGATTTTTGTAGCCGAAATTATACATATACGCCCGCATAATGGTGGGGATGGTCGCCAAATGCTTACTGCAACTCTTCGCGCATTGCCCGCAATTCTGGCAATAGAGCATATCGCTATTTTGCAGGCTTGCAAGATATTGAATATCAGACTGTTGCAGTTTCGGCGAATGGGCGGCTGCCAAACAGTTCTCCAGCAAATCGAAACTTGTGAATCCCGGAATTGCCGTCGTGATATTCGGATTTTGCCACACCCAACGCAGGCAGGCGGCACCGTCCACTTTCTTGTCGCCGGAGGCATTTTCCACGCCGCCGACCATCGTTTTCATCGCCACAAAACCCATACCGGCATCCACGCCGCGCTGGATAGCGGCATTCAATGCGGGCAAAATACCTAATTTGAAGTTGTAACTGACTAAGCAGACTTCGTAAACGCCCGTCTTGATAGCCTCGTCGATTTGTTCGGGCTTGTGGGCGTGCGTAGAAAAGCCGATGTGGCGAATTTTGCCTTCCGCCTTGAATTTTTTCAGCATAGCGAGCATACGCGGATTGCTGACGCTTTCCACATCGTCCAGCGCGTGGGTATAGAAAATATCCACATAGTCCATCTGCAAGCGGCGGAGGCTCGTGTTGAGCAGTTCCTCGTATTCGGCTTCAAAATTGTCCGATTTGAGGTTTGCCTTCCCTTTGGTGGCGATGGTGAACGTGCTGCGGTCTTTATCCTTAAAGAATACGCCGAGCATTTCCTCGTTTTTACCGTTTTGATAGCCGTGAGCGGTATCAAAATGGGTCAATCCCGAATTGTAAGCCGCGCGCACCACGGCGGGATTGTCTGCGCGCATCACGCCCATACTCAAAACAGGAATTTCCATCCCCGTCTTGCCCAAAATGCGGGTCGGAATTTTGCCGTCCGTAGCGGGTTTCACACTTGCCGCCCGAGCACCTTTCACCGATGTCTGAGCAACCATCTGAGGCGCAACAACTGCGCCTGCCCCTGCCAAAGCAGAGAATTTCAAAAACTTACGTCGATTAATCTTTTCCATTGTATATATTTTTTTAATATTATGAAGTCGTCCAATCAATAATTTGAAGAACGCCGCAAAGGTACAAATAATTTTTCAAACTATTGCTTCACAACAATTTTTTTCACAACTGCCGAGCCATCGCTGCAAGACACCCGCACAAGATAGATGCCGGCACCCAAGCGCGAAACGTCGATTTTTTCGACTACACCGTTTTGTATTTGTAGAGACGCGGCGCGCCACGTCTCTACGGTGCGTCCGGAAATATCAAGGATTTCTATTTTTTCGACGGGGGTGTCGCTTTTGATGAACAGGTCGTGGCTGGCGGGGTTGGGATAAATCGCAATTTCCGGCGTGGCTACATCCTTTATGTCTGTGCCGCCCGTCGGCTCGCTTTTTTCGACGATA
>BNTR01000209.1 GCA_025996755.1 Bacteroidia bacterium
GCCACAGACATGAACCCCATATCCCTCTCGCCGGACTATTTCGAAAAAAAACACAATTGGTATTACCTTTCGCCCGACAGTATTGATGTCCGTTTGGCAAGCGATGAGTTCATTGTTGTGGAGGAAACTTTTCGCTGGTATGAAAAAGGCTACCGCTATCCGGTTTTTGAAACTGTCAGCAGTTGGACAAAACTCCCTGATAACAGTATTTATGAGCAATTTCTACATAACTCTTTTTTCTATCCGCCCCAAGAGCATTATTATTTGAAGGACGATGCGGAAAATCAGGCGCAATTGGATGACGTGGCAGCCGAATCACGTGACCCGAATGCAGGTTTCACTTACAATTTTTTTCCCAATCCGGTCAGAGAAATCTTAAATGTGGATTTGCATTTACCAAAGCCCGCCAAGAACATTCGGCTTCAACTGCGAACTCTAACAGGGGTGTTCGTGTTGGAAGAAAACAAAGGTTCTCTTGCCGCCGGCATCCGCCATTTGCAGTTGAACACATCGACTGTCCCCGCCGGCAATTACATTTTTGTTATTGTGCGAGACGGACATTCTGTGGGCGAAGTGCTACTGAAAAGATAAGCGAGAAGTTTAAGATGAAACACAGGCTTTTACTCACAATGGCAAGTTTGCTGCTCACAGCAAACAATGTAGCGCAAGTTTCCTACACCTACAACTCCACAGGTGCAGGCAAAATGACCACTGCAACGGTGCCAAACCGCACCACCATCACCAACTCAGTTCAGCGTAGGCTCTGCCTACGTTGTATTAAAAGCAAGGCTCCAGCCTTGCAACGGATTAGTACATAACCGGATAAAGGAACGCATCTTGTTTAAAGATGGCGAGTTATCTGAGACAGGCTTCCTTAGTGATTGACTAAGGGGATGCGAAGATTTAGTTTTGGTGTAGAGATTTTTAGTTATAATATGAATAGATATGTGAAAAATAGGAATGGATGTTTAAGAGCCTTGCGTTTACACGAGGCTGTCTCAAAAGGGCAGCCTCTTTTTTAAAAGATTTAAGCAGCCATATTTAGCTGTTGCGGATAAAAATCAAGAATTGATTTTAGCACAGCCAATTTTGGGCTAATAATCCGCTGGGGTGCGGGATTATTGGTATTATTGGCTTTTTTGTGCATTTTACCCAAGTTGAAGGCTATAGCGAAGATGGCAAAGTCCATTTTTACTTTGTCGCCTCCAAAATGTCTGAACCGGTTGTACTGTTTGTTGGCTTTTGTTTGTCCGAAGACCGCCTCCGGTTCTATCGGGCGTTTGCTGCGGTGCATCAGCCCTTCTTCCGAGGTGAGCAGCTCCCGCGCCTTTTTTCGATACGCATTTAATTGGTGGTTGATTTCGATTTTTCTGTTTCCTTTGGCATTGTTACACAGGCATTTAAGCGGACAGCCTTCACAGTTTTGGGCTTCATAATAGCTTACAGTGGATACAAACCCATTTTCCGATTTGCGGATTCCCCGTCCAACGTTGTTCATCTGCTGCCCCATCGGACAGACAAAGTAGTCTTTTGCTGCATTATAATACATATTTTGTGCAAGAAAAGCATTGTTTTTGAACGACTTTTTTTGTTCCTTGTGAAACATCGGATATTTTACAAAGCCCTCTATTCCATTGTTTTCCATATATTTATAATTTTCTTCGCTGCCATATCCGGAATCGCCTACGACTTTGGCAGGGAATTTTTTGTAGCGTTTGGCAAACCCGTTCATCATGTGGTCTTCTTTCATCCGCATAAAAGTGGCGGCGGGGTCGGTCTTGGAATAACTGTTACTTTGGATTCTATTTTGGTGCCGTCCACATAAACCACATTTCACTACTGTCCGGTTTAGCAAAAATGATTTCATTGTAATAATCTGTAAATAAGCAACTTATATAGCATTTTTTGATTTTTCGATTTGAAAATCATTTTCGTATATTGCGGTTTCAACCGTAATAATATGAATACAGGGAAGACAGTCTTCGCGCAATTGATGTCGTTTTTGCCGGACTATGAGTTTAAGAAGTGTGTCGCCAAGTATAAGGGCGATTACAAAGTTAGAACTTGCACCACTCGCGAGCAATTCTATGTGATGAGTTTTGCGCAACTCACATATAGAGAGTCGCTTCAAGATATTGAAGCCTGTCAGCAAGCGTTGTCTAACAAATTATATCACAGCGGTATCAAACGCCCCATTCCACGCTCCACCTTGGCGGGACAGAGGATACGTTGATTTCGACAGACTCTACATACTCCACCAAAGCCACGCCTTCTTTGTGACACGAGCAAAAACCAACATGGTGTGGAAGCGAGTCTATAGTCGCCCTGTTGACAAATCTACCGGATTAAAATGTGACCAATCTATCCGATTGATTATCGCGCAGTTATACAAAGAGCGCTGGAAGGTGGAATTGTTTTTCAAATGGGTCAAGCAACACCTGCGAATAAAGAAATTTTTCGGTACAAGTCGCAACGCAGTGTACTCACAGATATGGATTTGTGTATGCGTGTACCTGTTCGTGGCAATCGTGAAAAAGAAGCTGGATGTGGAGCATTCCCTCTACACTTTATTACAGATTTTCAGCCTCACTCTTTTCGAGAAAGTCCCTATAAATGAACTACTTATGAATTATCCATTACAAATTTCAACTACCGAAGATGCTAAACAATTGAAACTCTTTGAATTATAACCGGACAGTAGTGATTAAATTTCATAATTCCAATTATTAAAATGGTGGCATCCATGCTCCCATTGCCGGATTGTACATCCATCCTCGAGTTTCTAAAATATATCTTTCAGCATTAAAAAAACCTTTTGTAGGTATTAAATTGCCATTTGTCAATCGGAATGAATCATATATTGGATTACCAAGCCCCATTTCATAGCGTAAAGCTCCATAATTGGCTTTCCAATTCAATGCAGGGGTACCCTTATTTGGAAGATTCAGCATATAGTCTCCTGTTCTCCAACCTGTAGACGTTGTCGTTTGCTCCGCTCCCCATTTAAATAAATTTATTGGTATAGGCGTTTAGGTCGCCCCAATAATTTGCTACCTTTGTAGCATGGAAGAAAGGATAAAATTTATGGGAGTGAACTCAATCAATTTTTACAGACAGTTTCAAACAGATACAGATTGT
>BNTR01000210.1 GCA_025996755.1 Bacteroidia bacterium
TCGCCGATTATGTGATTACGGGTGATGTGGAAGTGGTTGTGCCAAAGATGGTTAAGTTTTACAAAAAGAATAGCAAATAAAAAAAACGAAATACAATGTCAAATTTTTATTTAGATAATCCGGCTTTGAGGCATCATTTGCATCATCCGTTGATGCGCCGCATTGCGGAGTTGAAAGAGCGGAATTATGCGGATGCGACGAAGTTCGATTATGCGCCGAGCGATTTTGAGGATCTGCTCGACAGTTACGAGCGAGTGATGGAAATCGCGGGTGAGGTCATCGGCGAAGTGGTGGCTCCCAATGCGGAGGAGGTTGACCACGTGGGTCCCACGGTGGTCAAAAACCGCGTGGTGTATGCACCCGGAACGGCTGAAAACCTGAAAGTGACCACTCAGGCGGGTTTGATGGGGCTTTCGATGCCCCGCCGCTACGAGGGATTGAATTTCCCTTTGACGGCGTTCATCATGGCTTCCGACATTGCCGCGCGTGCTGATGCCGGTTTTTGCAACCTCTGGGCGTTGCAGGACTGTGCCGAAACGATTTACGAGTTTGGCGATGCCGCTCAGCATCAGAAATATCTCCCCCGCGTGTGCGCCGGCGAAACGATGTCGATGGACTTGACCGAACCCGATGCAGGGTCGGATTTGCAAGCCGTGATGCTGCGCGCGACCTACGACGAAGCGGGCAAATGCTGGCGACTCAACGGCGTGAAGCGGTTTATCACCAACGGCGATTCCGACATTCACCTGGTGTTGGCACGCTCGGAAGAAGGCACAAAGGACGGTCGCGGACTGTCGATGTTCATCTACGACAAGCGCGACGGCGGCGTGGATGTGCGCCGCATCGAAAACAAAATGGGCATCAAAGGCTCGCCAACGTGCGAATTGACCTACAAAAATGCCAAAGCGGAACTATGCGGCGAACGCAAATTGGGCTTGATAAAATACGTGATGTCGCTGATGAACGGCGCGCGGCTGGGCATCATGGCGCAGGCAACCGGATTGTCGGAAGCGGCTTACCGTGAGGCAGTTGCATACGCCAAAGACCGCAAGCAATTTGGCAAAGCCATCATCGAATTTCCGGCGGTCTACGAGATGCTCGCCAACATCAAAGCCAAATTGGACGGCTCTCGCGCCATTTTGTACGAAACATCCCGCTTTGTGGACGTTTACAAAATCTTGGAAGACATCGAAAAAGAACGCAAATTGGAACCGGAAGAACGGGACGAACTGAAAAGATACAAGAAATTGGCAGATGCCTACACGCCGCTGGGCAAGTTGATGGCTACCGAATATGCCAATCAGGACACCTACGACACGATTCAAATTCACGGCGGCTCCGGCTTTATGAAGGATTACCCCTGCGAACGCTACTACCGCGATGCCCGCATCACCAACATCTACGAAGGCACGAGCCAGTTGCAGGTGGTGGCAGCCATCCGTCACGTGCTCACAGGCACGTATTTGAAGCAGTGGCAGGAAGTTTATCAAGCCGAAAAACTCCGTCCTGAATTGCAGGGTTTGCAAAAGCGCGTGGCAAAATTGGTGGACGTTTACGAAAAAATAGTGCCGCTGGTGGCTGATACAAAAAATCAGGAACTGATTGATTTTCAGGCTCGTAGATTGGTGGAGGCTGCCGGACACATCACGCTGTCGTATCTGTTGATTTCGGATGCCAATCGGGATTATGAACTGTTTGCGCGCTCTGCCGAAGTGTATGTAACGCTTTCCGAAGTGGAAGTTGCTAAAATTCAGAAATATATCACGGAATTTGAGCCGGATAGTCTGAAATTTTATCGACATACGGAGGTAGCATGAAAATTCTTGAAAACTATTCGTTATTAGCACATAACTCGTTCAAACTCAACGTGAAAACGCGCTGGTTTGTGGAATATGAATCGGAGAGCGACCTGCAAAAATTGCTGCGCGACGAATATTTCTTCTCTCAGGCGTTTTGGCACATTGGCAACGGCTGTAACTTGCTGTTTTTGAGCGACTTCAATGGCATCATCGTCCATTCGGGCATCAGGGGCATCGAAAAAATCGCGGAGGATGCCGACAGCATTACGCTGAAAGTGGGGGCTGCCGAGATGATGGACGATTTGATTCGGCAGTGCGTTGAGCAGGGCTGGGGCGGCATCGAAAACCTGTCGCTCATCCCCAGCGAGGTGGGCGCGAGTGCGTTTCAGAACATCGGCGCGTATGGCGTGGAGGCGGGCGATTGCATCGAAGAGGTGCACGCCTATGCCGTCAAAACGGGCGAGAAGCGCATTTTCAGTCGCGCCGAATGTCAATTTGCCTACCGTCACACTTTTTTCAAAAAACCGGAGGAGCGCGGCTTGCACTATATCACGCACGTGGTGTATAAACTTTCCAAAAAGCCCGTCTTCAAACTCGATTACGGCAACCTCCGCAGCACGCTGGAGGGCAAAGCCATCACGCTGCAAACCGTGCGCGAGGCGGTCATCGCCATTCGCAAGTCGCGATTGCCCGACCCCGAAGTGCTGGGCAATGCCGGCAGTTTTTTCCTCAACGCCTACGTCTGCAAGCTCCATTTTGAGGCGTTGCACAAGCAATATCCCGATATGCCGCACTTTTTTGAGCCGGAAAAGACCGACGACGGCAAAGAAATCGTCAAAATCCCCGCCGCGTGGCTTATTGACCAATGCGGACTGAAAGGCAAAACGCTTGGCGGCGCAGCCGTGTACGAAAAAAATCCGCTGGTGCTGGTCAATCAAAACAATGCCACGGCAGATGATATTGTGCATCTGGCAGAAGAAATCCGCGCTACCGTCGAAGCCAAGTTCGGCATCGAACTGTCGCCGGAGGTCAATTACATTTAGTGTATTTTTTTTTCTAAAAAAAGTTTTGTACCTTTGCACCGATTTTAAGCATCATATAAACAAAAGAAGACAATGAAAGCAAAAGCAAAAGGGTTAGTGATTGCACTGTTGGCACCATTCGTGCTGGGACAATGCAACAGCGGGAGCGAGGATATGGGGCAGACCGATACGCCGCGGGTGTTTGAAACGAACGTGGTGAAGACCGCCGCCAAGCAGCAGAGCGTGGCGTTTTTCCTGACCACGGAGTATCCCGATGCCGAATGG
>BNTR01000211.1 GCA_025996755.1 Bacteroidia bacterium
CGCGCGACAGTGCGAAGGCGCGCTGCTTGATGTGTTTTGCCAAGCCGTGTCCGCGAAACCGGTCTACTACGATCAGCCCCGAATTGGCGACGTATTGCGTGTTTCCCCAACTTTCGATGTAACAAAAGCCTGCAAATTCGTCGTCGACAAAGGCGATGATTGCCTTGCCTTCGCGCATTTTTTGCTCCACATATTCTGTGGTTCGCTTCGCAATACCCGTTCCGCGCACTTTGGCGGCGGCTTCGATGGTCGCAAGAATCAGCGGCACGTAGCCCACATGACCCTCGTTTGCAACTACTACTTCAACTTTTTCCATTATATAATATGTACTAACGGGGTGCAAAATTACACAATTATTTTATATAAAATATAAATATTTGTTGCTTTGTTTTATTTTTTTTTGTAACTTGCGGCGATTTTGAGAAGTTCAATTTTTAAAACATAATTTTTTTATATCATGAAAGTGTATCAGACAAATGAAATCAGGAACATTGCCATCATTGGCAGTTCCGGCTCCGGAAAAACCACTCTTTCGGAAGCGTTGCTTTTGGAGAGTGGCGTGATAAAACGCCGCGGGTCAGTGGAGAGTGGAAATACCGTTACGGACTATTTCCCGGTGGAAAAAGAGTACGGCTACTCGGTTTTTTCGACCATTTTTAGTGTCGAATGGCTGGGCAAGAAGTTGAATTTCGTGGACACGCCGGGGTCGGACGACTTCGCTGGAAGTGCCGTTTCTGCGCTCAACGTAACCGACACGGCGTTGATGGTGCTTAATGCGCAGTATGGCGTGGAGGTGGGAACGAACAACCTGTTTCGTTACACCGATGCTTTAAACAAGCCTGTCATTTTCCTTGTAAATCAATTAGATAAGGATACGGCAGATTACGACAAAACGCTGGCTATGCTGAAAGAAACGTATGGCGGCAAGGTGATTCAAATTCAGTATCCCGTGCAAACCGGACAGAATTTTCATCAGATGGTGGATGTCTTGAAAATGAAACTCTACCAATGGAAGCCCGAAGGCGGCACGCCCGAAATTTTGGAAATCCCCACTTCCGAATTGGAAAAAGCGCAAAACCTGCACAATCTGTTGGTGGAAGCCGCCGCCGAAAACGACGAGGGGCTGATGGAAAAATTCTTCGATGCAGGCAGTCTCAGCGAAGACGAGATGCGCGAAGGCATCCGCAAGGGGCTATTGGCGCGCGGAATGTTTCCCGTGATTTGCGCCTCGGCGGCAAAAGATATGGGCGCGCGCAGGCTGATGGAATTTCTGGGCAACAACGTCCCCAGCGTGCCGGAAATGCCGCTGTATAAAAACACCGAGGGCAAGGAAATCAAGCCGGATGCCGCCGCGCCAACCTCGGCGTTCATTTTCAAAACCACCGTGGAGCCGCATATCGGGCGCGTTTCCTACTTCAAAGTGATGTCGGGCACGCTCAAGACGGGCGACGACATGCTGAACGAAGACCGCGGCTCGAAAGAGCGCATCTCCCAACTCTTCGTGGTGGCGGGACAAAACCGCACGGAGGTGCCCGAACTGAAAGCGGGCGACATCGGCGCAACCGTCAAACTGAAAGACGTGAACACAGGCAACACCCTGAACGGCAAGGGAATAGACAACAAATTTGACTTCATCCGCTACCCCAATTCAAAATACCGCCGCGCGATTAAAGCCGTCAACGAATCGGAATCCGAAAAGATGATGGAAATCCTCAGCCGTTTCCGCGCCGAAGACCCCACGTGGGTGGTTGAGCAGTCGAAAGAACTGAAGCAAATCATCGTATCCGGTCAGGGCGAGTTTCACCTGAAAACCCTGAAATGGCGGATTGAAAACAACGACAAAGTGCTCATCGAGTTCTTTGAGCCGAAAATTCCGTACCGCGAAACCATCACCAAACAGGCACGTGCCGACTACCGCCACAAAAAACAATCGGGCGGCGCAGGGCAATTCGGCGAGGTGCACCTGATTGTGGAGCCGCATGTCGAAGGACAGCCGATGCCCGAAACGTACAAATTCAACGGGCAGGAATTTAAGATTCAGGCGCGCGACGTGCAGGAGCACGACTTGGAGTGGGGCGGCAAACTGGTGTTTGTCAATTCCATCGTGGGTGGCTCGATTGATGCGCGCTTCCTGCCGGCTATTCTCAAGGGCATTATGGCGCGGATGGAGCAGGGTCCGCTCACCGGCTCGTATGCCCGCGACGTGCGCGTGATTGTCTATGACGGCAAAATGCACCCGGTGGATTCCAACGAAATTTCGTTTATGCTCGCCGGTCGCAATGCGTTTTCGACCGCTTTCAAAGAAGCCGCGCCGAAAATTCTGGAGCCGATTTACGACATTGAGGTGTCGCTTCCCGCCGAATATATGGGCGATGTGATGGGCGATTTGCAAAGCCGTCGCGCCATGATTATGAATATGAGTTCGGAGCGGGGCTATGAAAAACTGCTGGCAAGAGTGCCCCTGAAAGAGATGGGCAGCTATTCCACCGCGCTGAGTTCCATCACAGGCGGTCGCGCCTCGTTCACGATGAAGTTCGCGTCCTACGAATTGGTGCCCGCCGATGTGCAGGACAAGTTGCTGAAAGAATATGTGGCGCAGGACGACGCAGATTGAACATTACTTTACTCTCTTGGTAGGAAACCCCTGTAAATCGTTGATTGGCAGGGGTTTTCGTTGTCTCAACAGGATTCGAACCTATACAGGCAGTACCAAAAACTGCAGTGCTACCATTACACCATGAGACAATCCTTTTGTCGTAAGACGGCGCAAAGGTAAGATTTTTTTTTTTATCTTGCAAGTCTTTTTTGATTTTTTTTTATCCATATTTTTGATGATAAAAAACAAGCGGTCAGGCACCACCCACGGCTATGCACATTTAGCCTCTGCGAGGCTAAAAAAATAGCACTTCAAAAAAATTTAACTAAAATTATTTGGTGAATTAAAAAATAATTTCTTACCTTTGTTGCCGAAGAATGAAATGAAGCAATAAAAAATGAAAGATTAGAATTATAAAATATTGATAAACAGAGCTTTTACGCTCTTATTCTCGCATTTTTGAAATCTGG
>BNTR01000212.1 GCA_025996755.1 Bacteroidia bacterium
GGTGGTTTTGCGCCGAGCCTTTGTATGCGCCATAGTCGTTGCCCGGATTGGTCGGCGGCAGCGTGGGCATTTCGTAGTTTCTGACGTGGCAATATTCCACTTCGTTCATATATTGCCCGCCAATTTTGACGCTGCCGTTTTCGGCGATAATCGTGAGGCTGCTCTCCAAATTTTTGTCCCACACCGCCGTCGAATAGTTCAAACACCCCATCCCCCCTTTTACGAGGTCGAACATGATGGTGCCGGAATCTTCAAATGCCGTCAAATCCGTGTGGTTGAAGTCGCCAAATTTGGCTCGAATATGTGTGATGCCGCCAAACAGCCAGACAAGGATGTCGATGAAATGCGAAAATTGCGTAAACAGCGTGCCGCCGTCCAAATCCGCCGTCCCATGCCAGCCGCCCGCCTTGTAATAGCGCGCATCGCGATTCCAATAGCAATTCAGTTGCACCATATATATACGCCCCAATTTGCCCGACTCCACCAATTCCTTAATCCACACCGAAGGGGGAGAATAGCGGTTTTGCATCACACAAAAAACCTTTTTATCGGCTCTCAAAGAGGCACGAAGCACCTTTTGCCCCTCTTTTTTAGAAAGTGCCAACGGCTTCTCAACCACCACATGCTTGCCGGCTTCCAAAACCTTAACAGCATAATCGGCATGATAACCATTTGGCGTACAGATATTTACCACATCGGCATCCGTCGCCGCCAACAATTCCTCAATGGACGAATAAAAATTCGTAATTCGTAATTGGCTACCGCCGAACGTTGTTTCGTAATTCGTAACAGGGTCAATATCGCACCCCCCAACCAATTGAGCCTCCGGATTGCGAGAAATCATCTCCACATGGCGTTTCCCAATATGCCCGCAACCCACAACCGCAAATTTTATCATTTTATTAGTCAATTTTGATATATTTTAGTTTTTTTATGGCATCTTGTTCATTTGTGATTATAAGAATCATAGTTGTATTTCATCGTGTTTGTTTTTAATTTCTCTTCTCGTAATCTCAAGATATATTCATCCTTATTCAATGTTTTGAAGTGCATATACACATAGCCATATTTTTCTGAATAATACGCAACCAGTTTGGTATTCCCAAAACGCGTCTTTCCTGTTGCGTCAATCACATAGCAGGGGATATTTTTATTTTCCGAAACTGAAAACCACGACTTTTCGCCTGTAACTACATATTCACATTCTACACTTGTGTCTCCTTGCTTTTTGTCGTAATTTTTTATGGCACGAAGATAAATATCATTTGTGCCAATTAAAGTCCACGACCAACGCTTCCCAACGTGTAATGGATAATGGACTATTGGGAATGGACAAAATTCTAAAATAGCATGTTCACCACCTCGAGGTGGATGCAAAAAAAGACTTTCAGAAGTTTCTTTCACTCCTGTTGTTTCGTATTTCTCAGGGTCTAATTGGTCAGTACCTAAATCGTTCCAAGAAATACCTGTCCACTTTCGATTTTCAATCGAATCGTTTGGATGTAAAGTTTTTAAACTTCTCCATTCTTTTCCTAAACAATTAAGCACAAGAGTCTTCTCTTTAATGGTGTCATTTTGGATAATATGAACAACATCAAATGAAAATTTATTTTTTTTGCTGTATATTTTTTCTTGGCGATATATTTGAGTATATGCGCTCTGTATTGAAAAAAGTGACAATGTTGCCACAAAAAATAAATAAAATGCTTGTTTTTTACAACCTTTTTCATCCATCCACCCCGCTTGACGGGCAGGATTGCCAACCACGAGCGCATAATCCGGCACATTTTTTGTTACCACTGCCCCCGCACCAACGAATGCAAATTTGCCAATCGTGATGCCGCACAAAATCGTGGCATTGGCACCAATCGTCGCCCCCTGCCCTATATGCGTGGGCAAAAATTCATCCTTGCGGCAAATCGCCGCACGCGGGTTGAGCACGTTTGTAAACACGCACGACGGTCCCAAAAACACATCGTCATCGCACGTTACGCCCGCATAAATCGACACATTATTTTGCACCTTCACGCCATTTCCGAGCACCACATCGGGCGCAATAAAGACATTTTGCGCAATCACGCAATTTTCGCCAATCGTGCACCCCCCCATCAGATGCGAGAAATGCCAGATTTTGGTGCCTTCGCCAATCGCGCAGCCATCGTCAATTATGGCTGTTTCGTGAGAAAAGTACATATTTTTTCGATGATATACCGCTGCTGCTCCACCGTCAAATCCATGTGCATCGGCAGTGAGAGCACCGACCGCGACAACTCTTTGGCAACAGTCAGCGGTCCTGCCACGCGGACTGTATATCTAAACGCGGGCTGTTCCTGCAACGGCAACGGGTAGTAAACCGTCGTTGGAATGCCCTGCTCCGCCAAATACTGCTGCAAGGCATCGCGCTTGCCGCCACCCACTTTGAGGGTGTATTGATGATAAACATGGGTCGAAAACGGCTCCTCCTTGGGCGTAACAATATCCGGAACATCCTTCAAACCCTCCGTATATATTTTTGCCGCCCGACGGTGTGCGGCGGCAGAATCGTTCAGGTATTTCAATTTGACATTTAAAATAGCCGCCTGCAAGGTATCCAAGCGTGAATTGCACCCCAGCATCTCGTGATGGTATTTCTGCCGTTGCCCGTGATTGGCAATCATTTTCAGTTTTTGCGCCAAATCATCATCATTGGTCATCATCGCGCCGCCATCGCCATAGCACCCCAAATTTTTTGTCGGGAAAAACGACGTACAGCCCACGTGCCCCATCGTCCCCGTCTGCTTGCGCTCATCCAGCCCCCGGTAGAGGGGCGTAGGCGGCAAGGTGTAATACACACCAAGCGATTGCGCATTGTCTTCAATCACAGATAGATGTATCTTGCGCGCAAAGTCCATAATCGGCGACATATCGCAACTCTGACCAAACAGATGCACCACAATAATCGCCTTGGTGGTAGCCGAAATGCTCTTTTCGATATTTTTCGCCGTCAAATTAAACGAATCGGGGTCAACGTCCACGATAACGGGCGTAAGTC
>BNTR01000213.1 GCA_025996755.1 Bacteroidia bacterium
TAGAGGCTACCGATGCAGATACAAGAATATCCGTAACAGTGTGGCGCACCGGATATACCGGAAGCAAACTCAGCAATGAAACGGCAGCAGTTACCTACCCCCGTTTATCAGGCACGGTAAGCATCAACGGCACCGCGGAAGTCGGACAAACCCTCATTGCAAATACCACCTTTGATGGAAGCGGAACCATCTCCTACCGGTGGAAACAACTGAATAGCATAGGTTCTATTGGTACAAACAACACCTATACCTTAATGGGTACAGATGCAGATAAACGCATTATCGTAGAAGTGAGCCGTAGCGGCAATTCTGGAAGCGTAAACGATACAACGGCATCGGTTGCAAGAGCCACCCTCACAGGCCCGGTAACCATCGACGGCGACCCGGTAGTTGGAAAAACCCTCACCGCAAATACCTCTGCCCTTGATGGAAATGGAATCGGTGCCCCATCCTACCAATGGAAACGTGATGGCACGCCTATTGGGACAAACAGCCAATACTATACCTCAGTGGCTGCCGATGTAGGGAAAGACATCACCGTAGATGTGAGCCGCAACGGATATTCCGAAATCGTAACCGGCGGTCCTGTGACAGTTATCCTCCCCGCTTTAACAGGCACGGTAACCATCGACGGCAAACCGGTAGTTGGAGAAATCCTCACCGCAAATACCTCTGCCCTTAATGGAAGCGGAACCATCTCCTACCAATGGAAACGTGATGGCACGCCTATTGGGACAAACAGCCAAACCTATACCTTAGTGGCTGCCGATTTTGGTAAACGCATCACCGTAGAAGTGAGGCGCGCCAACAATTCCGGAGTCGTAACCGGCGGTCCAATTACGGTGGTTTTTTCTACCCAGCAAATCTATCGGGACATGGTAAATTTTGACAAAGGTACGATAATAGGAAGCAGCGGAACAAATGGGGCATTTATCACAGGCCGGACGGTAACCCTCGATAGCTTTGCCATTGCCAAATATGAAACCACGTACGAATTATGGCAAGAGGTGTACACTTGGGCAAGCGCAAACGGTTACACCTTTAGTGCCGGCGTGGAAGGGCATGGCGTCAGCGGAACCGGTCAGAGTGCGGTGGGAGATGCCGCCACAAGGGCAACCCGTCCGGTAACGACGGTCAGCTGGCGGGATGCTATTGTCTGGTGCAATGCCTATAGCGAGATGAACAACAAAACGCAGGTGTACACTTACAGTGGGAATGTTATTAAAGATACCACTAACATAGTAGCTTGTGATATGGATTTAACCAAAGATGGCTACCGGCTGCCCACGGAGGCGGAGTGGGAATATGCAGCGCGAGGCGGCGATCCAAGCGATGCAACAAACTGGAACTATACCCATTCGGGAAGTGATGCCGCTAACGTTGGCAATGTAGCATGGTATAATATCAATTCTTTAAACCTTGTAAACACCCATGTCGACCACGGTGTTCATCCGGTAGGGACTAAAGACCCAAACAGCGAAGGGTTGTATGACATGAGCGGGAATGTGCAGGAATGGTGCTGGGACTGGGCCTCCTCCCCAATCAGCACATCGACCCCGGTGTCGGGACCCACTTCGGGTTCGTTCCGCGTGCTTCGCGGCGGCAGCTGGATCAAAACTGTGTCGGAATGCCGCGTGTTTGAACGTAAGCTCAACGTGGACCCCAACACTACTTTCTCCACCGACATAGGCTTCCGGCTGGCGCGTTCCCGTCGTTAGTTTACCAAGAAAAACCTGTTAGGTCTTCAAGACCTAACAGGTTTAGCGGAGAGAATTGAACTTACTTACTCATGTTTCTTAATTTCTCATTGCTGTTCCTTTAACAGTCAGCAAATATTTTTGACGGGGATGATTAGGCTTTTCGGGGTAAAGAACTTTCACAAGACCGTCTTTTATTGCCGGATTAATATAATTTGCCAAGAATGTAGGGCGATGTTTTAATCCGATTTTTTCCATCAGCATTTTTAAAGTAAAATGTTCGTTTCCCATTACTGACAAAAGAAGTCGTTCCTGTTCGGTTAGTTGTTCGATAGGTTGTTCGGTAAGTTGTTCGGTACTTGTACGGTTTCCTTTCGACTCATAATAACTCTTAATAAGTTGGCGTACCTCGTCAATTGTAATATCGCCTTCGATATGCTGACGGGCTGTTGCTATTAGATAATCGGATGGCTTCAAACCATCCACAGCCTGTAGTCCTATGGCAGTCTGCCACGCATAACCTCTTTCTTTCTTTTGAGGTTCGCCCTGCCGAATATATTCTTCAAAATCGCTCATAATTTACGGGTACAAAGATACATAATTTTAATGATTATCCGCAATCATATAATAAATTGCCAGGGTCAACGCATTAAAAATGGTTCTATAAATGGTTGGTGTGGGTAAATGAACACTTGCCACAAGATAGTTCTTAAACCTCATTTCCACCTAATTTTATAAACAAAACCACCTCAGTAGCAAAAAGTTACACACCATCCCCCCCCCCAACCTCATTACCTAATTTTCTTAACAAAACAACCTCGTAATAGCCCTTAGTAGCCCTCGAATATTTATTATCCTCCCCCTCCCTTATTCCCTTATTTTTCTCATCATCAATAGAATAAGGGAATAAGGGGGAGGGAGGATGGGGACACGTTTTGGCTACTAAGGGGAAAAAAATGAGATAATGAGGTTTGGGGGGGTGGAGGGTGTGTAACTTTTTGCTACTGAGGTGGTTTTGTTAAGAAAATTAGGTGGAAATGAGGTTTAAGAACTATCTTGTGGCAAGTGTTCATTTACCCACACCAACCATTTATAGAACCATTTTTAATGCGTTGACCCTGAATAAATTGCCAAAAAGTTTGCCAATTCAAAAATTTGTTGTATCTTTGCGGGGAATTTCAGTTTAATTATTTAAATTATTTTTTTGTTCAGTAATATGAAGTGTTTGAAATTTGTTTTAGTTATGTTTGCGGCGGCGGTGGCGATGGTGTCGTGCGGGTCTTC
>BNTR01000214.1 GCA_025996755.1 Bacteroidia bacterium
TGCGAAGCAACACCTCCAAGTCGTTGCGAAAAGTCCACGAGATAGGATTCGGATGCGGTGGATGATTGCCCCAGTTGGTTGATTGCCGAACCGATGGAGAGCATTTTGCCCTTGAGGTCTAATTTGTCGAGTTCCTGTGTCGATTGCTTGTAAACTTCCGTGAGTTTGCCTATGTTTTTAATGGCACCTTCGCCCAAATCTTCGCCCAGGGCGACGTTGATTTGGTTACCTGCTTCTACAAAATCGAGGATGTCTTTTTTGCCGGTGATGCCTAATTTACCGGCATCACGCGCCAAATTGTTCAACTCTTCGCGCGATGTGCGCGTATCGAGTTTTTTAAATTCTTCGTTCAGGTCTTTGACTTGGTCGTGAGTTAAGCCGGTTGTTTTCATCACATCGGCATACGTGTCGTCCATTTTGGCGACATCTTCGGCAAGTTTCCGGAAGGTCATAGACAATCCGGTGATGGCTGCCACTCCGGTAGCAGCCATACTGAAATATTTGTTAAAGCCATTGGATAAACGGGTAAGGCGTGATTCGGCAATCAACCAACTGGGGCAATCATCCACCGCATCCGAATCCTATCTCGTGGACTTTTCGCAACGACTTGGAGGTGTTGCTTCGCAGGCAGGCATTTCCATTCAAAATATTTTGGGCTTCGCATCCGCGCTTGACCAATCCGGACAGAAAGTAGAAATGTCCGCTACAGCCATGCAAGGTTTCATCATGAAATTGATGGGCGAACCGGCAAAATTTGCAAAAATAGCCGGATTGGAAGTGAGCAAATTTACAGAATTGCTGAAAACAGACACCAACCAAGCCATTTTGACCGTTTTGGATGCCCTCTCGAAAAAAGGAGGTTTACAACAGTTAATACCCATATTCAAAGATATGCACCTTGACGGTGCACGTGCCGTTGGCGTATTAACTTCGCTTGCAACCAACATCAGCATGGTGACGGAAGCGCAGGAAATATCCAACAAATCATTTGCCGAAGCCACCAGCCTCACAAACGAGTACAACGTCAAGAACGAAAACCTGATGGCAAAGCTCGAAAAAGCCCGCAAAAACTTCAAAGACATCTCAATGGCATTGGGCGAAAAACTAAACCCCATCCTATTGCACAGCACCAACCTCACATCAACGATTATCCGCGTGCTGTCATCGTCAATTGATTTTTTCTCCAAATACGGCGGCGCAATCGTGAAAACGGCAGCGGTGTTAGCCGCTTACACCCTTGTAATGAAGGCATATATCATTGAACAAAAATTGATGGCATTTTGGAACAATACCCTGATAGCCGGATGCAAAAAACTCTGGGCAACGATGGCAGCAAATCCGTGGGGTGCCGTGCTCGTGCTTGCAACTGCCCTCTACCAAGTTTACAAGGCAATCAATTCCGAAATGTCTACAATGGAAAAAAAGCAAAAGGCATTGAACGACGTGAATGCGACTGCAGAAAAAAACATAGCCGCTCAAAAATGGCAGATGGAACAATTCTTGAAAACTGCACGTGACGAAACAAAATCAAAAGAAGAGCGGCTAACGGCAATCAAACAACTGAACGAATTGTCGCCTGAATATTTGGGCAACCTGACCTTGGAAGAAATCAACACCAACAAAGCCAAAACAGCGATTGACAACTACATAGAAAGTTTGCTGAGATTAGCGAGAGCAGAAGCCGCAAAAAACAAAATCATAGAAAATGAAACCCAAATAATTGATTTACAAAACAAATCAGGTCAGGAAATTTATGACGAAAATACCAATGTGTTAGAGCGATTTGGAGCCGGTCTCGCTAACGGATTTGGCAATGCCTTTGGTTATGCAGATAAAGTCTTTAACAAAGCCTACGATAAGAGAAATGCCCAAATAGCGGCATTAAAAGAACAAAACAGAGCATTGGCAGAATTGGGAGTAACGAACCCTTCAACCATCAAAGGTGATGGCACGGCTGAAACCTCTACAATAGGCGGCGAAAACCTTGATGAAAAAGCCGCAAAAAAAGCCCTCGATGCCAAACTAAAAGCCCTTGACCTCGCCGCCGCAAAGCAGCGAATCGTTGCGATGCAATCATACAAAGACCAAAAGTCTTACGAAGAGGAACTGCTGCGCATCGAGCAAGACACAATTGCGAAGAAACAAGCCCTATACAAAGCGGATTCATCCGAATATATTGGCTATCAGGAAGAACTCGAAAAGTTTACTCTGAAAAAACAGCAGGATGAAATCAAGGCAACCGAAGCCCGCGAAAAAGCCATCGCCGAACTGGTTAAGAAATACCGGACCAAAACAAACGATGAAATGAAGGCTGACGAAATCGCAGCCTTAGACGAGGTGTGGGGTGACAAAATTGCCAAAACAGAAGAATACTACAAAATTCTAAAATCAATTGAGGATAAATACGACCCCGAAAAGAAAAAGAACAAGGAAGTCGCCGAGCAATTAGTCAAAGACAACCCAAGCCAAACTCACAAAAAGAAAGACCTGAAAAGTTTGCTTGATGACGACAAACTCAGTTCCGGCGCAAAGGATACACTTATAAACGATTCGGAAGCCGCAGAACTCAAACAATTAGATGCGCTTCAATCGTTGCACAATGCCGAGATTGACGAGATACTCAATTACGAAGAACTCCGCACAGCAATTGCCCAAAAATACAACGACCTCAGGGAAACCAATGACAAAGAATCGTTTGCCCGAAAAATGCAACTCACCCAATTTGCGCTGGAGCAAATCAATACGCTATTGTCGGCAGCATCCAACTATGTGCAAGCCGCCAACCAAGCCGAAGAAGCCGCCATCACAAAAAAATACGATGCGGAAATAAAAGCCGCCGGCAACAACCAAAAGAAAATTAAAAAGATAGAGGAAAAGCGCGACAAAGAATTAGCCGAAAAACGCGCCGAAGCCGCCGACCAA
>BNTR01000215.1 GCA_025996755.1 Bacteroidia bacterium
AAAAGGTAATTTTAATTATGGCTGTAGCATTGAGCGCAGCAACAGTGAGTGCACAGGGGTTGAAATTTGGCGTTACTGCCGGATTAAATATTCCCAGTTTTTCAGGGGATTTAGGTAAAAACATGGAATCTACATTTGGCTTTCAAGCAGGTGTAGTTGCAGATTATGGACTTACCGAAAGTTTTTCTATTGCCCCTGAATTATTATTCTCTCAAAGAGGAGCTAAACCGAAAAGCGGCGGCGATGCCATCACGTTGAGCTACTTGCAATTGCCGATTAACGCAACGTACAAAATTGCGGTTAATGATAATTCTAAAGTTCTCGTTTTTGCAGGTCCGTACGTAGGGTATGGAATTTCCAGCAGTGAAGAAAAACCGTATACATTCGGTTCGGTAGATGATGGAAATATGCTCAACCCGTTGGATTTTGGTTTAAACATTGGTGCGGGTTATCAATTTGGAAGCATATTCGCCAAAGCCCAATACAACTTGGGCTTGACGAATGTGCTTAACAAAGAGGCAGAGACGGATGGCAGCAATGGCAACATTGCCATAACTGTCGGCTATTTGTTCTAAGCCAACTACACTATTTCGAAAAAGTCTCTGCCGCGAGGTGGGGGCTTTTTTTTAATAAAGATAATGATGAATTATTTTGTACATTTGTGGCAAAAACATTTTTAAAAATGCAAAAAACAGCAGAATGCGTCCCCAATTTCAGCGAGGGGCGCGATTTGGAGAAGGTGGAGCGCATTGTTGGGGCTTTTCGGGGCATGGCGGGCGTGAAGTTGTTGGATTATAGCAGCGACCGCGACCATAACCGGATGGTGGTGACGGCGATTGGCGAGCCTCAAGCATTGTCTGCGGCTGTAATTGCGGCTGTTGGCATTGCTATGCACGAAATTGATTTAAGGCAGCATCATGGGGAGCATCCCCGTATAGGGGCGGCAGACGTGATTCCATTCATTCCGTTGCGCAATATGACCATGGATGAAGCCGATGAGTTGGCGAAAAAAACAGGCAAACTTATTCGCGACCTATTAGATTTGCCTGTTTATTTGTATGAACAATCTGCAACTGCCGAGCATCGCCGCAATTTGGCATCTGTTCGCGGAGGTGAATTTGAAGGATTGACTGCGAAGATGCAAACGCCCCGATGGCAACCCGATTTTTTTACTGGTCAAGTACCACGTCCTCATCCGACTGCCGGTGCGACAATAGTAGGCGCGCGTATGCCTCTTATCGCGTTTAATGTAAATCTAAATACCATTGACTTGGTTATTGCCAAAACCATTGCTAGGAAAATTCGATCCAGTGATGGTGGTATGCCTTGTGTGAAAGCAAAAGGCTTTTTCCTCAAAGCAACCAAACAAGCGCAAGTGTCGATGAACTTAACTGACTATATGCAAACGGGTATATATCAGGTCGTAGAGGCGATTCGTGAGGAGGCTGCACTCCACGGTACAAGTATTGCCAACTGCGAATTAATCGGCTTGATACCCCGGCAAGCTGTTATCAATTTGCCCGCACATTATCTTAAATTGATGAATTTTTCGAAGCGACAAGTGCTTGAAACGTACTATTAAGCCCCTTTTCCTGCGCCAATTGCACCAAAAAAGCGTGGGCGGCATCGTATTCGTTGGGGATTACGCCGTCGAGGATGGCATCTTTGATGGCGGTTTTGAGTTCGCCAACGGTGCGGTTGGGCGGCAGGTTAAACATTTCCATAATTTGCAGACCGTCTATCGGCGGTTGAAAATTGCGCACGCGGTCTTTTTCTTCAATCTCGCGCAGTTTGCTGCGGACGACTTTGAAATTGTGCAGAAATTGGCGCACCTTGTCGGGATTTTTCGACGTGATGTCGGCTTCGCAGAGCAGCATCAGGTCTTCCACCGCATCGCTCGCGTCGAAAAGCAGCCGGCGAATGGCGGAATCCGTCACCTCCTCGTCCGAAAGCGCAATGGGGCGCATGTGCAGCGACACCAGCGTTTCCACATACCGCAGGCGGTCGTCCAGCGGGAATTTCATCCGCTGAAAAATGGGTTTGAGCATCTTCATCCCTTTGTATTCGTGCCCGTGAAACGTCCAGCCGAGCTTCGGGTCGAAGCGTTTGACGCGCGGCTTGCCGATGTCGTGAAACAGTGCCGCCCAGCGCAGCCACAGGTCGTCGGTTGTCCGCGCCAGATTGTCCAGCACCGCCAAGGTGTGGCTGAAATTGTCTTTGTGACCGATGCCCTCTTTCGTTTCAGCGCCTTTCAGAGCCGTCAGTTCGGGCAAAATAAGTTGCAGCAACCCCGTTTGTTCCAGCAATTCAAAGCCGACAGACGGGCGGGGCGACAAAACAATTTTGTTCAACTCCTCCACGACGCGCTCCTTGCTGATGATTTCGAGGCGCGACGCATTGCGCTCGATGGCTTCAAACGTTTCCGAAACAATGTCGAAGCCCAATTGCGAGGCAAAACGCACCGCGCGCAGCATCCGCAAAGGGTCGTCGCTAAACGTAATATCGGGGTCAAGCGGCGTTTTGAGGCGGCAATCGTTCAAATCTTGCAAGCCATTAAACGGGTCAACAAATTCGCCAAACCGATTGCCATTCAAGCAAATAGCCATCGCATTAATCGTGAAATCGCGCCGATTTTGGTCTTCCTGCAAAGTGCCCGGCTCCACAACAGGATTGCGCGAATCGCGCGTATAAGACTCCCTGCGGGCACCCACAAACTCGATTTCCGTTTTCTCCTCCCGAAACTTCACTTGCGCCGTCCGTCGAAGGATATTGATGTGGTGGCTGTGGGCGATGGGATTGCTTTGGCGCAGGCGGTGGCTCAGCGGCTGGGGAGGAAGGCGCAGTTTGCATTTTTTAAAAATTATGGGACGGCGCAAGTGAAGTTTCGGGAGGAGAAAACGGAAATCGAGTTTGTGG
>BNTR01000216.1 GCA_025996755.1 Bacteroidia bacterium
GCAATAGAAATTACGGGAAATACCCAACTCTTTTCCGGTTCAAATTTTTCGATAGAACCTGATTTTGGTGCACCGCTTGAGTCCGGAAATTGGAATTGGAGATGGAGAAACAATGGTTGGGTTTTGGGAAAGAATAAAACTACCAATCATATCATTCAATTGGCACCACAACTTGTTTTTTCTTCCAATCCGTATGGAAATTGGAACTTTTATTTGAAAGGAGGACCCGATTTGCTTTATGCAAAATATATCGTCTGTAAAAATGCCTCCGGTTACATAACCCCTTTCGAACATGAACACATAATCCCATCCCAAAATATTAAACAGGAATATTCCGGTGGAATAAATATAGGTGCTCAATTTTCGACCGGAGCGGAATATTCACTCAAAGAAAATCTACGATTGTTTGCAGAAATAACCGCTGTAAGCGTGCGCTATAACTTTAATAAATGTAAATTTTTACAGTATGAAGTTGACGGCGTGGATATGATGTCCGAAACCAGCTCCGGTGAAATAGATAATAAAGTGAATTTCAATCATTTTGGATTGAATATCGGAATCAAATATATTTTTCGCTAATAAGCGATTCCTAATTGATAATTATTTTGTACCTTTGCACTTGACTTTTTATAAAAAAAAATATGCGCCGGAAAAACATGTTGAGT
The DNA here is from genome assembly GCA_025996755.1 of Bacteroidia bacterium. Classification (GTDB taxonomy): domain Bacteria; phylum Bacteroidota; class Bacteroidia; order Bacteroidales; family Azobacteroidaceae; genus Azobacteroides. The sequence goes on from BNTR01000216.1 coordinate 666, forward strand.
AGCGATGTTCTCGAAAGCACGGGTGTCAATAGTGCCCGCTGCTATCAGTGTGGCAAATGTTCTGCCGGTTGTCCGCTTGCCGGTGAGATGGATTTCACGTCCAACACCGTTATGCGGATGCTTCAGGTGGAGGAAGATGCTGCCGACAGGCAATTGCTTCAATCGCAGTCTATTTGGCTGTGCGTTTCTTGCGAGATGTGCATCTCGCGCTGTCCGATGGAGATAGATATTCCCAAAGTGATGGATTATCTGCGGCAAAAATCCCTGCAAGAGGGGTTGCAAAGCAGGAAATCCAACAAAAACATTATCCCGTTTCATCGCGCGTTTCTCGATTCCATCAAATATACCGGACGGCTCTATGAGGTGGGATTGGTGCTGGGATATAAACTGCGGACGCTCAACCTGTGGCAAGACCTGAATATCGCGCCTCGTATGTTTCTGAAAGGGAAATTACCGCTCTTGCCCGAATTAGTGAAAGGGAAAAAGCAATTGTCAAACATTTTCAAGAAGACGAAAAAATGACGGAAATAGGATTTTACCCAGGCTGTTCCCTCAAAGGGACATCCTCCGATTACGCCCAATCGACCATCGCGTTGGCAAAAGTTTTCGACATCACCCTCAAGGAGATTGACGACTGGAATTGCTGCGGGGCAACGGCGGCGCACAATCTCAATCGCGAACTTGCGATGAGCCTTCCGGCACGGATTTTGGCGTTAGCCGAAAAGCAGGGGCTGACGGAAATCGTAGTCCCCTGCGCTGCCTGCTACAACCGCCTGACGGTTGCACAGCACGAACTGAACAGAGATGCCGCCCTGAAAAAACGGGTGTCCGAAATACTCGAAATGCCCCTCAGCGGCAACATTCAGGTATTGAACGTGATGCAGATGCTCGACAAATACATTGTTGAGCGGCTGGAAGAAAAAACGGTTAAGCCGTTCACTCACAACGTGGTATGCTACTATGGCTGTCTGCTGGTGCGCCCCCACGATGTGTTGAAATTCGACCGTGTGGAAGACCCGCAATCTATGGATGTGCTGATGCAGAAAATCGGCGCGACAACGCTGGATTGGGGCTATAAAACCGAATGCTGCGGCGCAGGGCTGTCCGTTTCGCGCACCGACATCGTTGCCAAACTGTCGGGCAAAATCATCAAGGATGCCATCGACCGCAAAGCCGAGGCAATTATCGTTGCCTGCCCGATGTGTCAAGCCAATCTGGATATGCGCCGCCCGCATATTGATGCCTGTTTGAAGATGAAAACGAACATTCCGGTGATGTATGTGACCCAAGCGATGGGGCTGGCGGTCGGATTGAGCGAAAAAGAGTTGGGACTGAATAAATTATTTGTTGCACCGACGTTTATTAAAAAATCAATATGATTACATTTTTTATTGCGAGCGGATTGTTAGTCGCCGGTTATTTTATTTATGGCGCGTTTGTTGAGCGTGTTTTTGGTGCAGACAAAGACAGGATAACCCCTGCCTATACCCAAACCGACGGTGTGGACTATGTGCCCATGGGGTGGGGACGTGTATTTCTAATCCAATTCTTGAATATTGCAGGCTTGGGACCGATTTTTGGAGCCGTAATGGGAGCCGTATATGGACCCTCCGCATTCCTGTGGATTGTTTTCGGAAGCCTTTTCGGCGGAGCGGTGCACGATTATTTGGCGGGAATGCTTTCCCTGCGCAACAACGGGATGAGTTTGCCCGAACTCGGCGGGAAGTATATGGGGACGGTTTTTAAACAGTCTATGCGCGTTTTCACGGTCGTGCTGATGGTGCTGGTAGGCGCGGTATTTATTGCCGGTCCGGCGAAATTATTGGATAATCTCACGCCCGATTGGCTGACTTTCACGTGGTGGATTGTCATCATTTTCATTTATTACGTTCTGGCGACCTTATTGCCCATTGATAAAATCATCGGCAAAATTTACCCCATCTTCGGCGCAGCCCTGCTGTTTATGGCGATGGGCATAGCCTTTTCCCTGATTTGGCACGGCGCACCGATTCCGGAAGCGTCTTTGGCTAACCTGCACAATATGAATCCGAATCCCGAGCACTATCCCATTTTCCCCATGCTGTTTATTTCGATTGCCAATATGCCGCCGACTTTACCTAACCAGGTGTCTGAAATCTTCTGCACCACCACCGCGGCATTGTTTCCGTTGTCTGCCAAAAATTGATGCAGACCGCCCATTGAGCCGAAAAAACTCATCG
>BNTR01000217.1 GCA_025996755.1 Bacteroidia bacterium
TCACGCGCTTCATATACGAATTGAGCATAATCCCCTGTTGGTCGGTATAGTTCAAGAACGCACCCACCGACGAAGTGCCGTCGCCCCGTTGGATGCTAAGTTGATGATTGTGCGAAAGAGAAGTCCGCGTGGCTTCTTTTTGCCAGTCGGTATCATACTTGGGTGAGCCGTCGGCGGGTTTGCCGAGGCTTTGATTGTGGAAATACCACGGATGATGACACGCATTTCTCCACCCGGCTGCCCGGTGTTAGAGAAGATGTTTACACCGGCAGCCTTACCTTTCAATCCGTCAAGCGCATTAAACGATTGGGCTTTGATGATGTCGCTACCCTTGGCGGTAGAGATGGAGCCCCGGATTTCCCTTTTCGATAACACTCGCGCCGATGATGGGACCATCGGCATCACTAACCACGCCTGACAAAAAAAGGGTCATTTTTCGCATTTTGCAAAAAATGACCCATTTTTTTGTGAAATTTTACCCCTGCCTTTGACACTCTGCCACTTTCCACTCCTTGACATTGCGTGCAGCAGTGTCAAAAACCACGCCCACTTTCACAATCTCGCGTTTTTCATCGGGATTGGTTTCAAAGGGTTTTGCGTAGCCCTTTTCTTCGATTTGGGCAAGAGCCTCGTCGACAGTGCCCCCTGCAGTGACTTTAAATTCAAAGATGTAGATTTTTTCATCCGTTTTGATGATGGCATCCGCCCTGCCAATGTTTCCGCGCACCTCGGCGAATGTGAATTCGCCAAGGAGAGTCATCAGCACATAGAAAACGTATTGGTAATCCTTCTCGTTTGTCGCATCGTTGTGCAAATCGTAAGGGAGGGCGGCGAAGAAAGAGGTTAGACGGTCGAAGAAAGAATCTAAATCGCCTGTATAGAGGTCATCGTTGAACTTTGTGTACGCATAACTTGTCTTCGCTGGAATAGGTTTAGAGTACGCTGTAAGCAAAGAACCTGAAAATCCTCGCTTAACTTCTCCGTTAGGAAAGCCCAAAATATAGGAATTGGATGGTTCACGGTAGCTTTTGATTGTTAAGTAGCCTGTTTGGAACAGTAAAGGAGTGAAATTGCCCTCTTCTCTGCGGTAATCATTGATGTCGGCAGATGAAGATGACACCCCTTTCTCAAAGTCCAGGATGTCAAACTTGTTTTGCACCAATTCGTTTATCAAAAATGTAGGGGTACCCGTTTCGTACCAATAATCACCAAACTTGCTGTCTGCTAATACATTAATCGTACTAAACGGATTATACACACTTGGTCCGCCTTCAAAGAAGAGGTAGCCATTATATTCCTCCCTAAGTTTTATGAGTGCTTCCTCGTAAGAAAGGTTTGTTTTTTCTGCTAAGATTTCTATTTCGGGTTCAAAATTAGTTTCAAGTTCTTGTTGTGTGATGCCGCAGATAGCAGCATATTTTTCATTTAACGAAATATCTTTCAGTTGGTTGAGGTCGGAAAAAATACTGACTTTAGAAAACTTGGTGACACCGGTTAACAGAGCGAAGCGGATATATTGGTCGGCACCCTTCAACACGGAGAAAAAGCCTTTGAGAACATCTCGTACCTGCCGGTTTAGTTCAGGTTTGTCCATCGTTTGTGTCAGTGCTCTATCGTATTCATCAATCAGGACGACAACATTTTTGCCGGTTTGCTTAGACGCTCGTTTTATTAGTCCTTCAAACCGTTGTCCAAAGGATTCTTCATTTTCTTCTTTCCCCCATATTGCTTCTAAATTAGAGAGTTTGTGATTGAGAAAAGACTCCACCTGCGCCACATCATCGTTGTAAGTATCAATCACAAAATCAAAAATAAATACAGGGTATTTCACCCATTCCGTTTCCAATTTTTCCATTGCCAAGCCTTTGAACACCTCCTTATCTCCGCGGAAATAGGCGGCGAGCGTGGAAACGAGCAAGCTCTTCCCAAACCGGCGCGGGCGGGAGAGAAAATTGTGTTTGGCATCGTTTGCCAACTCATACACCAGAGCAGTCTTATCAACATAGACCCACATCCCTGATGCCATTTCATCAAAGGTCTGGATGCCAATCGGCATCTTACGGCGGCGAATATTTGTGTTATTGTTCATTTTTTTTGATATTGTTTGTCGGCAAAGGTACAAAATTTTTGTGATTTTGCGGTTGGGAAGTGGACGCGATGCCCGAACGGGTTTAATTATATTGCCTTCAAATCAAAATACATAGCACGTGTACTGTCGTCGATGTCTTTGGTTGTGAGGTATCTAAATTGGCTTTTTATTGGAGGTATCCTCTTCCAAACAAACAATTTTGATTTTATCTACAATCGCACTCATACCGGGTATATAGGAAATTGTGCTGCCTTTTTATACCATTCGTATGCTTCCTCATACTCTTTCCGCATTTCGGGCGAAATTTTTTGCACATTTTCCATTGCTTTTGCAAAGCGAATGGAATCTCTGCCTGTGAGAAGCGGCGTGGATTTGATAGGTGTTGCCATAATTATTATTTTTTATTGATTTGTATCACGCTGCAAAGGTAACTCTTTTTCCCCATTCCACCAAATGCAAAAAACAGAGCGAGCTGCCCTAACGGGTGGCTCGCTCCCAACTAATAATTTATGAAGAAAAAAACTAAGTTCTCGTTTAGTTCCAGTCCGGGTTTTGATGCCCTTTCAGAGCAGGATTGGCTTGCATCTCTCTCAATGGGATGGGCCATAATAGAGCGTGTTCCGGAATTGCGCCAATTCTGGTGCTCCCGTCCGGTTTGTTTTGAATGGCTGCCGATGCGAGTGCAGTCCATTTCAATTTGCCCGACCCTGTTCCATCTGCTTCCGGATACAAGCGCGTGCGGCGAATGTCGTCCCAAATCTTA
>BNTR01000218.1 GCA_025996755.1 Bacteroidia bacterium
TTAAACGGGGCAATACAAGATCTAAAAACAATCGGAAGAGGTTACAGAAATACCGCTAATTTCAGAACGGCTATTCTCTTCTTTAACGGTGATTTAATGCTCTTTCCACACAATTCCCAGTAGAACCAAAGTTAGAATGAATATTAAAATATAAATAACAATATATGGGCAGAGAACAACAGCGTGCAGCATTGCACAGCACCATTTGGAAAATTGCCAACGACTTGCGCGGAAGTGTAGATGGTTGGGATTTTAAACAGTATGTACTCGGATTTCTGTTTTATCGCTTTATCAGCGAAAATATGACCGCCTATTTGAATGATTTAGTGCACAAGACGGGCAACAAAGATTTCGATTATGCTGGCATTACGGATAAAGAGGCAGAAAATGCACGGAAAACAGCAATACAGGCAAAGGGCTTTTACATTTTACCTTCCGAACTGTTTAAAAATGTGCAGATTAAAGCCAAAACAAACCAAAACCTGAACGAAACATTATCGCAAGTTTTTAGACACATTGAAAGTTCGGCGGTTGGTTTCGACAGCGAAAACGACCTGAAAGGCTTGTTTGCCGATGTTGATGTAAACAGCAACAAACTCGGTGCAACGGTGCAAAAACGCAATGAATTGTTAGTCAAAATTATGGATGCAGTCGGCGATTTAGAACTCGGTAATTTTCAGGACAACAGCATTGACGCTTTTGGCGATGCCTACGAGTTTTTGATGACCATGTACGCAAGTAGTGCAGGAAAATCGGGCGGGGAATTTTTTACACCTCAGGAAGTTTCCGAATTGTTGGCGAAAATCGCATTAGTTGACAAAACTGAAGTAAACAAAGTTTATGACCCGGCTTGCGGCAGCGGCTCGCTGCTATTGAAATTCGCCAAAATTCTCGGCAAGGAAAATGTGCGGCAAGGTTTTTTCGGGCAGGAAATCAACATTACCACCTACAACCTTTGCCGTATCAATATGTTTCTGCACGACATAAATTTTGAGAAATTCAATATTGCGCATGGCGACACGCTTATTGACCCTGCACATTGGGATGACGAACCGTTTGAAGCAATCGTCAGCAATCCGCCTTTTGCCGTTCATTGGGAAGGCGATGCCAACCCACTACTCATTAATGACCCGCGCTTTTCGCCTGCCGGAGTACTTGCTCCAAAATCTGATGCTGACCTTGCTTTTTTAATGCATATCCTTTCGTGGCTGGCTACTAACGGAACAGCGGCAGTTGTAATGTTTCCGGGCATACTTTTTCGTGTAAGGGCAGAACAAAAAATACGAAAATATTTTATTGACAATAACTATATTGACACCGTTATTCAACTGCCCGCCAATCTTTTCTTTGGCGTTACCATTGCCACTTGTATTATTGTGCTTAAAAAAAGCAAGACAGATAATGCCACGCTTTTTATTGATGCAGGCAAAGAATTTATTCATACAGGCAACAAAAACAAATTATCGGACGAGAATATTTCAAAAATTCTGAATGCTTTTGTAGAACGAAAAAGCGTTGAGTATTTTACTCGCCTTGTACCAAACGCCGAAATCGCAGCCAATGATTACAACATTGCCGTTTCGAGTTATGTGGTGCAGGAAGATACCCGCGAGATTGTAGATATTACCCAACTGAATACAAAAATTGCCGAAATAGTAGCGCGTGAAAATGCTTTAAGAATAGCAATAGATGAAATTATAAATGATTTGGAAGGAGGTAAACAATGAATAAAATGGAAAAATTGATACAGTTACATTGTCCAAATGGTGTGCCGTTCAAAACTTTGGGCGAAGTGTGCGAAATTTTGGATAATTTGCGAAAACCTGTTTCAAAAGAAAAAAGAACAGAAGGTAAATATCCATATTATGGGGCAAACGGCATACAAGATTATGTTGATGACTATATTTTTGATGGCACATTTTTACTTATGGGCGAAGATGGTAGCGTAATAAATAAAGATAATTCGCCAATATTAAATTGGGCTGTTGGTAAAATATGGGTAAATAATCACGCTCATATTCTATCAGAAAAATCAGATGTTGCATTATTAAGATTTGTGTTTCATTATTTGCAAACTGTTGATGTTTCTGCGATTGTAAGAGGAACACCACCAAAATTAAACCAGCAAAATTTAAGAAACATACAAATCCCCCTCCCGCCTCTCGCAATCCAATCCGAAATCGTCTCTACATTAGACAAATTTGCAGAGTTGGAGGCAGAGTTGGAGGCAGAGTTGGAGGCAAGGAAAAAACAGTACGAATATTACCGCAACGCTATGCTCAATTACGAATTAAAAATTACGAATTACGAAGAATTAGGCAATATTATTCATTCATTGAAAACCGGATTAAATCCACGAAAGAATTTTGTATTAAATCCACCAAATGCAACCAATTATTATGTAACTGTTAGAGAAATTAACAATGGTAAAATTACATTTGTTGATAAAACAGATATGGTAGATGATGAGGCACTGAAATTAATAAATAACCGTTCTAATCTTGAAATTGGTGATATTTTATTTTCTGGAACAGGAACGGTGGGTAGAATGGCTGTAATTGAAAGCGTACCAACAAATTGGAATATAAAAGAAGGAGTTTATGTAATAAAACCAAAACAAGAAATAATAAATTCTCGTTTTTTAATGCATTTGTTAAATTCTTCGCATATAAAAAATGATTTGGTATAGGCGCTTAGGTCGCCCTTGTTAATGTATTATATTTCAATCTTATAGGCTCATGAAAGACCAATCTTTTAATGGTCAAATCGAAGATTGACCCCATAAAAGCCCTTCTATTGAACCGAT
>BNTR01000219.1 GCA_025996755.1 Bacteroidia bacterium
TTTTGAACGACTTTTTTTGTTCCTTGTGAAACATCGGATATTTTACAAAGCCCTCTATTCCATTGTTTTCCATATATTTATAATTTTCTTCGCTGCCATATCCGGAATCGCCTACGACTTTGGCAGGTAATTTTTTGTAGCGTTTTTCAAACCCGTTCATCATGTGGTCTTCTTTCATCTGCATAAAAGTGGCGGCGGGGTCGGTCTTGGAATAACTGTTACTTTGGACTCTATTTTGGTGCCGTCCACATAAACCACATACTGTCGCGCAAACGGTCTTCGATAACATTGTTCAAATAGGCAAACAGAACGATTTTCAACATCATACGAGGGTGGTAAGCACTGCATCCACCGCCTTGATACCCATCCATAATAGAACGAATATCCAAATTATCCACCACTTGATTAACAAGGCGGGCAGGCGAATCCTCCGGAATTTTTTCATCTAACCGCGTCGGGAACAAACTGATTTGTCCTTGACTGTAATCCTTAAATACTACTTTTGCCATAATGCTTATATCTTTGATTTGCAGATGCAAAGGTACGAAAAATAGGGGAATATTAAATATATAAAAAAATGAGGCTGCCCTTTTGAGACAGCCTCTTAATAAAGTGCTGTCCTTGCACGACAAAACCAGCAATTGCTTGCAGGAAACGCTATTTAGTGGCACGATTGCGGATAATCATAAATATTTTATCAACAATCGGGGGAATTTCACCCAAAATCGTCGAATAGTAGCATTTCGGGTGGCACGCCGAGGTTGTTGAGCATTGTTTTGACGGCGTTTGCCATTGGGGTGGGTCCGCACATATAGTATTCGATGTCTTCGGGGGCTTCGTGTGTGCTTAGGTATTTGTCGAAAATCACTTGGTGGATGAAGCCGGTGGCTCCTGTCCAGTTGTCTTCCGGCTGTGGCAGCGAAGAAAATTATAAATATATGGAAAACAATGGAATAGAGGGCTTTGTAAAATATCCGATGTTTCACAAGGAACAAAAAAAGTCGTTCAAAACCAATGCTTTTCTTGCACAAAATCTGTATTATAATGCAGAAAAAGACTACTTTGTCTGTCCGATTGGGCAGCGGATGAACAACGTTGGAAGGGGAACCCGCAAATCGGCGCGGGAGCTGCTCACCTCGCCGGAAGGGCTGATGCACCGCAGCAAACGCCCGATAGAACCGGAGGCGGTCTTCGGGCAAACAAAAGCCAACAAACAGTACAACCAGTTCAGACATTTTGGAGGCGACAAAGTAAAAATGGACTTTGCCATCTTCGCTATAGCCTTCAACTTGGGTAAAATGCACAAAAAAGCCAATAATACCAATAATCCCGCTCCCAAGCGGATTATTAGCCCAAAATTGTCTGTGCTAAAATCAATTCTTGATTTTTATCCGCAACAGCTAAATCTGGCTGCTTAATTCTTTAAAAAAAGAGGCTGCCCTTTTGAGACAGCTTCTTACGAGGAAAAGAAGCCTTAAAATACATATCAATAAATTTCATTCTGTTCTCCCACTGCTCAAACGTGTCCATAAACGTGTCTTCATCGGTATGAGCCAATAACTTAACCATTGCGAGCAGTTCCTTTGATGCCTGTAAATCAGGGCGTTTCGTGGTGCGCGCATAATTAGCATTATGTTGAATAGAAAAACGCACTTTTTGCTCATTTGAACGAACAAAACACAGCATCCTGCAACAAAATCGCGGCAAAGGTAATAATTTTTTTTCAATAAACAGCAAGAAAAATGTTAAAATTGCATTCTGGGGTGCTAAATCTTTTTTGCTGTGCTATTTCCGATATTGCCACATTTAACATTCCGTTAGGAATGTATCGCTCGGTAGAAACAGATTGAAATCTCCCCTCTCTGCAATCCGTAGGATTGCAACCATCTGCTATATAATAGGTTGCATTCCTACGGAATGCAAGGGGGAGAAGGATATATCAATTTCTACCGAGCGATGCAATCCTACGGATTGCCGGAATATAGCACCGCAAAAAAATGTTACAAAAAGACACGATGCCTGATATTGCCAATATTTTTGCAAACATAGCAAGCAATCCGCATACATTCGGTGTTCTATTCAACATAATGCTAATTATGCGCGGAAAGCACTGGGCGGGGGGGCTCGCCCAGACAAAAAAATATGATATTTTAAAGTTTATACGATACGATGATATGGAGGAGAAGAATTTTAATTTAATTGCAAACACAGGGTTACAGTTTTTTACCGTTCCGCTGGAAGTCGACTTGAATGATAATAAATTCAAAATGTACTTCCACGAGTGGATTGATACGGAAGACGGTGGACAACGAAAATTGGAAATTGCTCACTCTTTCGATGACGATGTGTGGCTCAAAAAGTCTATTTTGTATGACCTCGGTTATGCTACATCGAAGAACGACTATAACGTTACTGATTCTTGGGAAACAATCTCAAAAGATGACGATTTTGATAGTTCTTGCAAAATTCCGATAGATACTGACGAAGCAAGCGATTCAGGTTGTTTTTATGTTTCTGTCAGTAAAATCAAAGAAGATGATTGGAAAAAATTTGAAAACACTTGGTTTCCGATGCCTTTTTTTCAACTCAAAGAGTTTGGACCAACAAACTGGTGTCGTTTCAAACTCATTCCAACCGGACAGGAAGGCAAAATCAAGAAATACTCTCTTCTTTTGGCTTTCGACACACGAACTGTTTTTAGAGAAGAAGGTTTTGAAGACGATGACCGGCAAGAGACACCCTTTTTCACACATGCAGGCGAAACTTCAAAAGAATACGCTTCGGGTGCTGAGA
>BNTR01000220.1 GCA_025996755.1 Bacteroidia bacterium
GGCGTGGTGGGGTTGGTTTATCTGTTGTTGTGGCTGCCGCCCGTGCAACGGAAAGTTAAGGATTTTGTGCTGGATATTGTGGTGGAAAACACACATAATCGGATGAGTATCGGCACGTTAGCGTTTCGTCCGTTCAATCATTTGCAGTTGGAGGATGTGTATGTGGAGGATTTGCAGCACGACACCCTGTTTTATGCTGCCGAGTTGTCGGCGGGGTTTGATATTTGGGAGATGCTCAACAATCACCTGCTCGTCAAGTCGGTGGATGCGGCGGATTTTGTGATTAATATCGACAAGAATACGCCCGATTCGGCGTATAATTTCCAATTTCTCGTGGATGCGTTTATTGACCCTGCCGATACGACGACGGCATCTTCGTTGCGCATCGAACTGCGGGATATTACCCTGAGTGGCGGGCGGGTCAATTATGATGCCGATTCGCTGGTGGTGCATCTCTCTGATATTCAGACGATTATGGACTTGAAGTCCATCGACCTCGACAATTTGGATGTGAATGTCAAACAATTTTCTTTCGCCGAAAACAGTGGATTTCAACTAAACAATCTGCAATTTCAAATATCTTCGCGCGATAATTTGCTGAATTTTAATGATTTTTTGCTTGAATTACCCCGTTCGCAAATACAATTGCCCAACTGCCACTGCGGGTTTGACTTGCACGCTTCCCAACCCATCACCGATTATCAAATGGCGGTTGGCGGGCACATTGATTTTGCTGATATTGCCATGCTGGTGCCTGCGGTGAGCCATTTGACGGATATTTTGACATTTTCGGGGGAGATTAGCGGCACATTGCCGGAAATCGCGGTTACAGCCTTTCGGGCGGACTATGGGAAGCGCATTCATTTGAACGCTACGGGGGCGATTCAGGATTATGAGCACTTTGAAACGTCGCCTGTTCGGTTGGATTTGAAGCAGTTGGCGGTGAACGGCGTGCGGCAGGCGTTTGAGGGGGTTGCCGGTCAAGGCGGCACGGATATGCCGATGCCCCTTGGGATTGATTTGAGCGGCTCGTTGGGCGGCACACTGGCTGATTTGGTGCTCAATTTGCGGATGGGAAGCGACAAGGGGGATATTTCTGTGGACGGGCAGGGCGGCTATGATTTGAAAACGGGAGCGGCTAAATTTGACGCGAATGCTGCCGTCAGCCGCTTCAACGTGGGCTTTTTGATGCAGGACACGCTGTTTGGATTTGCCGACCTGACGATGGGCATCAAAGGCGAACTTACGCCCAAAGGCAACATCAACGGCGAGGCGCAATTAGACGTGCAACGCTTTGATTTTCAGGGATATGCCTACTCCAAAATTCACGCCGAAGCGGCGATGCAGGGCAACGCTATCCGTGTGAAAGCGCAGAGCGACGACCCCACCGTGCAGTTCCGCCTCCGCTCCGAAATCGCGGGGTTTGACCCCGAAAAGATGCAGGCTTCCCTGTTTGTAAACCGCTTGGAGTTGAGCACAGACAATGGGTGCTTCATCGAGCCGCGTTTCAGGCTCACCTATCAGGCGGAAGACAGTGCGCACAAGCATTTGAGCATCGCGTCGCAGCATATCAACGCCTCGGTGGATGGAAAATTCACCTACACGGGGCTGACGGAGGTGTTCAAGGAAAATTTTCCCGTCCTGTTTGGCTATGCCAAGGTGCATCCGAAGTTGAAAGACAAATTTGACGAGACGATGACTTTTCGGGTGAGTATGAACCACCTGAACGCGCTGGCAGAGGTTTTGGAACTCCCCCAAACCATCCCCGACTCCATTCTCTTTACGGGAAAATACAGCCATGCGGGCGAGAAATTGAAGTTCTCGGCGAGTGCCTACACGCTGTTTACTGCCTCCGACACCATCCAATTGAGCCTCTCGCTGACCAAGGTGGGCGATTTTCCGCGCGTGCTGATGGAAATCAACAACCATTCCAACAGATACAACCTCGACGGCGCGATTGACGTCGCTATTGAGATGCTGCCGCACATTGGGCAGGCTATTCCCGATATGAACATCACGCTCAACCCCTCTGTGTGGGTGCTCAACGACACCTGGTTTGATATGAACCCCGCCACGGTGGAAATTCGCGACGGGCGATACACGATTCGGAACTTCTCCGTGAGTATGAGCGACCACCCCAACGAATACGTCAAAATCGACGGCACGGCATCGACCCTGCGCGACGACAGCCTCACGATAGACGTGTCGCGCTTTCAGATTGGCTCGCTGCTGAATGCCGCGAAAATGCCGGTGCCGCTATCCGGTATGGCGGACGGACGCATCACCACGCGGCAGATTTTGGCGAAGCCGTTTGTGTTGTCGCGCGGCTTCGCGGTGAAAGACATCATTTATGCCGGCAACGAACTTGGCAATTTGAGCGTAACAAGCGGCTTCAGCGGTGCCCGCAACAGCGTGTTTATCCGCGCCTCGCTGGGCAAAGGCGATGCCGTGCCGTCGGTGGTGTCGGGGATGCTATTGCCCGAAAAAGATTCCATGTCGCTGACGGCGAACATCCAAGACATTGAACTGAAATGGTTTAAGGATGCCACCGCCGGTATGCTCTACGGGTTGGACGGCAAAATAGCGACCAAACTGAAAATTTCCGGCACGATGAGCCGCCCCGAAATCGCCGGACAGGTCTATTTCAACAAGGCGCAGATGGGCATCACGATGCTCAACACCAAATATTCGCTCAACGACTCGATTGAAATCACCCCGCACGCCGTCAATTTCAATAAATTGACCATCCTGGACGAAAACAGGCACACGCTGGTGGCTAACGGCACCATCACG
>BNTR01000221.1 GCA_025996755.1 Bacteroidia bacterium
GGCGCAACCACAGCCACAACCACAGCCTTCTCAATATAAGGATTTAAGAAGTAATATTGGAAAAGGGGCTGTCCAAACCATTGATTCTGCTAAAATTAGAATCATGTATTCTTTAAACTATGTGCAGGATAGTTTGCAGCCAACAAAAGTTTTAAAAGACAGGAAAGTATTGCTGATTGGGGATAAAATCAACCATTTTTACAGTGATTATGTCCGTCAGCAGGATTCTGTTTTAACCGCAGACCATGCCAAAGGGAAAGCATCGGGACCTGTCAGACGCTCTCCGGATATATTGGGCGAGGGCTATCAGGTGTTTGCCAATCATCCGAATGTTTTGCAACAGACTGTGATTGAATTTATTACGAAGTTATCGGTCTATCAGTATGAAGAAGATTCGGAATTGCCCCAATGGGAACTTCGTGATGAAACGCGCGCAATTTTGAACTATTCCTGCCAAAAAGCGACTGCCCATTTTCGTGGGCGCGATTGGGAAGTGTGGTTTTGTCCGGACATCCCAATAGATGCAGGACCTTGGAAACTATACGGCTTGCCCGGACTGATTTTGCGAGCCGCCGACACGCGGAAACACTATGTATTTGAATGTATTGGTATTGAGCAACTTAAACAAAAAAAGGAACCAATTATACAGCCGATTCGCTTTTTTTATCAACATATAAAATGCTCACGGCAGGAATACCGAAAAGCGCAAAAGCAATATTATGAAAATCATGTCAATTCCTTGTTGGCTCTTGGATTCAATGTTAGTGTTTATGATGATGCTGGCAATAAGATTGAAGAGATTGAAACTCCAAATACTTTTTTTGAAGAACGACATGGGTCGTGGAGCACAAAAGTTAATGTGGCGGACAGAAGCAGAAAGATACCGTATAATCCGATAGAATTAGAATAAATCATCAAATATGTTAAAAAAAACAGTTTATTATTCGCTTTTTATGCTTTGTGCAAGTAGTTTTATTGGCACAATGCAGGCGCAACGGCAACCTTCTCAATATGACGATTTCTTAAGAAGTTATATGGGAAAAGAGTATGTTCAAACCATTGATTCTGCGAAAATTAGAATCACTTATTCCTTAAACTATGTGCAGGATAGTTTGAATCTGAAAGAAGTTTTAAAAGACAGAAAAGTGTTGTTGATTGGGGATAAAGTCAATCACTTTTACAGTTATTACGTCCGCCAGCAGGATTCCCTTCTAACCGCAGACTATGCAAAAAGGCACGATTTGCTACCTATCAAACGCGCTCCGGATATATTGTGCGAGGGCTATCAGATATATTCTAATCATCCAAATATTGGACAGCAAACTGTATTTGAACTTGTTACAAATTTAGCGACCTATCAGTATGAGGAAACTATGGAATTGCCACAGTGGACACTTAGTGATGAAACGTGCACGATTTTAAACTATTCCTGCCAAAAGGCAACCGCCCGTTTTCGTGGACGCGATTGGGAGGTGTGGTTTAGTCCCGACATTCCGTCGGATGCAGGACCGTGGAAGTTGCAAGGCTTGCCCGGGCTAATTATGCGAGCCGCCGACACGCGGAAACATTATGTGTTTGAATGTATTGGTGTTGAACAACTTAAACAAAAAAAGGAACCGATTGTACAGCCAATTCGCTTTGAATACCAACATATAAAATGTTCCCGGCAGGAATACAGGAAAGCGCAAAAGCAATTTTATGAAAATTATTTCCAATCTGTGTTGGCTCTTGGATGGATAATTTTTATTGATGATGATGCAGGCAATACGATAGGGAAAATTGAACCTCTGGATGAGTCTTTTTATGAGCAATATGGGGTAGTATGGGGTATGGGTGTCAGTGTGGCGGAAATGGCGGATAGATGCAAGAAAATCCCGTATAATCCGATAGAATTAGAATAAAGCATGAAAAAAACCGCCCACCAAACGGTGGGCGGTTTTCCACATTTTACTTAAAAAACCTGTTATACAAGCCTTCAAAGCCTCTCCCGTGACGCGCCTCATCCTTGCACATTTCGTGCACGGTGTCGTGGATAGCATCCAGGTTTTTCTGCTTTGCCAGCGTAGCGATACGCTTTTTGTCTTCGCAGGCTCCTGCTTCGGCTTCCATTCGCTTTTTGAGGTTCGTTTTGGTGTCCCAAACGACTTCGCCCAGCAATTCGGCAAATCGGGCGGCGTGTTCGGCTTCCTCCCACGCATAACGCTTAAATGCCTCTGCCACTTCGGGATAGCCTTCGCGGTCGGCTTGACGGCTCATCGCTAAATACATCCCCACCTCGGAACATTCGCCGTTGAAATGGGCTTTCAAGCCATCCAACACTTCGGGGTCAACGCCTCTGGCTATGCCAATGACGTGCTCGTCCACAAACTGCAACGCACCCGTGGTTTCCACGGCTTCCTTAAACTTGCTTTTCGGCTGTTTACACTGTGGACAAGACTCCGGAGCCTCGTTCCCTTCGTGCACGTATCCGCACACGGTACAAATCCATTTTTTTTTCATAACTTTTATATATTAAATTGTTATACATTTGTTACAATATCCTTTGTAATACAGTTGACATTCATCAATTTTCAACTCCGAAAAATTTGCAATCTGCTTATTATCAGGAATTTCTATGTGCAAATCGATGATGGCACCGCAACGTTTGCATTTGAAATGGGCGTGCGGCGAAATATCTCCATCGTAGCGCACATTTTTGTCGTCAATATCAATCGAACGAATCACTCCCTTCTCCGAAAGAAGCCTCAACGTGTTG
>BNTR01000222.1 GCA_025996755.1 Bacteroidia bacterium
ATCTCTCTTTCGTAATCTCTTCCAACGTCTTACCCTGCGTTTTAGGTGTCCAAATGGCTCCAACTACCAGCGCAATCACTAACAAAACGAGCATTATTATACCTGCCGTATAAAAGCCCGACTTATTAAATATGCCGATGAAGACAAATGACCAAATTGCGGCTCCTCCGCGCACCACGAAGAACATAATCCCTTGTGCAGCAGCGCGATACTTGGCGGGGAAAAGTTCCGATGCCCACAAGGCATAGAACGCTTGCACCCCAAGCCCTGCATGAACGCCCCACAATATAGTAAACGTCCAAAGGGCGGTAATATTGTTTATGCCTACAAATGTGAGCACTATCCACGCCGCCACGCCGAGCAATGTGCCCCCGATGTAGAGCAGGCGTTGATTGACTTTGTCGGCTAAGAGCGCGAAGCCAAAGAACGACACCAATGCGGTGAATGCCCACATGATGCAGGTCAGGCGGTTGGAAAATTCGTTGGTGAGATTGCCCGCTGTTTCATAAACGTGCGGCATGAAAAATCCCATCGCGCCCGCCACCAAGTTCCAAGTCAAGTAAATCCCCGCCAAATAGATGATGGTTTTTACATTGACGGCGTTTTTGAACAGCGCACCAAACGACGAGAATACGCCGGATTGCGGTGTCTTCAACAGTTTTTGCTCTGCTTTGGCATTTTCCCAATCCTTCGATTCGTCTAATTGCCGTTGCAAGAACCACGCAATGAGAGCCACCACGAAGAGCGTCCCAAAAATGATGCGGTTGCCAAACAGTTCAGCCGATTGTGGCGACCAACCGCTGCCCAGCAATGCCGTATAGATTTTTTCGCCGATAATACCGTTTTTTGCCAGCAACATTCCCAAGCCAAAAATGATGGCGGGACCGATTGACCATGCAAACTGCGAAATGCCTATGTTGCGTCCGCGATTTTTCACTTCCGAAGTCTCGGAAATATACGTCCACGAAGCCGGAACGCCTGCGCCAACCGAAATGCCGGTTATCAGAAAGCCGAGCAGCAGCATCGAAAAACTTACCGCGAACATCACAATCGCCACACCGGTCATATAGACCAGCATATTGTAGGTGTAAATAGTCTTGCGCCCGTATTTGTCGGCAAGAAACCCGCCGATAATAGCTCCGAGCGCGGCACCAAAACAGTTTGCCGACAAGGCATTGAGCCAACTCAAATGCACTTCTTGCAGCGAAAGATAATTTTGCCAAAGTGTTAAGCCGCTTGCGCCGGCAACAATCGAGCCGGCATCCAAATAATTTGTTAGCGACACCGCTAATGTGCTTTTTAAACTGCCTTTTTGTTTCATAATTATTTCCTTTTTGCGGTTACGTCTTTTTCGTACTGCTGAATCTCCGTGATATATTCTTCGCCGACGGCAATGTTGTTTTTGAGGCAAAAATAGTCCCATACAGCATTCCACGGCAAGGATTTTGCTTCTTCGAGCAATGCCAGACGTTCAAAATACTGACCGTTTGCCTCATAGTTGCGCAAGGTGGCAATCGGCTCGAGCAATGCCTGCAAAAACGCCTTCTGCGTGGCGCGGATGCCAATTACATACGCACCCATGCGGTTGATGCTCGCATCGAAATAGTCCAATCCGATGTGCACCCGCTGCAAAGCCTCTGCGCGGACAATTTCCTTTGCCAAATCGGTTATATCATCGTTCAAAATAGTTACGTGGTCGGAATCCCAACGGATGGGGCGGCTCACGTGCAGCATGATTTCGGGCGTAAACAGCAATAAAGCCGAGATTTTATCGGCAATGCTTTCCGACAGATGAAAATGCCCCGTGTCAAGCGTGACCATTTTTTGCTTCTTCGCGCCGTAGCCCAAATAGAAATCGTAGGAGCCGACGGTATAACTTTCGAGGGCGATGCCAAACAATTTTGCCTCGATGCAATCCTTCATATTTTTGTAGTCGGTCGCAAAAATATCATCGAGGGACTGCTCCAAAATTTGGCGATATTTGTAGCGATTGACTGTCAGGTCTTTGCTGCCGTCGTGAATCCACAAATTCATAATGCAGGGGTCGTTTTGAAATTTGCCCATCGCTTCCGAGATGGCACGGCTGCGTTTGGTGTGTTCAATCCAAAATTCGCGAATCGCCTTGTCGGGATTTGCCAACGTCAAGTCGCCGCTCTTGGGGTGCCCGAAAGATGTGGAGTTGAAGTCCAATTTCAAGCCTTTTTCTTTCGCCCAATCCATCCACGATTGGAAATGTGCAGGCTCAATCTCGTTTCTATCGACAACTTTGTCGCCGAAATCGCCATAGATGGCGTGCAAATTCAAGCGGTGTTTGCCGCCAACGAGTGTCAATACTTTTTCGATGTCCTGACGCAATTCGTTGATATTACGCGCCTTACCCGGATAATTTCCGGTAGCCTGAATGCCGCCGCCGCCCAGATTATCCAACTTTTCAAAGCCGGTTACGTCATCGGATTGCCAGCAATGGATGGAGATGGCGATTTGTTGCAGTTTCGCCAACACGTCGTCCACATTCACACCAACGGCTTGATACCGCTCTTTCGCTATCTCATACGCCTTCTGTACTAATTCTGTCTTCATAATTATTTTTTATTATTTATTTTTCGGGATAAAATGTTTCTAACGAAACGGAATTACGGATAATCGTTCGCATCTCCTGCAAGGATTTAACAATGCCTAACCCTTTGGCTTGCAGCATGATATTGCCGTAA
>BNTR01000223.1 GCA_025996755.1 Bacteroidia bacterium
TATCTGCAAGAATTGAGGCTGCAAAAGAGCAAAGAACTATTGACCAACACCTCAAAACCCATCAAAGAAATAGCCTACGACGTGGGATTTGAAAATGCAGATTATTTTTGCACCGCTTTTCGGAAAAAGACAAACTCGACCCCTTTGCAATATAGAGATTTCACACGGAGGGGTGCCATGTAATCAGCGGCATTTCACCCGCCTTTCTGAAACGCCGAGGGCGTTTTCCCAAACTGCGCCTTGAAGCTATTGCGGTATCAGCGTAAATTCCCAAACATATTCCTTATCCGCCTGAATACTGTATTGCGGCAATGCTTTCGCGCCCCAACTGTTGTAGCCTGCCACGCCATATTGCTTCATATCCACACACACTTCCACAAAATCACGCGGCGTGATGTCTGCTTCGTGCGTTTGTTGGCGCATATTATTTTCGGCTGATTTGTAGTTTCTGTTTTCTATTTCTCTTTGGCTGAAATTCCGCCATTGGTATTCTGCACCCGATTCGGCAGCATCAAAATCTTCGATTGAATTGCGCAAAGCGTTGAAACCGATGGTTGAGCCTGCCTCAATACGCAAACCTTTGCCGGTCTTATTGGTCAATGCCACCCAGCGAGTGTCGGTGTGATGACCGTTTTCCTGCGGGCGCACGTAAGGATAATACAACTCTTCGGCAGTCGTTTTATACAAACCAACCAAGGTGCCGTGATTGCGGTCGGAATAATTTTCTTCCGGACCGCGCCCTAAATATTGCACTTGATTCATGCTTGCAGGCAAGCGGAAACGGACACCGATGCGGGGAACTTCCAACGGTTTGCCTTCTTTTTTCTCTGCCTGCGTGCCCACGCTGTTGGTTCCGGAAACTGTAAATTCTTTTGCCTCTACAGATAATTCTGCCTCGCCTTCCGTCATATTAGTAGGCGTAAACTTTAGGGTTGCATTCACCACTCCCGAAGGATAGATTTTGTACTCAACGATGTAATTATTTTGCGTAGGCAATTGATAATCAACTGTTAATGTAGCCACTCCATTTTCTATTTTTGTGCTTGCCGATGCCACTTTGAAGTTTTTTGCGGCTTGCTTCCAAATCTGCAAACGTTTCGGTGAGCCGTTGCCGTAATCGTTATCGGTTGGGGCACGCCAGAAGTTTGGTTGGATGCCAAATTCTTCCGGAAAGTATTCTGTTCCATCTACTTTGTAGGATGTTACCACGCCTTTGGCTTTGTTGAACACAAAGTTTACTTTGGAAGACGTAACAGCCAAGTTGTCGCCCGATTCCGAACCGGATAATTTTGGTCCGCCGGTAGAAATGGCTTTTTTATCGGCTTTCGTCGGCAACACAAATTGGTCGTGTGCAATAGAATAGCCTGTCGGCAAAAAGTTTTCTGCCTCTTTTGTTACTACGTCAAACGTAAGGAAGTATTCCACACCGGCTTGGGCTTTCAATTTAGAAACCGGAATGGTTACCGCAGTGTGTTCCTGCGGCTTCAAGTCCAATTTTAAGATGCCTTGCGCTACGGATTTCTCGTTCGCCAAAATCGTATATTTGACGGTGTATTTCGACAAATTGGTAAAATAGTGCCTGTTTCTGATTTTTATTTCGCCTTTTGCCAAGTCCACAGCCTCAAACCCAACGTTCTGATGCACATATTTCACTTCTGCCATCGCCGGATGCGGATTTTGGTCGGGATTGACGATACCGTCGGCAACAAAATTACCGTCTGAGGGTTGGTCCTTTCCGAAGTCGCCGCCATACGCCCAGATTTCTTTGCCGTCTTTTTTGAATTTCACGGCGTGGTCTATCCATTCCCAAATAAAACCGCCCTGCAAAATCGGATATTTGTAAATCGCCTCCCATTGGTCGTATAAATTGCCGCTGGAATTACCCATTGCGTGTGAATATTCCGAAGGCACGATTGGAATGGCAATATTGTTTTGTCCGCTTCTGTTGTCGGCATAGCCACCAGTTTTGGCAACCGATTCCAACCAACCTGCGGATGGATATTGTGGTACATACATATCGGAATTCCACTCCCAACCCGCTCTTTCATAACAGACGGGACGCGCCATGATGTCTTTATCCAAATCTTTCAGCAGGATATATCCGGCATAAAAATTGTAGCCGTTGCCCGCCTCATTTCCCATCGACCAAATCGTGACTGACGGATAATTTTTGTTGCGCTCAAACATATTCCGAAAGCGGGAAAGATGGCTTTCCAGATAATCGAGATTATCGCCCAAAGTTCCTTTTTTACGTCCGTCTTCATGCCCCACGGTTCCTTTCCGGAAATCGTCCATATAGCGCGTGTAATACATCCCGTGCGATTCGATATTCGCCTCGTCATACACATAAATGCCGTATTCGTCGCACATTTCATAAAACCGGCGGTCTTGCGGATAATGGCTTAAACGCACGGCATTCACGTTATTCAACTTCATGAGTTCAAAGTTGCGACGCATATTTTCCGGTGTCAGGTAATGCCCTGTTTCTACGGTTTCGTGGATGTTAACTCCCTTTAATTTAATGGGTTGTCCGTTCACATAAAACAAATACAAACGTTTGTCATTCACTTTTTCGCCGCTGTCTTTGATTTCTATTTTACGAAAACCCACGCGGAAGGGC
Organism: Bacteroidia bacterium; assembly: GCA_025996755.1. Lineage (GTDB taxonomy): Bacteria > Bacteroidota > Bacteroidia > Bacteroidales > Azobacteroidaceae > Azobacteroides. Next base: position 2,621 of record BNTR01000223.1, read on the forward strand.
ACGATTTCTGTTACTTGTCCATTATCTTCTATAGACATAAATAAGGTATAGAGA
>BNTR01000224.1 GCA_025996755.1 Bacteroidia bacterium
TTCCTGTATAATAATCTGGGGGTAGGCAGCGGCAGCAAGGATGTAGCGTCTTCGGCAAACCAGCGCGAAATGGCTTCGGTGTTTGGACGCCTCAACTACGCCTATCTGGGCAGGTATATGCTTACCGCCACGCTGCGTGCCGACGGAGCATCCAACTTCCACCCCGATAACCGCTGGGGTTACTTCCCTTCTGTGTCCGGTGCCTGGCGTTTTTCGGACGAAGCGTTTATGAGCAGTACAAAAGATGTATTCTCTAACGGAAAGTTGCGGCTCGGCTACGGGCAAACGGGGAACTCCAACGTGGGTAATCGCACGCTTGACTATTTCAGCGAAGGAGCGAGTTATGCCTTTGGCAATACCGGTGCTACAGGTATGGCACTCAACGAACTCGGCAACCCCAAACTGAAATGGGAAACCACCACCGAATGGAACATTGGGCTGGACCTGGGCTTCCTCAACAACCGCATCAACCTCACGACAGAATATTACGACCGCATAGTGAGCGACTTGTTGGTTACATCTAAAACGCTGGCATCGTACAGCGAACTTGGCAGCATGGCGGCAAATATCGGCAAAACGCGCGGGCGCGGACTTGAACTCACCCTGAACACGGTCAATATCATGCGCAGCGACTTTGTATGGACCAGCGACCTGACTTTTTACACCTACGAAGATTATTGGGAAGAACGCGACCCTGATTGGGTGCCTGCGCCTTACGAAAGCGAAAAAGACCCTATCCGTGCCGTGTTCCGCTACAGGTCGGATGGCTTGCTGCAAGCAGGCGAAGCAGTGCCGGCATGGCAAAAAGGATTGCTACCCGGACAAGTAAAAATCAAAAAGTTGGACAACACCGAAGCCACAACGCTCGGAGAAAGCGATAATGAAATGATAGGAGTCAATACTCCCGATTTTACCTTTGGGTTTAATAATACGTTGCGTTACAAAAAATTTGACCTCAATATTTACTTCTATGGCGAGGTAAATCGGTTGCACGGACCCAGTTATTACGACAGTTGGACACCTTCTATTCAACAGGTTGCAAATGTAGGAGTATTCGGCGGGTCAATACGGTCGTTAGATTGCTGGAGAGGGGACAACCAAGGGTCTGTTCCCAGCCTATTGAGCGGAGGACACGCCAGCGACAGTGATTACTTCTTAAAAAAAGTGTCGTTCCTGCGCTGCCGTAATATTACGCTGGGTTACCTTATTCCCATTTCAAAAAAAGTTGTGAACAGTTTCCGTGTGAATGTGAGTGTCAGCAATCCGTTTGTCATTACCAACTACAACGGTCTTGACCCCGAAACGGACTACAACCTACAGTCCAACATCGGCAATTTGAACAACTATTCCTATCCCAACGTGCGCACCTATAGTGTGGGTGTGGACATAAACTTTTAATTATTAATTCTCAATTAAATTCGAAAGATATGAAAAAGATTTGTAAAAAAATATGCTTGGCAATACTGCCGCTGATAACCGGTATTGCAACGAGTTGTTCAGAATTAGAGTCGCTGGAATACAGCAAGGTCAATTCTGACTTATATCCCACCACAGAGCGCGATATGCTCGACTTGGTAACATCCAATGCTTATGGCGCACTCCGCAATGACGGCTACTCCGGAGCATTCAATGCGGCTACCGGGTTCTATCTGTTAGCCGATATGGCATCTGACATTGGCTTGTGTAAGTGGGGATGGGGGACATTACCCTTTGCCTATTTTCAGGAACCCGACCCCCACGACCCCAGTAACGACCGTAGCGGACGCCGTAAATGGACGGATTGTTTGCGAGAGTTAAGCAAGATGGAAATGACCATCGACCGCATTGAGCAGATAAGCGGCGTAAACGCAGACCTCAAGGCACGCAGCATTGCCGAGTTGGAGTGCGGGCAGGGTTTTATGGGCTTTCTGCTGTGGGATTGGTATGGCGGCTTGGTGATTGCCGACCGCGAAACCCTTAGAAACCCGCAAGACGTAAAGATTTTGCCCCGCAAGACATCTCAACAAACCATTGAGTATATCGAGAGCAAGCTGAAATCTGCCATCAATAGCGGGGCGCTTGTAAAGCGGTATGACAAGGGCGATGCCAACTACGGCAGATTTACCGAAGGACTCAGCCATACGTTGCTGCTCAAGTTGTATATGCAAACCAAGCAGTGGGACAAAGCCATAACGGAGGGGCGCGAACTGATGAAATCCGAATACGGCTATGAGTTGGTTACCACGGCAGGCGGTGCGGCTTCGGCTTACGCCAATATCTTTACCAATGCCAACGAGGGCAACAAAGAAACCATTTGGGCTACCAACGGGCTCAAGGACTACCAGGAGCACATCTGGTACGACCACGTAATTGCCTGGGATGGCTACAAGATGACAGTGAATTTCTTCAATACCTTTGAAACAGGCGAAGAACGTGCTGATACTTCGCAGGAGAATGGAGATGGAAGTTTTTCAACCGTAATAGGCATACCCGGCAGCGGAATACCAAACCCGGGCGAGGCAGAAAAGGGATTATATCCGTTGAAATATGAGGTGAGTACTAATCCCTACACCGTTGATTGCTACACCGACTGGATTGTTTACCGCTATGCCGATGTTATTACTCTGCTGTCGGAAGCACTTGTGCAACAGAGCGGTGCGGTTACGCAGGAAGCCGTTGATTT
>BNTR01000225.1 GCA_025996755.1 Bacteroidia bacterium
TGATAACAATCTGTATCTGTTTGAAACCGTCTGTAAAAATTGATTGAGTTCACTCCCATAAATTTTATCCTTTCTTCCATGCTACAAAGGTAGCAAATTATTGGGGCGACCTAAACGCCTATACCAATTATTGTTTTTATCCTGATAACGGTAAATGAATATGCCGGGATTTCAATATTGGTTTTGCTGTCGCGAACTACCGAGCAGGCGATTCGTTTCTTTACGGATTCTTGATTATTGTTGAGCTGAACATTGCCGGGTAAATATTCATCGCCGGCGTTTTCTCCATAAAGTTTTTGCACAAAGTTTTGGCAAGGAACTCCAGCCGCAACCACCAGAAGCGGTTCAGCACCTATATCTTCACAAAATTGAAAATATTCAAAATAACCCAAACCGGCTGTTTGATGATAGCCCCAAATGTTACGTTGCGGAACACGCGCTTCCAATGCACCGATGGTATTTTCCCAACGGTAGATATTTTCGATGCCATCGCCATGCGCCACACAACCTCCCGGAAATCGCACAAATTTGGGTTGCATATCGGCAATGACTTGCGCCAAATCGGCACGCAATCCGTTTTTGCGGTTTTTGAACGTCTTTTGCGGAAACAGCGAAAAATCGTATTTTTCACCTGCCTTAACGGGTATGCCGTCAAAACCGTCATTAATCAGTTTGTCGCCCGCTTTTAATACAATATAGTGCGGATTGTTGGGGTGAATGGGATTGAGGATGTCTATTGTCCCTTCGGTGTGCCACGCTGTTGTTGCATTCCAATTTTTATTATCTTCCGGTGTATATTCAAAATCGCGATTTTGGATGAGTTCGGCATACAAACCGCCATCGGCAGCGAGAGACAAAAAAGGCGTGTGCATCTTCTTTTCACTGCCCCATCGTCCGTAATCGCAACTAAGAAACTTGTGTTCCGGACCAATGGAATGCCAATCTTCTTGGTCGATGCTCCACGCAAAACTCAAACCGTTATTTACCTCGTATGCAAATACATAAGCCGAATCAGGCTCATTTGCAAATAGTGGTTGAAACAGCATTGATAATGCTACGTTTAATACAATAATTATTTTTGTCATATTCTTCAAAATCGTGAGTCGGCAGCCATACTTTCATTTTATTTACTCCTCGATTTGCCCAGGCATAATAGGGAACAAACATGGCTTTATCATTTCCTGTTTCTTCATAAATTACATTCACACCGCCCAATAAATCCTTCTGCATTGCTACGGAAAAACGGGCTTGCGGTTGAATAGAAAGTTGGTCAAAATGGGTGCGATTGTCTATTTCTTCCACGCAATAAACCAACGGTCCGTACTCAATAGACGACAGTCCTTGGTCGGCAGATACTTCTTGACTTGCAATCACTTGTCGTACTTCCATGGGCAAAACCAATTCAATCCGATTATCGCCCGTCCATTCCTTAGTGATTTCCACATAACCGGTTTTCACTTGCGATTGAATGACTGAGCCATTCAATACAATTTGGAAGGTTGCATCCGATTTATCGCGATAGGTATAAAGCATTCCGGGAGTAACTTCATTCTTTGCCCAACCGGGAATCCGTATTTTCAATGTGAATTTTTGCGGCTGGTCTGTTTTTACGTTGAAACTGACGTTTCCTTGCCACGGATAATTGGAGACTTGTTCTATCTCAACCGTTTTCCCCTGAACAGGAATGGCGGCTTTGTTCGACATAAACAAATTGACATAGAGGTTATCACCCTCTGTTGCATAAATTAAATTGGGAATGTAGGGTATAAACCGAATGAGATTCGTGGGACAACACGAACAATCAAACCACGCATGACGTGTACACGACACACCGGCATTAAATTTATATTTTCCATCCGATTCCAAGGGATTGGGATAGAAGAACTCTGTGCCTTCCAGCGAAATACCTGCTATGAGTGCATTGTAGAGCGTTCTTTCGAGGATGTCATAGTATTTAGAATTGCCGGTTAGCCGGAATAAGCGGTCGTTCCAATAGACACTGCCGATAGCGGCACAGGTTTCGTTGTAAGCCGTCAGATTCGGAAGTTCGTAGTTGTCGCCAAATGATTCGCCATCGTGACGGGCTCCAATTCCGCCGGTAACATACAGTTTCTTGTTGACCATATTGTCCCACAGATTATTAACGGCGTTTAGATAGGATTTGTCGCCATAGATGGCTGCAATGTCGGTCATTCCGGCATACATATACACTGCTCTTACAGCGTGTCCAACTACTTCATCTTGTTGTGTTACAGGAAGATGGTCTTGGTTATACGCCCCGTGAATTTTCCGATGAGCAACATCGCCTCTTAAATCTAAAAACTTCTTTGCCAATTTCAAATAATCTGCATTATCCGTAATTTGGTATAATTTGATTAATCCTGTTTCGATGATTTGATGACCGGGAACTTCGTAATTAGCCGTATCGCCGAACACTTTGACCAATAAATCGGCATTTTTGATGGCGATGTCCAAGAAATTCCGTTTTCCGGTTGCCCAATAATGCGCCGTTGCGGCTTCAAACAAATGTCCCGGTGTTGTGCGGCCAGTCCATTTTCTTGACCATGTTGGGCCACGAGAGAAATGTTCCCACTTGAGGATTAAACAGGCGGGCTACCGAATCGGCGGCTTGCATCAACGCTTGTTTATACGCCGGATTG
>BNTR01000226.1 GCA_025996755.1 Bacteroidia bacterium
ACAATGAATTGCTACCTGAAAGAGATTGCCAAGCAGGCAGGAATTGACAAACCCATTTCGCACAAAACCGGACGGCATACTTTTGCTACCTATTTTTTGCGCAAAACAAAGGATTTAACGGCTCTAAAAGAGATACTTGGGCATTCAGAATTACGGGAAACACTGATATATGCCCACGTTTTGGACGAATCCAAACGCGAGGGCATAAGTTGCTTTAATGCGTTTGAAGTCTAACCCGCCACCGGATAAAACACGCCCTGGATGATGGAATCCATGCCGTTTTCGTCGATGCTGTATTTGAGTTGCTTGCAGGCAAATTCTTTGTTGTTGATTACGAAAATGGCTTTGGGGTCGAGTTTTTCTTTGCTGATGAATTTGAAGGTGTATTCGCGGGTGGTGTCTATTGCGAGGCTGCTTTCGTTGAAATACAACTTTTTCAAACCATTGAGGGCATCCAATCGTAGTGACAAATTATTAGGGTCAATTTTTTGGATGCCGTAATTAGCCATATCTTCCCAAAAGCAGTCTGTAAAAGGCACCGGATACGCCATCTCGTAGGTATCACCGGCAGGATTATGTATGAGCTTTTCACCCGTATAAAATGCCAATTGGATTTTATCTGCGCTACTTTCACTTTTTATATTTCCCTCTATTTCTTCCTGAATATCTATAAATGAGTTATCTAATTCATCATCGGGGTCATCAGATTCAATAACAGGCATTTGCGTACTCATTGAGTTATATGCAGATAGCATATCGTGTTTAGCTATCCATCTCCAAATCCATGTCTCAACATCTACTATTTTCATTGCCACAGGTGTAATTTTAAATTCAATATCAAGGTCGGGTTTTTGGGGATTATTCAAAATAGGTTTGAACATATTTACCCTTTTTATAAAAAATTGAATCTCTTCGGTAAAATCCACATGAACATATTGTTCAGCAGATTGGTCAGATATGAATATTTTATTTTTTAATTCCTTTGTGTTTCCCCCCGGATAAGAACTAATGTAATTCATAATAGCCACTTCATCGGACTTATGCACATATTCAACTTTATCTAATATGGTTCTATCAATATCCTGCCATTTAAAATAGTCATTATCAGGCAGGTCATATCCAATATTTGCCCCGGCATAATCGTCAATATTTTTCTCGTCTAACGTTTGTACAAATTCATCTAACACCTCATGAATATAGTGTTTTTGCGTGTTTTGGTAAAAATTTCCTTTTTGTAGAATGCTCACTTCTTTGACAGATTCATCAATCAAGACGGCAACATTAAACATCTTTTCTATTTCTTCAAAAAACTCACTCACTGTCCAATCAGGAAGCATTTTATTACAACTGCGCGTGTTAATTCCATTTACAATATAAAGCGATTTATACAGACTTGTTTGAATAAAATTGGTAGTAACCGTATATCCAATTGCATTAATAATTTTGTCTATAATAAAATATAAATAGGGCTGAGCAATCTGTGTAAAGTGCGTCACTCCGGCAGATGGAGGAAATTGGTTGTCCGGATAACTCTTATAATCCCATATATAACAGATTCCCCGATTGATGACCTTTTCATGGTTTTCTGAATAGAATGGCATATAATTAAATGCAGCTCCGTAAGGATTAGTACTATCTACAACACCCAAATCCAATTCATTGAGTTTCTTGTCCCCGCCGATGAAGTAATTGAGTTCGCTCTCGCCACTCACGAGTTGAACTTTCACTTGTTTTTCTGTTATTTCGAGGATGATTTCCGTTCCGCGCAGTAGCACGCGGTTGTCCACGATTAGCGTTGCTGTGCGATGCGAGGCGATGAGGTCGGCATTGTTCAGGCGGTTGTAGTGCTTGTAGATGCGGGCGTTTTGCGCGTCTTCGAGGCTCAGGGTTACGTCGTAGGTGTATTGTCCGTTTTTGGTGAAAAACGGGTTTTCGCTCAGGATTTCCAACTGAAATTCGTTGGGGAGTGTCACGCTCTGGTTGTCAATTAGCAGTTCTGTCATCGGTTAGCGTTTTTTACCATTTTGTTGTACAAGTCCATGTTCTCTTTGATGCCTTTTCTGCCGGTGATGCTGACTTCGCCTACGAATGGTTCGTTGAGCCGCGTGTTGAGCCGTTCCGTCACTTCCGCATTCCGGGATAGAAGTGCGGCGACGCTCTCCATCGCGGCAGCCGTGCCGTCCGATGCGCCGCCTGACGTGCTGAGGGCGTTGCTTATGCCGCTCACCACCGAGCGATTTTCGGCTTCGCGGTAGTCGAGCGCGCGGGCAAAGTCTTTATCTGTGAGCGCGCTCACGGTGTTGTTGCGCTGGGCTTCGTCCACGATGTTGAACACCTTGCGGACGGCGGGGTTGCGAACGGCAAAGCGGTTGCCGACAAACTCTTCGCTGTGCACTACGCCCTGTTCTTTGTCCCACCTGCCCGATGGGGTGAAGCCGCCGGAGGCGTAGCCGGCTTTGGCGGCTTCGTGCTGCTTTTTGATGGTTGCTATTTGGAGTGCTCCGGCGGCTAAGGCTACACCTGCGGCGATTGGTCCCATAATCCAGCCGGTCACAGGAATTGCGGCGGCTGAAGCGTATGCACTAATGGCCGCCATTGCGGTTTGGGCTATTGCCATCGCCACTTGAATGGCAAAAGA
>BNTR01000227.1 GCA_025996755.1 Bacteroidia bacterium
CTCTTAAGGGTCGTGGAAGACTACCACGTCGATAGGCTGCAGGTGTAAAGGCGGTAACGTCATAGCCGAGCAGTACTAATTACCCGGATACTTATTTTTTCGCCCAATTTTTATTGCACTGCGATGTTTCTTGTTTTGCCACCTTATGTTAATCATAATTTGGTAAAAGGTAGAAGATAAAAGGTACGAGGTGAAAGGTAAAAGGTACGAGGTGAAAGGTAAAAGGTACGAGGTGAAAACCTTACACCTTACACCCTTAACCCTACACCTTAAACCCTTACACCTTAAACCCAAAAACATATTTAGGCGGTTATAGCGTCGGGGTTCCACCTCTTCCCATTCCGAACAGAGAAGTTAAGCCCGATAGCGTCGATGGTACTGCATTTGATTGTGGGAGAGTAGATAGCTGCCGTTTTTTGAAACCTGTTAAGTCTAAAAGACTTAACAGGTTTTTTGCGAGTATTTCCAACTATTATGCGAACTCCAAAACACCAATATGTAGAATATCTTCTATCTTCGCCAATGTTTCTATTGATAGATTTTCTCTGCCTTTCAACACCTTGCTAATGTATTGTTGCGACACATTCATTTGCGCGGCAAGTGCTGTTTGTGTCAATCCCATATCTTCCATTTTATCCATCATAAGCATGGCTATGTATTGGGAATAGCGCATCCATGTCTTATTGGTTTGCCGATGTTCAGCAGCTTCACGCCAGCCGGAAGGGGTGAGAGAGGCGTGTTGTTCCAATTTTTTTATTACTTCTTTCATATTTTTTTATTTATAATTCTTTCAAATAATCTACAAAACCTGTTTCATCCACTATGCCATTCTCAATCAAGAATCTTCGCGTTTGTTCTATTTTAACGAGTTCTTTTGCCGTATGGTCGCGTTCCTGCATTGTTGCCGTTAGTTTGATGGCACCACCTGTAATAATGAAAATGCCCTGACTAAGTTTGATGGCATAAATTCTCAACCATGAAGCGTGTTTTTGCCGTTGAGAAAGCCTTGCCTTCTCTTTTCCCAAAAAAGATTCTTTTGTGTAATTACTTAGCGGTTTGAAAACACTGTCTAAATCAGCGACAAGCGAGATGGATAATAAAATGTTTTCCAACCTGTCACTATCCTCAATGGTATCAATAATAGCCGTTTTAACATCCAAAATATTATAATAAGCAAGCAAATCACTCCAATTTTGTTTGAAAAATGCTCTCAACCAAACCACATCATTCCATTGCTCAAACAATTTATACAGTTCATTGTCGCTTTCGTCACCGTATCTTACAGCCCAAAGGCGACCATCATCGGTAATTTTATCAAATGTCATTTTTTTTGCAAAGGTACGAACTTTAATTTTAAAATACAACTTATTGGTTGTTTTTTTAGATGGGACAATGATAGAAAAACAGGTAGCAATTAGAAAAAAAATCGTACCTTTGCACCATCAATTAAATATGTAAAATTATGGAAATTATAATTTTTGATGTTGAAGATGCTGCCTGCGCTTTAATCTGTAGCCCTAATGGGTATGGTATGATGATAGATTGCGGATGTACTGCAAAAAATTCTGATAAAAAGAATCCAATAGATGTAATCAAATCCATCAATGAGGGAAAATGGATGTCTATGAAGCCCTATGTAACTCAATCTAAATCTTATCCATTGGCGTTACTACACATCACACACCCAGATGATGATCATGTACGAAATTCAAAGCGAATACATACCGAATTGTGCCCTTTTTTATTACAAAGAATATACACGGAAAGTTTTCCAGATGCAGAAACAATTAATGATGATTATACTACTCTATTTGACAAACAATATAGAGAACAAGGTGTTGTTATTGATTGGAAGTTCGAAGAAGATAAGCAATTTCAGATTCCAATGACTACTGTTAAAAATGACGATGAACTAAAAAAGAAAATTAGAAACAATGCAAGTATTATACGCTACATAAAATATGCAGGCAAATCTATTTTATTTGCAGGAGATTTAGAAAAGCCGGGATGGGATTGGCTGGCAGTAAACAATTCTGATTTTATATCCACAATGCAAAATGGGATAGATATTTTAATTGCTCCACATCATGGGCACAAATCTGGTTTCCCAAAATCCTTGTTTGAATTAACAGGAAATGTTGATGTCATTATTCATTCTAAAGGAAGTGAAGGAGATAAGGATGGAACCGATGTTGCAAGTCAATATTCTGGGTATGCAGATGGGGTCAAATACCAATCACTAAGTGATAAAAAAGATTACTATGGAAAAGTAATGACAACCAGAAGTAACGGAAATATTTTCATAAAAATTGACAATTTAGGAAGTGTGTCCTTTTGGACAGAAAAGGGTTCCTCTAATCATACCATATAAGATAAATACATTATGAAATTTAAGTATTATGATGTTTTGACACAATTAGTTGTCGGTTATTTAGTGTTAATGGCTCTTTTGCATGCTTTTGGGACTATCTATAATGAAGATTATATTGTGCCATACTTGGCAGGCGCATTCGTTATTGGTTATTTTATCACTTAGTGATTGGTATTTGACCCCATCTGCATACCCAGAATATTGACTTGCAACATCGGTTCCATCCTTATCTCCTTCACTTCCTTTAGAATGAATAATGAC
>BNTR01000228.1 GCA_025996755.1 Bacteroidia bacterium
GTATATAGTTAGACCGTGTAAAGAGTCCCATTTCCGTTCCGAGAATTATTGAGTTTAGCCCGGCTTCATAAAACACGTCATACGCATCGTCCTCGACGTTGAGTTCGCTGAAATCCCAAAGCACATTGGCACCGGCACGTCCGGGGTCTTTGTAACTCACCTTTTGTTTGATGATTACATCTCCTGCCCGAAACATATTCAGGTTGGACTTCAATGTGTGCTGCGCTGCGAGCATTCCCGGAATGCTCAACAAGCAAAATATTACTGTTTTTTTCATATCTTATTGATTTTTATAATGATAATCATAATTTTCGAGCACTTTATTGTTCTCGTCTTTTATTGTTTTCAAACGTCCGACAGCATCGTATTCGTATGTTACTGTTACGCCCCGCGGGTCGGTCATTGTTTGAATCCCAACCAACGGCTTGTATGTGTAAGTTGAAATCTGAGCATTTGGGAGTTGTGTTCGCAGGTTGTTTATTGTCGTCAAATCAGAAGCGGTAGGTGCCAATTTTGCCGCAATATTTTCCAATGTGTTTGCAGGTATTTTTGCCGTTACATCTGAATAGACAGCATTTTCAATTTTCGCTATCGGATAAAGGTAATTGTAGCCCCAGAGATAAGCTGTTGAGGTTCCATCCGGCAAAGTATATTGCAACAGATTTCCATGCGAGTCGTATTTGTTGAAACTGAATGCGGTTTGCAAACCAGATGCGCCGATAGTGGATGATTGTATGGATACTCTGCGTATAAGTCCATTGGTTATGGATGATGTGTTTGTGTAGTTATTTTTTATCCGTTGTATTTCAAGTGTGCCATTATATGTAATTTCTTCTATTACGGGATATAGCATATTTTTGTTGTTCATATCTACATAAATGGCATCTATATAATTATATGGATATTTATATTCTATAGCCTGCTTTTTTGAAGTTTCACTTGTCTCTTTAATTGTTTTTTGAATTTGATTCCTCGAATTATATATGTATTCTTCTGTCGTTTTTATACTGTCTTTGCTGTTTATAATTGATATGCTCTGCTTATTTTTTAATCTATAATAATCAAGTAGTATGCGATATGGATAGACATTATAACTTCTTCCACCGATTTGATAAGGACTAGTAAGAAGCGGACTTTCTGGATTGTAAAAATCAGGTCCGGCACCGCCCATAGGAAAAGCATTAATTGACTGCCTTTCTATTATCCAGTTTTTAATGATACTACCAGTAATTTTCTCATAAGTTGAGATGATTTGTTCGACAGGAGAATAAATCTGTCCCGTTTTTTTATACATTGTTTGTTTAACAAGGCGAGGTCCATCCATAAACAAAGATTGATATGTTCTTATGTAAGGCTTCTTAATTACACAATATAACTCGAAAACATCTTTTCCATCCATATTATTATCAAAAAAATATTCAGTTTTAATATCGTTTACATGTTCTGTTACATTACTGTACCAAATTGGATTGTTTCTAATTAAATATTTAGAGTAATTGGAAAACGCATTTATAGATAAACTTCTATGCGTAACTGGAGCATCGAAACATGCCGGAGCTTGATAAATACAAAATTCATCAACGAACGTATCCAAAGTTGGAACATACAGGACATTGGCTAACCCGTTTTCTCCGACCCCATATTTATATGTTTTGATAATTGGTTGTGCATTTGCATCCGCTTTGGTCGTAATTCTGAAAACCCTTAAACCGCCTCCGGCATTTATTGGAGCCGGCATCGTTCCGAACGCATTAATTGAAACTGGATTTTGGTCCGGAAACCTATGTGATTCGTATTCAAACGTTGAATAGCCACCGGTAGGATAATCAATTCGTTCCAACATAAATGCTTTCATAGATTCGGCATCAATATCTCTATCAGCATATCCAATATTGATTGATGTATTTGGGTATGGTCCGGAAATTAATGCTACATTAGAGTATAACCCAATATTCATTTTTGGTATTGCATTATCGTTCTTTTTCCCATTATAATATCCCCAATAGTCCAATCCTGTCGAATTTTTATAATAGCGTTTGCTATTATAGTTAAACGTATACGTTTCATCGTTCATTTTCAGAAATTTCAATAATGCAGTTGCTTGATAATCTCCTTCTCCATAGAGAAAATCTATTGTTTTATGGATGGAACCATTTTTATTTTTCACTTCAAATTTTTCCATAAAAGGAGTAATCTTTATTGTACCGACAGTTTGCGATTTGTAACTTATATCAATTAGTCCTGACGGAAATTCAACCTTTTCTAACATCAGTATATTTGTGTACATAGAAAGGGTTATTCCGCCCCCTTCTTCTGATATATCCGCGCCCTGTTCACTGCCCTCACAAAAGGTAAAAGCTTTAAAATCTGCTATCTCAATAGGAAGGCAGTCAATTAATGCTTTTCCTATGGGCGGTGCCGGACCTGATTTTTACAATCCAGAAAGTCCGCTTCTTACTAGTCCTTATCAAATCGGTGGAAGAAGTTATAATGTCCATCCATAAACAAAGATTGATATGTTCTTATGTAAGGCTTCTTAATTACACAATATAACTCGAAAACATCTTTTCCATCCATATTATTATCAAAAAAATATTCAGTTTTAATATCGTTTACATG
>BNTR01000229.1 GCA_025996755.1 Bacteroidia bacterium
CCGGCATTTGTTATTTATCTCTAACATTGTGCTTGTGGTTGGGTGTTTGCACTCAATCACAAGCCCAAACGCCATTGACTACAAAGAAAATAAAAAAAGATTTGGTTGGTCGAAAAATCACAGATGCTCCAAATGGCTATTATAGGCAGGGTTGGTATTGGAAGATAGAATCGTTGCAAGAATTGAAAAGCGTAAAAGTGCGGAAGGCAGTAAAACAGGGCAAAGATTACGTCCTTGATGTTCATTTGATTTTGCAGGGCGAACACAATCAACATGAGGCAGACGTAAAAATAACGTATGTGTTGAACCGATATAATAATTGGACGTTAGACGTTCTTGAAACAAAAGACATGAAAATTGTTCAAACCCATCGGTACGACAACTGCATGACGGCTCGCATCACAGGTTGGTCGGGCGAATATCAATTGGAATTAACCAACCGTTGCGATGTTCCCCTTGTAGTTGGCGGGAAAATATTGTCTGAATTTGGCGGAACATGGCAAAAATTTTCAACGGTGGTGGATGCCAACGGTTTGGGAATAGTTGGCGGATTGTTTTTAATCAGTGTCAGAGATTATAAAATTCATTTTATCGAGCGGCCATAATTGGCGGAGTAAGTTCAATTAGCAATCTATTTGTTTTATATCAAAAAAAATGATTACCTTTGCAACAGAAATTTGTCACGAATTTTAGACAAATTCGTGACAAAATTAAAAGATAAAATGCTATGCAATCAATTAGTAATCAGATAGTAACAAAGATTAAGAAAAATGGTCGTGGGAAAATTATTTTCACGAATGACTTTTCGCTTTTGGGAACTGAATTTGTCATTCGGCAAACGCTTTCACGGCTTTGCAAAGAAGGTCTTATTTTGCGGCTTTCGGCAGGTATCTATATTTATCCCAAAATAAGCAAACTTGTAGGCATTGTCTATCCGTCTGTAGAAGAAGTGGTTAAGCAAATCGCCAAGCACGAAAAATCACGGATTGTGCCTACCGGCTATACGCGCTTAATAAAATCGGTTTATCAACGCAGGTGCCTATGCGTTTTGTTTTTCTGACTGACGGCGCGGCTCGCGAACTGAAAATTGCAGGTGTTAAAGTGAAATTTCAAAAAACCATTGCCAAAAATCTCTCCTTCAAAGGGAAATTAACGGTTTTAGTGGTTTTTGCCTTAAAAGAAATTGGCAAAGATAATTTGCAAGCAAATGAATTACAACGGATTAACGAACTTTTATCACACGAAACAAAAGAAATTATCCTGCACGATTCAAAACTTGCACCAAATTGGATTGCCGAAATAATGTTGAACACACTAAAATCTAAAAATACTGTCTGAACCATGATTTATGCAAGATTTACAAGATGATACAAGATTAAAAACACAATACCTATGACAAAAGAAGAGCAAGATAGAATTACCTATGATGTTATCGGTAGTGCTATGGAGGTGCATAGCATTTTAGGTAATGGATTTCAAGAAGTTGTATATCAAAGAGCTTTGTCTATTGAGATGAAATTGCGCGGAGTGGAGCACCAAAGAGAATTTGAAATGCCACTGTTTTATAAAGGCGAAGATGTGGGTGGTCGAAGAGTGGATTTTTTAGTTTGTGGTGAAATATCGGTTGAAATAAAGGCAATTATCAATCTTGAAGATGTTCATTTAGCACAAGTATCGTCTTGAACCACGATTTTATTAAGATTTTCAAGATGATACAAGATTTTTTCCCGGTAATCTTGAAAATCTTAATAAAATCGTGGTTCAGACAAGAATTAAATTGTGGATAACATCCAAAAAACAGGTTTAAAACCCAAGCAGCAACCCAATACCATAAGGCTGCACATCAGGTCCTTTGCCACCTTCAAAGGGTGAATGGAGCTGATAGTAGCCGAAAAGGGCGAGGTCGCCGATGCCTATGCGACCGGAGAAACGGTAGTTCAGCGGCAGCACGTTCAAATCGCTCCCTGTGTACGTTTCCGTGATTCCGCCCCCTATTTTCGTTTCCGCTTTGGAGGTGTATTTGAGCATTCCCTCGACACCGCCGTTGATGAAAAAGGTCTTACTGCCCAGGCGGGTTTGATATTCCAGCATCACGGGGATGGTCACGTAATACGCCACAAATTTGCTGTACTTGTAGGCACTCACGTCCTTGTCGGCGACAAATTCGGCTTTGTTGCCAATAGGTTTCAAGCCGACATTTCCTTTGAAATGGTAGCGCGAAAAATCCAGCCCGAAGCCTGTAAACAGCAACCAGTGGGGATGAACGGGCACCACATAGGTTTTCAAATTCAGGATGAAGGAATACGAGCGGGTCAATTTCAAATCCACATCGGGTTGCAAGCCCTCCAAATTGGAGAACGCAAACCCGAAGCCACTCCAATGGGCTTTCTGCTCCTTTTTCCGATATTTTTTGTCCCAAAAATGCGCAAAATCGGTGCTAAGCGACCCATCCAAGAGAACAAAACTTTTCGACTCGGATTTTTCTGCTGTCACGTCGTCTGTCACGCCATTGACCTCTTCGACCGCTGTCACTTCTGTCACTTCTGTCGCAACGACAATCGTGTCCTGCGCCAACACTGCTGCGGAAAATCCTAATCCACAGGCAAATACCACTAAAT
>BNTR01000230.1 GCA_025996755.1 Bacteroidia bacterium
GCATTAACTATCAAACAAATACAAACTTGAGAGAATACCAAGAATTTATGAACGGTACAATTGGTGTAATCAACGAGCCTAACGAGGGAGGAAATCCTTTTTTGAAACCGGAAATTACCAAATCTATGGAATTGGGTTTGGATGTGCGTTTTCTGAACGGACGTATCGGGTTTGACTATACCTATTATACCAACGATTCGTATAATCAGTTGATATTCCCAAGAATCAGTAATTCAATTGGTTTTATTATTCCGATAGTTAATGCAGGAGACTTATACAACAAAGGGATGGAATTGTCTATTACAGGACAACCGATAAAAACCCGTGATTTCACATGGGAAGCTACATTGAACTTTGCCGGCAATCGTGGGCGAGTTGCCAACTTGTTGAATGGAGTTGAGATACTGAAAGTAACTGAGGTAAATGACATTGGCGGTATCACGGCGGCGGCATTTCCGGATAGCTATTTTATGGGACTTTCCGGAACAAAATGGGACAGGGCTCCTGACGGAAAAGTGGTTTTGGATGCGGTTTCAGGAATGCCGCAAGTTTCCAACAACAGTCAGAATGACGTAGGTAATCGCGAACCTAAATTTACCGGAGGGTTCAACAACAGTCTGCAATACAAAGATTGGAATCTTTCCTTCTTGTGGGATTTCCGCAAAGGAGGTGTCGTATATAACGGAACAGACTATGAAATGACCAAGCGAGGAATGTCGAAACGCAGTGAAGACCGCGAATCGCTGACTATTGATGGGGTAATAAATACGGGCACAGCGGCAGCTCCTGTTTATGAAAACAAAACAGTTACGTTTGATGCAAGTACACCGGAGGGACGTTATGCTATTCAGGATTATTGGACTACTTATTACACGAGAGAAGCCTCTCATTTCTTGACAGAAACGAATTGGTTGCGCTTACGTGCGGTTTCGCTGTCTTACACAATGCCGCAAACGTTATTGGCAAAAACTAAATTTATCAAAGGATGTACGTTCACTGCTTCCGGCGATAATCTTTTGCTTTTTACCAATTATAAAGGCATGGACCCGGAAACATCGGCTGCAGGTTCGGGTACAAATGGTTCGAGTGGGGTAGGTATTGACTATTGCAGCGTACCTGCTACATCAGGCTTTTCGTTCGGAGTAAGTTTAAAATTTTAATAAATAAATAATGACAGTTATGAAAAATATAAAATATTTTGGCATCAGTCTGTTAATGACTTTTGCATTTGTTTCTTGTGACGACTATCTGGATATCAACACAAATCCTGATAGCCCCACTAACTTTTCAGTGTCGGTGGAACATCGTTTGCCGGCATTAGAGTATGTCCTTTTGCATTGCTACGGAGGGTCAGGACACTTGTCTTCGCTCATTGGGCAGCAAATAATGACTTCATACAACACACAGGGAGTAAGCGGTAATAGATTCAACATCCTTGCAAGATGGACTCCAAACGGGAATGGAGCGCAGTCTTATCGTCCTTATACGCCGATTTATCAAGAGTTCTATACCAATGCAGGAACTAATTTGCAGGACTTGTATGACAAAGCGGAGAAAGAAAATGCTTATCACTACATGGCTACCGTAAAATTTTTCCGTGCAATTGGGTTTATGTTGATGACCGATTTGTACGGCGAAACTATCTACACCCAAGCATTTAATGGCACAATCAACGGGCAATTTGATGATGGGAAAACCATTTTTGAAGGTGCATTACGCGAATTAGACGAAGCCATTGCTTTGTTCAAACAAACACAGCCTGCCGGAGCAACTCCGTTGGCGAAAGGCGATTGGTGGAATGACGGAGATGCGGGTAAATGGCTCAAAATGTGCTATGGATTCAAGGCTCGCTGGCTGAACAATCTGTCGAAAAAGTCAAGTCTTTACAAGCCGGATGATATTTTGGCAGCGATTGAAAATGCCCCGAAAAGCAATCTTGAAAGCACCATCGTCCAACATGAAGATGCAGGAACGGGTATAGAATTTCCTAATATTGGAGACCCTAACATGACATCCATTGCTTACAGTTGGCTTGTCTATTGGAGCGGCGGACCATTTTTTGTAACAAAATGGTATGCCGATTTGTTGACTGATTTTGATGGTAAAGGTGTAGTTGACCCACGTGCTTGGAAACTAATCCCCGCCGTACAAAACTCTACTACTCTTGATTGGGAACTCTCTGATGGTGTAGATACACGTACTAATGTGCGCAATGACGGGTCTTATGTTGCAGCAGATGCTAAAGCACCATATTGGACACTTACCTCTGCGGATAGTAAACATTTTGTAGCCCTCACCTCTCCCGGAATTGTAACCACAACTACCAAGGAAAAGGATGCTGATGGAACTCATTATATCAATTCGGGCACATTTTATGCACGTCCGGATGCGCCTACGACATTGATGACCTATTCTGAAATGTGTTTTATCAAGGCAGAAATTTTGTTTAATAAAGGGGATAACTCCGGAGCTTTTACTGCCTACAAAGACGGTATTCAAGCGCATTTCGATTTGCTCAATACAAACTTAGCAGAATACGGCACCACCGACAATATCTCTAAACAGATTATTCCGCAAACGGATATCGACACTTATTTGAATAGTGCGGCGGTTGGCAC
>BNTR01000231.1 GCA_025996755.1 Bacteroidia bacterium
TAGGCGATTACACGATGGGGTACGGTGGTAATGGCAAGCCTCATGCCTTGACAAGTATTGCAGGGACTCCGCCCTTAATGGCGAACGCGCAAAGGATTGAATACACCGACTTCAAGAAAGTAAAGAAGATTTCAGAAAATGGTAAGACGTTGGAGATTTTTTATGGCACAGACGAGCAACGTATTAAATCGGTGAGTAATGCTTCGCTAACTCGCTATTACATGGGCAATTACGAGGAAGAAAGTAGAAACGGTACCACCACCCGAAAAATACATTATATCAGCGGCGGCAATGGCTTGGCGGCTGTGCTGATAGACAACACCTTGTACTATGTTCATACCGATTTTCAAGGCTCGTTAATCGCTTTATCGAATGAAGACGGCACCGTAGCGCAACGCTATGCCTACGACCCGTGGGGCAATCGGCGCAATCCTGACAACTGGACGCAGCGCGATGAACGCACGGCATTCCTCCTCAACAGAGGCTACACGTTGCACGAGCATTTGGATGTCTTCGCGCTCATCAATATGAATGGGCGGGTGTATGACCCGCTGACGGCGCAGTTCTTTAGCCCCGACCCATATTTGCAAGCACCTGATAACTGGCTGAATTATAACAGATATGCGTATGCTTATGGTAATCCGTTTAAATATACGGATCCAGACGGCGAGTGGTTTTGGTTGATACCCGCCGCAGTCGGTTTTGCGTTCAACTATGTTTCTTATGGATTACAAAATGGAGACTGGGGGTGGAATGCTATCGGTTCTGGAGCAATTGGAGCGGTATCTGCTACATTGATGTACTTTTCTGGCGGAACTACAAGTGCAGCCAGCATTGCCAATGGTTTTGCTTCTGCAGCAGGTAACAGTTACGGAGTTACGGTAGCCTTGGGCTTTAGCGCACGATACGCAGGAACCGCTTTGCTTAATACTGCTGTTTCTTCCTTGATGCCTCCTATGTCTATACCATTCGGGGATAAATTTTCACTATCTGTTTCTCCGGGTTTCGGTTTTGGTTCAAGTGGTCTTGTTGGCGGCATAAATGTTTCAGGAACTTATCATGACGGAGATAACGCTTATACCTTAGGCATTGGAGAAAATACCAACAGCATTTCAGCGAGTTTCGGTTATTCAAACAAAAACTGGGGATTATCGTATAGTTACACGAGATATGGAGATGCAGTCGGACCTGATGGCATCCCTAATCGTCAGTCTGTAGGTGGTTTGTCATTCTGGTCAGGGAAATTTTCTGCAAGAATCGAAAATGATGTTTTGGCACATAATGGAGATCGATGGCGGTCGAATGCTACTGAACTTGGTTTTTGGGGTGGTAAAGCTGTGCTGGGAACAACGCTATATAATAATTATAGAAAAGAGGGGGATCCAATTGATTATGATGGATATGAACATAAAGGAGGAACGTATGGCAGATGGAAAAATGGGCAAACTTACAATAGCCCTCTATATGTAGGTTTTCGTTCGGGAAATAACATTACCCGCTTAGGTTACAGTCATCGTATATTCCAGCATGCATTTCAAAATGTGTTTACGCATAAAGCGGGATTCGCAGGATTAGGCTTGTTTGGACATGCAAATTATTTTATGGATTATGACGATTTTTCTACAGGGACTTATGGTTATTCCGGATATTACAATCCCTATTCTTTATGGGGTAGATAAAAAATTTAATTTATGAAAAAAGTTGTTTTGTTTACTTTAGTTATAATGATTTTTACAAGTTGTACTTTTATTGTGCCATGCCAAATAAAAAGGGACTTTAGATATTGCTTTGACGGCGAAAAGACAGGGCTTGATACTTTAATCAATATAAACGGGTATTACGCACCTGATTCGATCATTCGACCAAGCAATTATTGGAGATTTAACGGTACAATAAAATTAGTTAAAGATACATTGCGTCCAAGTTATATGTTCTATGATAATGGTTTTGTTATTCAGGGTATAGCAAGATTTTATTATATTGGGAGTAGAAAGTCTTCATTTTTTGAAAAACGGTGGGGAATAGACCCCGGCGGATACAGAGTTTTTGGAGATACAATTAAATTACAATATGTTAATGCGCCAGGTGGACAGTCAAGGGAGTTAGTGGAATTTTGGTTTAAAATAATTGACAGAAATACCATAGAAAGGATACCTGTAGGAAACGAGCCATTACACTCAGCTTCAGAATTGATTTACATTTTTAGACCGCTTGAAATGAAACCAAGTCCCGAAGATTCGTGGATTTATAAAAAAAGATGGTTTCGATGTAAGAAAAAGTGATGCTATTGCCTCAGTTCAGCGTAGGCTCTGCCTACATTGGATTAAAAGCAAGGTTTCAGCCTTGCGGATTAGTACATAACCGGATAAAGAAACGCATCTTGTTTAAAGATGGCGAGTTATCCGAGACAGGCTTCCTTAGTGATTTAACTAAGGGGAAGCGAAGCTTTGGTTTTGGTGTAGAAAAAAAATGTTTGGATTGAAATACGAAAGAAGTATGAAAAGGTGTTTATTGTTGATTGTCATTTGTGTTTGTGGGCGGGCAGCAGGCTTCGCTTACAATACGCATGTGCTTGATGGCTATTTGACGAA
>BNTR01000232.1 GCA_025996755.1 Bacteroidia bacterium
GCCGCCAAAATCTGGGCACGATTGACCACAGACAATGCGCCTCGCGGCAATGTGCCCGGGCGTTCGGTGGCAATCGTTCTGGACGATGCCGTATATTCCTATCCGACCGTTCAAGCGGCGATTACGGGCGGTGTGAGCAGCATCACGGGAAATTTCACGATTGAGGAAGCGAATGACTTGGCAAACGTCTTGAAATCGGGACGTATGGCGGCTCGCGCACAGATAGTGCAGGAAGAAGTGGTTGGACCGTCTTTGGGACAACAGGCTATCAATCAAGGGTTTATCTCCTTTATCATCGCCATCATTATCCTGATTCTTTATTTGGCTGTTATGTATGGCTGGAAGCCGGGCTTGATTGCGAGTGGTGCTTTGATGCTCAACTTGTTCTTCTCGCTGGGTGTGATGTCGTCGTTCCACGTTGTCTTGACGCTGTCAGGCATCGCGGGTATCGTGCTGTCGCTGGCTTTGGCGGTGGATGCCAACGTGCTGGTTTACGAGCGTATCAAAGAGGAAATGCGGGGCGGTAGAGCATTGCGAAAGGCAGTGGACGAAGGTTATACAAAGGCATTCTCTGCCATCTTCGATGCCAACTTGACCTCGCTTATTACCGGATTTATACTGTTGGTATTCGGGACAGGTCCTATTCGCGGTTTCGCGTTCACGTTCATCATCGGTATCATCGTTTCGTTCTTCACGGCAGTGTTTTTGACCCGTTTGACTTACGATACTTTGTTTGAAAAAGGCAAATTGAAAAATTTGGTGTTTTCGACCAAGATGTTCGAGAATTTATTGGTTAATACCAATTTTGATTTCTTAAAGACGAAGAAAACGCAGTATTTCGTTACCGGAGCCGTTGCTCTGATATGTGTGTGGGCTTTCTTCCCGCAAATAGGCGGTAGAGGGCTGAATCAGGGCATCGACTACACCGGCGGGCGCAACTACGTTATCAAATTTCAGCAGGATATAAACACGGTGGATGCGCAGGAATTGTTGGCTACGCAATTTGAAGACCATATCCCAAGCGTAATCACCATTGGCACACCCAATCAAGTGCGCGTTTCAACCAACTATCTGATTGAGTCTCAATCACTTGCAGTGGACAGTGCCATCCAAACAAAACTGTACAACGGCTTGAAAACGCTCCTGCCGGCGGGTACGAGTTACGAAGGATTTATACAGGGCGATTATATTCAAACGCAATCGAAAGTGGGTCCGACCATCGCAGACGATTTGACGCAAAAAGCCATTTGGGCGGTGCTGCTGTCTGTGTTGGGTATTGGATTATATATTTTATTGCGGTTCCGCGATATTTCCTATTCGATTGGCACCATCGCCGCGCTGGCGTTCGACACCCTGTTTGTGCTTGGCACCTATAGCCTCCTGTGGGGCTTCGTCCCCTTCTCGATGGAGGTCGACCAGACGTTCATCGGGGCTGTGCTAACGGTGATTGGCTATTCTGTGAACGATAAAGTGGTCATCTTCGACCGCGTGCGCGAATACACCCAACTGTTTCCGAAACAGGGAAAATATCAACTCTTCAACGGTGCGCTCAATTCCACCTTGGGACGAACATTCATCACCGGTATGAGTGCCCTGTTGGTATTATTGATAATTTTCTTCCTCGGAGGCGAATCCATCCGCAGTTTCTCATTCGTGATGGTATTAGGAATCGTGGTAGGCACATTCTCCTCACTATTCGTAGCCGCCCCTGTCGCGTATGAACTTCAGGCACGGAAAGAAGCGAAGAAGGCGAAGGTTGGTGTGAAGAAATAAAAATTAATTGTAGTAGGGGCAACGTAATTTATGCGTTGTCCCTACTTTTAATATCTGCTATTCAAGAAAACAAAAAACCCGGCTTCATCATCGACATTTGATATTCGAGAGAGGAAGTTCCCGAGACTGCGGTGCAAAGGTAGTGAAAATTTTCAGATGAACAAAAGAATAAAAAAGAGGTCAGGGCAAACGCATCAAAATAAAGGCATATTCTGCGCTTCTGATTTCGTCTGTTACGCCGGAAGGCGTTAAATTTATGACTATCCGCAATCATACCACTTGGGTTAAATCCGTGTCCCCGCAGGGACAGCACTTTATTAACCGTAGACTTTAGTCTACGGGAGTGACGGAGCCCACACCCCAAAGTCCCGCATGGGACGACACATTGTTATTCAGCAAAACTGCCCCCGTCTCAAGTGCCGTCCCATGCGGGACTAATGGTATTTTATCATTTTGGTTCTACTGGGAATTGTGTGGAAAGTAGTAATTTTGCGGCATGGGAAAATATACGGGAAGTCAGATATTAGAGAAGATACTTTTGCCAGTGAATACAGCATGGGAAGTATCGGGAGTTGTCACCGATGAGGTCGCGGGCAACATCTATGTGAAGTTGCGTTATCGGTTAGATTATGTGGAGGATAACGGCGCACGTTATCCGATATATGACCACAGGAAAGAGCGTCAGTGGCGCCATTTAGATTTGTGGCAGTACAAGACCTATCTTGTGGCAGAATTGCCTCGATACAAGGATGAGAAGGGCTTTTTTAAGACCGTTTCCATTCCGTGGGCAGAGGAATATGAGCGGATGACGGTATT
>BNTR01000233.1 GCA_025996755.1 Bacteroidia bacterium
AAGGGTATGCCTCAATATCTAACTGTCGAACTCCGATACGGAAAGGCAAATCCGGCACCGTAACGAGATTGTGATTTTTGTCAGGCGTAATAATTGTTTCTGAATACGCCAATGTGTCTTTTTTGAGAGTTCCACTTCCTTCGGTGTTGAGCGAACCGTTCATATTCAGTTGTTCCGAAATGCCCTCAATATAAATTGTTTGTGCTGTTTCGCCTTCCAACTGTACAAATTCCCATTCCTTCTTTTGGCTTTCGACACACGAACTGTTTTTAGAGAAGAAGGTTTTGAAGACGATGACCGGCAAGAGACACCCTTTTTCACACATGCAGGCGAAACTTCAAAAGAATACGCTTCGGGTGCTGAGAAATATCTGATTGGCTATTGTTCGGAAGAAAAGATGTGTGGTTGGGTGGACAAATATCTTTTGAAACATTTTCATAATGTAGAAAATATCAATGATTTGCGAGGCGTACAAATGCCAAAAATGAAGTACTTGGCACAATACATATTTATTAACAGGTATATTCAGCAATCGGGCAAATTACCGACTATTACTTTGTGTTCCAATCAAGATGCGGCTTATGGCAATGTTGATTTAGTGGTTGATATTGGCAACTCTCGCACTTGTGCCGTTTTGTTTGACGATGTAAGGCTTCATCCGAAAAACAAGGTATTTGACCAAAGTAGTCCGCTCGAATTGCAGGATTTTACAACGCCTGTCATTAACGGAGAACTCAACAAGTATCGCGATTCTTTTGATATGCGTTTGGCATTTCGTGAAGCCGATTTTGGCGGCAAACTCGGTTTGGACAACAGCAGCCAATTTGTTTATCCGAGTATGATTCGTTTGGGAAAAGAAGCAAACGCATTGATACACAAAGCAACCAATCAAAATACGGGCGCAGAAAAGACAAGCACTTTTTCAAGTCCGAAACGATTTTTATGGGACGAACAGCCACAAAAGAAGGAATGGGAATTTGTACAGTTGGAAGGCGAAACAGCACAAACAATTTATATTGAGGGCATTTCGGAACAACTGAATATGAACGGTTCGCTCAACACCGAAGGAAGTGGAACTCTCGAAAACCGTTATTCTCGCAGAGCGTTGATGACTTTTGCGTTTCTTGAGATTTTAGCGCAGGCAAAAATGCAAATCAACAGTGACAAACAACGCGAGCATTGGGGAAGTGAATCGACTCCGCGAAAAATCGGACGGATTATAGTTACTTGTCCTACTGCAATGTCGCGCAAAGAGCAGATTGCTTTGCGTGAATGTGCCGAAGATGCAGCCATTATGCTCGACCGCTTCTTTGAAAATACCTATTCCGAAGAAATAGACGAGAACGAAATCCGCAGACGAATACAAGTTTTTCCGTCTGCTAAAAAACTGAAGGCGCGCGAAGAACGTACCGAATGGATTTACGATGAGGCAACTTCTGCTCAATTCGTTTTTCTGTACGCCGAAATAAAAGAACGCTATAAGCAAAATGTAAAGGATTATTTTGAACTCTACGGAACAGTCCGCACAGACAAGGTATTAGAAGATTACACCGCAAAATCGCTTACGGTTGGCTCTGTAGATATTGGTGCAGGAACTACCGATGTGATGATTGCCGCTTACAAATACGATGATAGTAACTCACAATGTACTTTAACGCCTGTGCCCCTGTTTTGGGAAAGTTTCTATTTTGCCGGAGACGATTTGATGAAGCAACTTATTCAGCAACTTGTTATTGAAGGACAACATTCTCCACTTGAAAAAAGAACGAGAGAACTTGGTAAAAATCCGGTGGAAATATTGCAACCTTTTTTGGGAACCGATAACGGTGTTTCGTTCCGAAATCGTCAATTACGCAGTGATTTCAATTTGCAGATTTCAGTTCCTGTTGTTTCTTATTATCTTGAATTGTTGAAACAAAACACGGATGATAAAATCCTTTCATACGATGATATTTTTGAAACTAATCCGCCAACGCAAGCCGTATTACAGCATTTCCAAAACAGTTTTGGCTTTGATTTTACAAGCGTTCAATGGACTTACAAAAAGCAAATTGTTGCTGATATTGTAGAAAAAACATTTGATTCGCTAATAGGTAAGATTTCTTCACTTTTGTCGTATTATGCTTGCGATATAGTACTTCTTTCAGGTCGCCCTACTTCGCTTAAACCACTGACCGACCTGTTTTTGAAGTATTACGCCATATCACCCAATCGCTTGAAATCAATGAACGATTACCGCGTAGGTCGTTGGTATCCCGAAGACAAAAACTATCCGTATATCGACGCCAACGGAAAATTCTCGAATCCGAAATCAATTATTACAACCGGTGCAATGATTGGATATTTAGCCGAAAACGGTTCGTTGGATGGATTTTCAGTAAATCTTTCCGAACTAAAAGCCAAATTATTACCGACAACTCGCTATTTCGGAACACTCAAAAAAGACACATTGGCGTATTCAGAAACAATTATTACGCCTGACAAAAATCACAATCTCGTTACGGTGCCGGATTTGCCTTTCCGTATCGGAGTTCGACAGTTAGATATTGAGGCATACCCTT
>BNTR01000234.1 GCA_025996755.1 Bacteroidia bacterium
GACATGATACTGTAACAAATAGAACTATCGTTTCGGACGACAAACAAGTCGTCATTAAGTAAAATGGCTTTTGTAGTAGAATCGTTCTCTGATACTACTTCCAAAAAAGCATTTGGCTGATGTTCATCATCAATATACAAGACCACCTCAAAAAATGGCAATGTCACACTCTTTGTAAAAACTTTGTTTGCTAATGAGCCTAATTTTTCCTGTGCAGGATAAGAAATTTGTACTGTTTTATCAATATCTCCTGTGATATAAATACCATAATAAAAAGGCCTGTCCGTACAATTGTGTGGGCAACTCGTAAGACTAATGAGCATAAAGCCAAGCATTATCGGAATCAATGATTTTCGCATAGCCATATTTATTTTAATTTTATTACTTTGTACGCAATATCAATTCCAAGAACTTCACCTCTCCAATAGGGAGAATATCCCCAGTTGCCTGTCAAGTGACCGTTGTCATGTACAAGTGCCCATGTATCTGTTTTTATTTTGCCACTAACACTAAAAATCTTGATACCGAAAGCTGATCCACATATATTCCAATTCCAATAGCGGTATCGCGAACCAAAGGATGTTACCATGTGACTCAAGCCTTCTACAACTAAAATAGCGGGTAAGTGAGTACTGCGAATATGAGCATGCCCTCCGTTCAGAACAAGACCGCTACTTATTTCTATTTCATACGTTCCGTTTGTAATTGCTGAAAGTGCCTTACTTAATCCAGTAGGAAATGTTAGTCCTTCTTTTGGGGCAATCCCTCTGTAATTATAGAGTCCGGATGTATCGGCAATGCTGGCGTACAATCCACCGTCGGCATTTTGACTTTGTAGTGTTATCCATTCTTTATCAAGGTCATTAATAAGACCATCGTGGTCGTCATCACCTTTGTCGATAAAGTCATAAAAACCTGTTGTACCAGATAGGTCGAACCCTCTGTAATAAAGTTTCGTAAATCCTGCTGAATAATAAAATGGCAAAAATGTTCCATTGTAGTAGCTGCTGTATAATCCACGATAAATCCATGCAACGGCACTTGGTCCACACCAACCATCCCAACGAGTATAGTACATTCCTAAGTTATAAAATTCCGGAATACGGTACTCGTCATAGCTAGTCCATTCGCTTTTGCTGCTGTTTATCGTTGTGATAATGTCTTCATCGGTAGTGGCATCTATGGCAGATGTTGCCGCATCCATAATGCGCCAAAACTCCTCTGCATCGGCTTTTCTCTGAACTTCTTTTTCTTTTGCTTCGGCAATGAGGGCATTTACGTTCGTGATTCCATACTCTGCTTTTTCATTCTCTGAAAGTGCGGCTAATGATTGTATCAAACCTTGTGTACCTTCAACAGGTATACCAAATACCGTTTCGCCACTCTCAGGTTCTATTATGGCAGATGGCTCTTCCCCTGCTTTGCCGAGTACTCCCAGCAAAATCCGTGACGGGTAACCTCCACTTATCAACTGGTAACCGCTACCCTTAGTATTCAAAGCTGTGTAATCGCGTACAAATGGCAAAACACAGGCAACTATCTCATCGGATTCTTTTTGAGCACAAGTCGTTACAGTACCTAATTCCTGACCTTGTTGGTTGGTAACAATAAATTCGTAGTACTTGGCGTTCGACTGACCATCGTAAATTACGACAGGCTTTTGAGATAATTTTGTTCCTTGCCAATTCATAGATTCTTTAATACCGGTTTCCATCTCTACCAACGCAAGTTTTCGTGCGGTGTTGTAGGAAACATTTTTAGGATTTAAGGCAATGTCCGCTAATGCTTGCTCTTCTGCAAACGGTACATTCGATAGGACAGCTACGCCACTCTGCGAAGATATATTAGTATCTCCGACATATAAATCATCACTATTACAAGCACTAAAGCTAACTGCTACCATGGCTACTGTAGCCACTGCGGTAGTAAAATATTTTGCTTTCAAGTTTACTAATTTTAATTTGTTTTTTTATTTGTTAATATTTTGCCCCTCTGTTTCATCCACCGGCGAGGACTTTTGCCGACTTTACCTGCGTAACCCACAACGGGGAGTTACTTTTTTTCGAGTTGCAGCCCACCAAATAAGGTTTTTTATCGGTGGGCTTTTGCAATGTCCGTATTGGGGCATTGAGTGCGACTGCCATATAGCACTGCCATGTTTGATATTTCAACATCATCACAACTTGCCGTCAGCGCAACAAATTGTGTGTTGCCGGTTACAAATTGAACTTGCAATGCGCACAAAAAGCAATATAAACCCAACATGGCGACAAGACTATGCTGTAGCTGTTCATTTTTTGTCGAATTAACTTTGAAAATCGTATTTACCATTGTTCTAAAAGTTTATGCTCTAAACTCTTACTCCGGCAAACTAAAAGCGTGTAACTGCCCGTTGATTGCTTATTTGCATTTTTTGGCTCTGGTAAACCGTTTCCCTTAAATAAGTCCGAACAATTCACACCAAACGGTGTGAATCTTCGCAAACTTATTCTCAAGGGAAATTTACCAGA
>BNTR01000235.1 GCA_025996755.1 Bacteroidia bacterium
TCATATCTTCTTCTTTTAAATTTTCAAATTCTGCCAATTCAAACAGTTCATCGAACACTTCGCCTTGTATTGCTGCCGGTTGTGCCGGCAATTCGGACAAATGTTTTAGGCAATATAGCCATTTATCGGTGTCTGTCTCTAATGCGTTCTCCGGTTTCTTGAATTTTTTCAATTCCACCGTGATAAACTGCAATTTGTCGCTCGACTTTGTCAATTTGTCTTCGTCCATTAGCGAATGGTAGCTGATGCATCGGTCATCGTCCGGACGCAAATCGAAATTCACGATGGAAATGATGTACAATGGCTTCAATTCAAAATCCCAATTGCCCATTTTGGCTTGCTCCAAAATGGCTCGTGCCGCATAAGACAGAGTTCTGTCCATGAAATGCTTTTGTTTACCCACTTGCATCTCAATCACGAACTGCTCGCCCGTTTCGTCCACGCAATACAAATCAAAAAACGCTTTTCGGTCTCCTTTTCGGCGACCTAACTGTTCCACATTGAGATAATCGATGTCGACAATCTTCTTTCTCCCCTTAAAAAGTGCATTCAAAAAGCTGATTAACAACACTTTGCTTGCAAAAATGAATTTGAATGCAAAATCATTTTTTAAATCCAAATAACGCCCAATTTCAACTGTTTTCATTAAAAAATATAATTAAATGTTTCAGCTTATTTAATCGCTTTGATTAAATAATCGGTGCAAAGGTACAAAAAAGTTATGAATAACAAAATATTTTTGCTACCTTTGCGGTAAAAATAAATAGATTTATTATGAAACACATTTTTGGTTTTTTAGTATTAGTTTTTTGCCTGACATTTTCTGTTGCGGCACAAAATCGGGTGGAAAATTCACCGCTGTGGATGCGTTACCCCTGTATTTCGCCTGATGGGCAACACATCGCGTTTTCCTACAAGGGGGATATTTTTACGGTGTCGGCGGGTGGCGGGCAGGCTGTGGCAATCACGATGCACGAGGCTTATGATTATATGCCTGTGTGGTCGCCCGATGGTAAGAAAATCGCTTTTGCGAGCAATCGCTTCGGCAATTTCGATGTTTTTTTGGTGGCTGCCGGCGGCGGCACTCCCGAACGGCTGACGACCAATTCTGCCAATGAATCGCCGTATGCGTTCACCCCTGACGGTCTGTTTGTCGTTTTCGGCGCGAAGATTCAGGTGCCGGCGGCGAGTGCGGCATTCCCGTCGAATGTCAATGCCGAACTGTATAAGGTGGCTGCCTCCGGCGGGCGTCCCGAACTTGTTTTGGCGGCTTCGATGGAAGATGTGAGTTTTTCTGCCGATGGGAAAACGCTGCTCTATCACGATAAAAAGGGCAATGAGGACAAGTGGCGCAAGCATCACACGTCGTCTGTTGCCAAAGATATTTGGCAATACGATTTTGCGGCGAACCGGTTTACGCAACTCATTGACAATGAGAGCGAAGACCGCAATCCGGTGTTCAGTCCCGACAACGCGCAGGTCTATTTCCTGAGCGAACGTTCCGGCTCGTTCAATGTGTGGGCATTTCCGGTTGCTAATCCTGCGCAAGTCAAGCAGATAACGACTTTTACGACCAATCCGGTGCGCTTTTTGAGTGTCGCGAAGACCGGCACGCTGTGTTTCGGCTACGACGGCGAAATTTATACGCTGGCTGCCAACGGTAAACCGTCTAAAGTGGCGATTTCTATCACGGAAGAGGCTAAAAAGAACGACCTCGAAACGATTTCAAAGGGTGCCGCGGCACGAGCCGTTTCTGCCGACGGTAAACAGGTGGCAAGTGTGCTGCGCGGCGAAATTTTTGTCTCGTCCACCGACTACAAATACACCAAACGCATCACCAACACGGCGGCAAAGGACGACAGTCCCAACTTTTCGCCCGACGGCAAATCGCTGGTTTATGCCTCTGAACGCACCGGCACGTGGAATTTGTATATCGCCACGCCCACGCGCAAGGAAGAAACGTATCTGTTCAACGCCACCGTTATCAGGGAAGAACCGCTATTGCCCTCTGTTGCAACGGAATATATGCACCCGAAGTGGTCGCCCGATGGCAAAGAAATCGCGTTTATTCAAAACCGCCACCGGCTGATGGTGTATAATATCGCCACAAAAAAAGTGCGTCAGGTGACCGACGGCGCGGGTAATCCGACCACCGAGGGCAACATCAACTACGAATGGTCGCCCGACAGCCGCTGGTTTGTGCTCACCTACACGCCCAACCGCCACGACCCCTATTCCGACATCGGTCTGGTGAGTGCGCAGGGTGGTAAAATCACCAATTTGACTAACAGCGGCTACCGTAGCGGCAATCCGAGTTGGGCATTAGGCGGCAACGCAATCCTCTTTCAAACAGAACGTTATGGGATGCGCAACCATGCTTCGTGGGGGTCGCTCAATGATGCTATGCTCGTTTTCCTCAATCAAAAAGCGTTTGACAAATATAGCCTGAGCGAGGATGATTTTAAACTGTTGGAAGAGGTT
>BNTR01000236.1 GCA_025996755.1 Bacteroidia bacterium
AAAAAAGACATCCAACAACGCATTGACGTTGATTCGCGAAAAACAGATTGATTTGGTGGTGAACATCCCCAAAAATCTCACGGAGGGCGAACTCTCCAACGGCTACAAAATACGCCGTGGAGCCATCGACTTCAACATTCCGCTGTTCACCAATTCGCGCCTCGCCTCTGCGTTTATCCACGCATTTTGCGAGATTGATATGGCAAATATTCCGATTAAGAGTTGGAATGAATATAAATAAAATAGTATGTTAGAACAGGAATTGGTATTGGAACGGTCACTTTTTTTCTTCCTCAACGGGCATCATACCGCGTTGTTGGATGTCTTTTTTTGGCTTGTATCCTACAAATGGGCGTGGGTGCCGTTTTATGCGTGTTTTCTTTTCGTGTTTGTATACAAGAAAAATTGGAAAGAAATCGTGCTTGTGGTGCTGTCAATTGCACTGGTGATAACCTTGTGCGACCAGATTTCGGCGCACGTGGCGCGACCATTCTTTCAGCGTTTCAGACCTACGCATCATCCTGATTTTCAGGATATTGTGAAAATTGTGCGAAATGAGAGAGGAGGGCTTTACGGCTTCTTTTCTTCGCACGCTTCCAATGCGTTTGGATTTGCCGTTTTCACTTCGCTCCTGTTCAAAAACAGGTGGTTTACGGCTACGATGTTGCTTTTTGCGCTGCTGACGAGCTATTCGCGCATCTATCTGGGCTTGCATTTTGTGTCCGACGTGGTGGTGGGAGCCGTGGTGGGCAGCGCGATTGCCTGGGGCGTATATAAATTGTATGTTGTCTGCTGCCAATGGTGGCTGGGCGGGCGCAGGATGGGCAGCAGGATGGGCAACCGCAAGGATAGCCCCTACGCCTATATGCAGAAATTTGTCTATTCCCGGCAGGAAATTTACGGGCTGTGCATCGCTTTTTTCATTTTTATTGCAATTTTTTTCATTTTTTCTTGTATATCTCAATTTTTTACACTAACTTAGCGGTCTGAATAGAAAAATAATATTAATTTAAATACGAAAAATTTCATGAAAACAATCACATTCAACGATTTGCGGAGAATCAAAGACGATTTACCCGAAGGAAGCATCCGCCGCATCGCGGAAGACTTGCAACTGTCTACCGACACAGTAAAAAACTATTTCGGCGGCATCAACGACGGCGCAGGCTACGGCAGCGGCATCCACGTTGAGCCGGGTGCCAACGGCGGCGTAGTAACGCTCGACGACCCCACCATTTTGGAGCGCGCCTTAGTCATCTTAGGCGAAAAAACGTATAGTATTGCGACGGCTTAGGGTTGAGAAGCCCGAAGGGCTTGAATATGAATACCCCCCAGTGAAGCCCGAAAGGGCGACTGGGGGCGTAAAGGTACAATATTATTTGATATCACAAAAAATATTTGAAAATTATTCTGATTTTTTCTTAAAACTCTTGCATATCTCAAAATAATTATATACTTTTGTCGCCGAAAATTAAACATAAAATTTTATAAACATTAAAATAAAATAAAATTCAGTATGAGAACAGGAAAAATTATTCCATTTTTTGGCTTGCTGCTCGCAATGGGCACGGCAAGCGCAATGTTTACTTCTTGCAGCGACGACGACGCGGCAGGCACTACTTTGTCGCCGACGGCGATTTCGGTAGATGCCATCGGGGCAGTTCGGTCTATTGTCATAACAAGCAATAGTGAGTGGAAAGTCAGCAATGATGTCAGGGGGTGGTGCATAATCAGCCCGACTTCCGGCACAGGCAACGGGACGGTTACGGTGGAAGTGCTGGAAAACCCCACTACGAAAAGCCGTTCGGCACACGTTAACGTTACTACTGAGACGACAGCACAGACGGTAATTGTTACGCAAGAGGCGGCACCCCCTACTTTGATACTTAACACATCACTTATTCAGGCAACTGCCGCCGAGGAAACTCATACTGTTGACGTAACAAGCAATAGTGAGTGGAAAGTTAGCAGTGATGCTGAGTGGTGCACAATCAGCCCGACTTCCGGCGCAAACAATGGGATGTTTACGGTAGTTGTGGCGGAAAACACCACTTCGGATAGCCGTTTGGCAACTATCACCGTTACTGCGGCACCAATCACAATCATTAAGACGGTAACTGTTACGCAGACGGCGACAGCAACTCCTTTTGTAGAACCTGACATGATACTCGTGGAGGGCGGCACCGTTTCACTCGGATACCCTGAAACAGCGGTAATCATCGGTAGTTTCCGAATAGGGAAATACGAGGTTACACAAAAACTGTGGTATGATGTTATGGGTCACAATCCAAGTACTTTTAAGGGAAATAATCTGCCTGTGGAATGGGTCAGCCACAAAGATATACAAACGTTTTTAACTAAACTCTATGAAAAAACCGGCAAAAATTATCGTTTGCCGACTGAGGCGGAGTGGGAATATGCCGCAATGGGTGGACGGAATACAAATAACTACAATTATAGCGGCAGTGCTACGGT
>BNTR01000237.1 GCA_025996755.1 Bacteroidia bacterium
CGTTCAACAAATGCATGAAAAATTTCCACATGAACACCTGCTGGAACAAGGCGCATTTCTTTGCACAGGCACTGGTGGAAGTGGGCACAAGCCTGAATATTCAAACTGAAAATTTCAATCACTATTGGGAGAACCTGCTAACCTTATTTCCAACATTTGAAACTGAGGAAGGGAAAAAGAAAGCGAAGGAATGGGGGCGCAAGGTAAAAGAAAGAGGACACAAGGGCTACGAGCCCGTTCCGCTGGAAACTCAAATGAAGATAGCGAATTGGGCGTACAAAACTAAGAATGGAAATAAGAAGGATGGTGACGGCTGGCGGTTTCGCGGGCGAGGCTTGATTCAGCTGACGGGCAGAGAAAATTACACCAAAGCAAACGCTTACACCCTGCAATATGCTGACACAGACATCACAACGGAGGCAGGAGTCAACAAAGTAGGCGAGCCTACCTGTGCCACCATCACCAGCATGGGATATTGGTTTACCCATGGTTTGCATAACAAGGTACACACCGTCCGCAAGAACACCAAAAAGATTTCGGAAGCCGTTGGAAAAAAGGCGCATCCGGAGCGTCAAGAAGCGTTTGATAAAGTCACGTCAAAACTGTTTAAAGTGGACGACTGCTTGTGGAAGGAAGAGGCTAAAAAAGATGAAAAGACCTCAACAACAGGCATTAATGAATATCGCATTGACGTGATTTTTTTCACAGTTTCCAAAGTCGCAGACAATGCAAACTCTAAAACATATCAGTATAACATATTCCGCAAAGGGATACCATTTAAAAGTTACACGTTGGAAAAAAATTCATACGGATGGCTTCCATTTCCCAACCACGGAGATAATTGGGGGCGTTTTGGCACAAGAGATGCCGGAGGAGATAACTGGATTGCAGAAAACGTCTGTGCAGCTCTTTTGGGTTTTTTCCATTCTCTTCCGTTCAATAACTTTGATGGTACATTATATTATAATGATATAAATGCTCATGATGGACGAGACATTGGACATAAAGGGCATCGAAAGGGTAATGATATAGACATTAGATACCCTGGAAGTACCGATCAAGTTGGTGAAGTATTGTGGGGAAAAGCAAAAGAGGCTTATGCTGATGAGGATAGTTTTGTTATTGTATTAGAAAATATCTTACGGATTGCTTCTAATTGGGGATTTAATACCAATTATGCCTATAAAGTTGGCATAAAAAATACAAAAGACGCAGCGGTGGCAGTTCACCAAAATCATTTTCACATAGGATATCGTTAAATCAATAAAACAAAAAAATATGAAAAGAACAAATCAATTAGTGCGAATTTTAATGCTTAGCATTTTTATTAGTTGCGGCAACAAAAATCAAAATGTGGTGGCGGATAACTGTGTGTCCTTAGATTCTCAAGGTCTAAATCCGACAGAAATCAGGCAACACATGGAGTTTCAGACGAGAATAGAAACAGAGGATAATAAAAACATTTATAATATGACAGAAAAAGACATTGAAATAGCTTCCGAGCTGATTTTAAAGGGATTGATGCAGAATGGTTTTAAACCATTGTCTGATGAACAGTTTAACGACAAATTACAGTCCATATTTGGGCTATCGTTAACATGTAGTACCAAAGATATTATAAGGCACAAGAATTTTTTTGTGTACCTTATAGATGATGGTTGGAGTAAAGATATTTTAAAAGAAACGGAATATGATTATACGTATGACCATTTGTATTTCATAACCAACCATCACATCGTAACCACAGTTCCCCATTTAGGCGACTTTGTGGAAAAGGTGGATGATGAGTACATTAGGATATGCCTTTCGGAAAAGACTATTCATCGCAACAAATACCTCTTCAACGACAACCCTCTCAGTTTGTTGTGGCTGCAATTCCACGACGTGGAGTTTTTAAAGCAACTTGTACGGATTTTTGGGTTTGACAAAGAACCGCAAATAAATAAAGCCGTTTTGCGAAAAATTGGTAAGGAATATCGCGAAATCAGCTATAAAGACGGGTTTGAAGTGAATAAATTTCATCAGGACAAATTGGAGTATCTGTTTGCCGGAAGGGATTGTGAGGGCAAACTTCACATTCGCGAGGGTCTGTTCAAAACGGTGGCAGAAAGTTATGTGAGTGACGAAACGAACTTTTATGATACAAGTAATACATCCGATAAAAATCTATTCTACACCCTCATGGAGGACTATTGTGATAAATTTGTGTGCAACAAAGATGAGACATCTTCGTTGGAAGCGACCTTGTCGTTGGAGGAGCGTAGCCATATCCTGGCGGCTATCCTGAACACGATGCGCACCTGCTCTCTGGTGCCAGACGGGTTGCACAATTACGCACCCGAAGGCATCATACAAACCGAGCCAGAGATGCTCGAGTGCATTGCCGCGCACGACTATTTTGGCTATCCAAACTTGCGGTCCTACCTTACAGACATGCAAAAAAGCATTGAGTCGTATCCTGAC
>BNTR01000238.1 GCA_025996755.1 Bacteroidia bacterium
GATGCAGAACGAACTGTTCGCTTCACCAAGCCGGAATCAGAATGGATAGAAGATGATGTTGGACACGGTCGCATTGAGCAACGGAAATGCACACTCTACAACAATCTGTCGCTTATAGACAACGCTGCGGCATGGAAAGACTTGCGTGCGATAGTCAGCATAGAATCCACTCGCTACTTCAAATCAAGTGGCAAAGAGGAAAAAGAGACACGGCTCTATATCACCAGTTCCAGCGGCGATGCAAAAATAATCGGCACCGGCGTTCGCTCGCACTGGGGTATTGAAAACAATCTGCATTGGCAATTAGATGTGTCTTTCAATGAGGATGATAGCCGAAAAAGGGCAGGTTATGCGGCGCAAAATTTTTCCATGCTCAATAGAATTGCCCTTAATCTCCTTAAACAGGAACAATCTAAAAAGCGAAGTGTCAGAGGTAAAAGGCTTGATGCCGGATGGAATAATGATTATTTATGGAAAGTCCTGTTTGCCCTGGGGATTCCGATTAAATCTTTGGGCTTTATAAATTCGTGCTTTTTGTCCGTTACTCTTATAGTACCCTTGCCGCCAAAATTAGAACATTCGCGGGTAATACTTTTGCCTGCCTTTCGGCGTTCATATTGGTATATTCCAGATGAAGAGCCACTATACCCTTTGCTACCCCAATATGAATCGCCTATATTTACCCAAAGTGTGCCTTCCGGCTTCAATATTCTATAAATTTCGGTAAATACTTCTACTAACCGCTGTATATAGGTTTCGGAGGTATCATCTAACCCTATTTGGTTGTCTATCCTAACCGCTCCACATTTGGGGCAAATATGTTTAGGTGGCTTTGAATTGCCTTTATTAGTGGATTGTTTCCACTTTTCAAATCCCGCCTCTTCTCTCATGGAATGGTGACAATTGAGGTCACCTCCATCCCACGTTGCGGTTTCGTAATCCCGCAATCCGTAATATGGCGGCGATAATATGGCGGCGATGTTACGCAACAGTCTATACTATTATCAGGAAGCGTTTTTAAGCCTTCCAAACAGTCCATGTTGTATATTGTATTGACTTCCATCATATTCCTATAAAATTTTAACATCAGAAAATTTCCCTAACTCTGCCGCAATCGCCTCATAAATCAAATTGAGCACTTGCGAGCGATTGCCTACCGAAGCAATGAGATTGTCAGTTATCCGGTCGGGGATTGCTAACAGCGCATTCCTGAACTGGTTGCCGTACTCAAATAGCTGGTCATAAACCACACCCTTTTGCACGAGCGTACCCTCCTTTTCTTTTAGTTCCAGTTCGGCAATTTTTGCTTTTGGGATATTTTGTAATCTAATTGCTTCTGCATTGGTCATATCCTCTTCGGCTAACAGGGAATAAGTCAATGTGTCGCCCGTATCCTTTTGCCTCCGCGCTTTGGAACTGTGCACATCTGCCGCGAGGACATCGTTAAACCCCTCTTTGAATGTGGCGATGTATTTAGCCAAATCGGTGCGTAAGCCCTGCGATGATTGCCGGTTGATGTTCAGATTTTCATACCAATGCAGCGCGGTTTCTTGAGGGTTAATATAATATGGCTGCATTTTTGCCACTTTGGTGGCAACCTCATTTGCCGGTAAATCCGCAAACAACGGGGTGACTTCCGATTTAGAATTTTCGTCAAATCGGCTCACACATGCCTCTGGGATACCCCCACGCTTGATTGCTGCCATGATTGTTCTATTTTTCAATCCTGTCAGTTTCTCAAACTCCGATATTGTCACCCATTTTTCTGTCATATTTTCACCTATATTGCTGATAACCATTAACTTACTATCATTTTTTTTCCCGCTA
The DNA here is from genome assembly GCA_025996755.1 of Bacteroidia bacterium. Classification (GTDB taxonomy): domain Bacteria; phylum Bacteroidota; class Bacteroidia; order Bacteroidales; family Azobacteroidaceae; genus Azobacteroides. The sequence goes on from BNTR01000238.1 coordinate 1,828, forward strand.
ACTAACGAAAAACCGCGATTCTTTACACCCCCATTCACAGACCCGCCACAGAACCTAATGAGCCTTGGGACGTTTGGTCGCACTTCTATTTTACAACCTTATCTATTTTATGCTGCAACAATCCGTGTACCCTTTTCGTCACTTCGCTACTCATGTATGTTTGCACATCGTCCGCCACCGACTTTGTCAAAGCCATAGAATTCCTTAAGTTTGCGGAAAATTTAAATCCGGGGTAAAATCGTTACTTTTGTTGTGAGAAAGTAAAGATTTAACCGACTGACAAATGGTAAACTAAGTGCCTACTTAGATTTTGAAATCTACGCGCCGAATTAGACCATTGTCAGTCAAGCTGAGGGATACTAAATAGAATGTTAGGCTTTGAATCCTATTTAAGGTATTAGTACGCCCGGCTTCTCGGTTAAATCCAAACTTAATGATAATTTTTAATAACAAATTAAAGTACAAAGGTATGAAAAAGAATTCATGTTTTGGTATAGGCGTTTAGGTCGCCCCAATAATTTGCTACCTTTGTAGCATGGAAGAAAGGATAAAATTTATGGGAGTGAACTCAATCAATTTTTACAGACAGTTTCAAACAGATACAGATTGTTATCA
>BNTR01000239.1 GCA_025996755.1 Bacteroidia bacterium
AGGAACGTATGTCGATGGTGTTCTTAGTATCACATTGCCGACAACTTTAGGGAGCGAGTATCTTAGTCCTGCTGCTGACGACTTTGACGAGGGGGTAACGATTAGTGATCCCAATGTCAAGATGTTTAGATATGTTGAATTTCATCTTGATGCCTATAAAGATGGCAGCACAGTAGGCTATTTTGAGTATGGCGATGAAACAAACACCATCAATGACAATGCCGGTATCATTTATGTAGACAGGGATGTTACGATAATCGGAACATCTACGGAAACAAAAATGGGGACATTGATTGATCATTATAATGTTTCCTTGAAGAAAGGATGGCACATAATCTTTTATACTGATTGCTCTGAAAATGGAACCACGCGTACCCGCACTGTAACGACTACAGAGCCAAGCGGGCAGAAGTGGTATTTTGTTCCATATTAAAGTCTTTAGCCTTGCACACAACTTGAAAAAACCGTCCGAAAGGCAAACTTTCGGGCGGTTTTTGATTTTTATTTGCAGCATTGCAAAATAATTCATACCTTTGCATCGAAAATAAAAATGAAGTTATGGAAACAGCAGTAATGGAAAGACGAAGTGCAGCAGTGCCGAACGTACACAAAGAGTATGCGACAGGCGGGACTTCTGTGCGCCAAAACAAGACCTTTGGTTGGATAGACAAGTGGGAAAAACTGCCACAAACACCACAATCATACAATCCAAAGGAAGAGTATATCAGACATTTGGAGAAAAAATATGTATTAACCTGAGTCCGGATAAGGATATTTCTAAAAGATTGAATTTCAGTGTGTTCTTTGCCCGTTAGGGCATTCATATCAATAGAAAAAACGTATTTGTCAAAAACCCCATAGCCCGTAGGGCTTTCACCGTGAATGCCCTACGGGCAATAATGGGTGGGGGCGGTTTTTCTATTGATATGAAAGCCCTAACGGGCTAACCTTATCCGGAACTCAGGTTAAGTATGTGGCACGTAAAGATTTTTCGTCCGGTGAACGCAATTTGCCCCGCGTGCCACCCCGTCATATCGCGGAAATTGTTTCACTTCGCAATCAGCAAAAAATAATTTTTCTTGCCTTTTTGCCCCAGAAGATACTTGCCGCCGAGCAGGCTGGTGGCATTTATTGGGGTGTCGAAATCGGTGAGTTTTTCTTTGTTGATGCTTACGCCGCCGCTTTGCACTAATTTGCGCAATTCGCCTTTGGAGGGGAATACGGGGGCGTTATTGACCAATAAATCGACGGCTTTGATGCCTTCGGTCAGGGCGTTTTTTGATATGTCGAACTGCGGAACGCCGGCGAAAATTTCCAGCAGCGTGGCTTCGTCCAATTTTTTGAGGGCATCGGACGTGGCGTTTCCGAACAGGATGTTGGAGGCTTCCAGCGCGGCTTCGTAGTCTTCGCGCGAATGCACCATCGAGGTTACTTCTTCCGCCAGTCGTTTTTGCAGCGGGCGGAGGTGCGGCGCATCGTGCTGTGCTACAATCAGTTGTTCGATTTCGGCTTTGTCCAGCGCGGTGAAAATCTTGATGTATTTTTCGGCATCGACATCGCTCACGTTGAGCCAAAATTGGTAGAACTTGTAGGGCGAGGTGTAACGCTTGTCTAACCAGATGTTGCCGGATTCGGTTTTGCCGAATTTGCCGCCGTCGGCTTTCGTAATCAGCGGGCAGGTGAGCGCAAAGGCTTCGCCGCCCGTTTTGCGGCGGATGAGTTCGGTGCCGGTGGTGATGTTGCCCCACTGGTCGCTGCCGCCCATTTGGAGTTTGCAGTTTTGATTTTCGTAGAGGTACAGAAAATCGTAGCCCTGCACTAATTGGTAGGTAAATTCGGTGAACGACATGCCGTCGGTTGCCTCGCCTGTCAGGCGTTTTTTCACGCTGTCTTTCGCCATCATATAGTTGACGGTGATGTGCTTGCCGATGTCGCGGATGAAGCCGAGAAACGACTGTTCGCGCATCCAGTCGTAGTTATTGACCATAATCGCCGCGTTGGGCTTGGGCGAATCGAAATCCAGAAACTTCGCCAGCTGCACTTTGATGCAGTCCTGATTGTGGCGCAAAGTGGTTTCATCCAGCAGGTTACGCTCCTGCGACTTGCCCGATGGGTCGCCAATCATACCCGTGGCACCTCCCACCAGCGCGATGGGGCGATGCCCCGCACGTTGGAAATGTTTCAGCATCATCACGCCCACCAAATGCCCGATATGGAGCGAATCGGCGGTCGGGTCGATGCCCACATACGCCGAGGTCATCTCTTTTTGGAGTTGCGCCTCCGTTCCGGGCATCATCGTGTGAATCATGCCCCGCCATTTTAATTCTTCTACAAAATTCATTTAATACGATTCTTTTTCGTTGGGAAAATCATTATTTTTCACGTCTTTGATGTAATGTGCAACGGCATCCGTGATTACGCCCG
>BNTR01000240.1 GCA_025996755.1 Bacteroidia bacterium
AAGTAAATAAATTAATCGGACAGAGGGAACTTTTCTCTCTGTTTTTTTACTTTTGTCGCTTTTTGAAGTTTTTTTTCTTCGGTCGTTGCTTTCTATTTACGAGCAAAATTTAGGTTGCTCGTAATAGCAATTTTTCGCAGTTACTAATTGAACTACCGATACTCCTCTTATATTAGCGACAATTACGTTATTAGAGATTTACATCCCGATAACGTTCTGATTGGTGAGGGCGGTCTATTGTATTTCATTGATACCGTCCCATTTTTAAATACTCCGGAATTAGGATATGGTGGGTTTCGTGAATACGGAAATGGTTAATTTTTTTTGCAAAAATTAGGTTATATCAATAAAAATGCGTATATTTACAAAAATATGTGAAAAGTACGCATTTTATTTGGTGGAATGAATAATTATTATTATATTTGCACGGTTATTTTGCAAAACGAATGCGGCAATTTAACAAAATTGGTTTAGTATTTACTAAAAATTAAACAAAAATGAGCGAAGTTTCAACAATTCAGTTAACTAATTTCGGTAAACTATTACTTGAAAAAGGTATAACTAAACGTCAATTGGCGCAACACCTTGGTATGCACGAAAATGGGATGATTCGCGTTTTGAGTAATCCGGACATTAAACAGAGCCGGTTGATTCAGATTGCCGAATGTCTAAACGAAACTCTTGCCACATTGGAGGCATTAGTTTACCAGTCAAAACTACAGTCGCAGCAAATCCGGGATGCTGCCGCAGAAAAGAGAAAGGCAATGGCGGAGGCATTGGTGGAGCCACCGGCAGTAGTAACAGCAGACCAAGTGAGCGATGCTTCGGAAAGCGATTCTGTAAATAGTGCCACAATCTTGTCGCTGCTGGCAGAAATACTCAATTTGCAAAAACAGATAGAGTCTTTGCTGAAGCATATTGCCGTCCAGATAATATCGGATGTAAAGAAGGGTTAAATGGACAAAAAACACCCTAAGTGCCATTTTCAATCAATTTTTGACTGATTTTGAAAAAAACGATGTTCAAAACATTGTACGACAGACGTATAGCGATTTCAATCCATCGGTGCTGACTAAAATATCCGACCAATTGAGCTTTTTGGAATTGTGGCACGAGAAAACGTCTGCTTTCAAGGATGTGGCTGTTTTCGTCCGCCAATTCCATCAATTGGGGGCGACTAATGCCGCAAATTGTGTATTATTTTTCGAGCTGTTTTTCGGTGGCAAAGGCGGCTGAAAAAGTCAATTTCATTGTGCCTACAGGCAATTTTGGCGATATTTTGGCGGGCTATTATGCCAAGAAGATGGGCTTGCCGATTGTTCAATTGGTTTGCGCCTCCAACAAAAACCACGTGCTGACCGATTTCATCCGAACGAGCGAATACAACATCAAGCGCGAATTTCACAAAACAATTTCGCACGAATGTGGCGCGTATGCCTGCGTTTTGAGCGGTGCAGACCCACTATCTTGGTGCTAAGCCCCAAGGAATACGCGGCAAATATCCGTGAAAAATTAGCAATATTCGATGCGCAAGTCATTGAATTGAAAGCGGATGCGTAAGGTGCACGGGTTGAGTTGTGAAAAAATGTTAGTGTTTTTTAGTTTTTATTAAATTTGTTGAATAACCTCGCCCACCTTAGCCGCAACTTCTCTCTCATCAGGAACAGCAACGAATGCCAACTTAGGCAACTCCCGCACGTAAGTTTCTCGCAAATCCTTCCACAGCGCAGGAAAATCCGTCACAAGCGGTGATTGTGAAATTGCTTTATTCTGCCAATTTTCAGGCGTGTCGAAAGCTTGCCTATCGTGGGCGAGAAGTTCTGCAAAATCTGTTTTGAAATTTGGCGTTTGGATATATGCCGCACATTCGGCATCCTTTGCCAAATAATACAAATCATAGAAATGGCGAATTTTGGCGGCGAGCGCAATACGTGGATTGTCTGAAAATGAAAACCGAAACAACGATACCAATTTTTCATTCATCGTGCACCGTTTGTCCAGCACATTGAGCGAAAAAGGCTGCAAATCGTATTTTTCAATCAAACTATCATTATTCGTTGTCGTTAAAAAATCGAAAATAAAACTTGTAATATCGTGTTTTATGTATGGATATGGATTGGCATAAGTGTTGATTTCAATCAATAATTGTCCGGTGGTTACGATAGAAGCAGCCATATTTGTTAATTGAGGATATAGATAAATTGCTCTATAAAATCGGGAACCTTTACTTGTAATATTCGGCGTTACTTTTTCTTCCAAATCAGTAGCCATATCCTTTGCAATGCGTTTTATTAACATTTTGAGCTGATTGCCGGTAAATGTGTCTGCCTCAATTACGGCAATATCAATGTCTTCCGA
>BNTR01000241.1 GCA_025996755.1 Bacteroidia bacterium
AAGATATTATCCGTAAAAGATTTGTTTTAAGTTTAACACTTGATACTACAAAATGAAATCTTATGGGGTCATTTTCTTTTTTTATCCCGTAATAACGGATGTAATCTGTGATACGCCATATTTCTATCTCTTTAGATAATTGGAACCATAGCGTAGGATAGGAAATTGGGACAATGACCACTTTTAAGTTTACTAATTTTTCATCGTATTTTTTAAGAATCGCATAATCATAATCGAATGACTGCGATACATGCGCTGCATTGAATGCACTGCCGGAAAAATAAACAGGGTCAATGCCAAAATAGGTCTGAGAAGCACCCAAAATTAATGTCTCAATTTCACCTGCATGAGTATCCAAATAATCATTTTTTTGAGAATAATCATTGGGAATATGCCGCAACACCACCTCCAATAGAATTGCAGCTCCCAAAATAATCAACAGATATGCCAATGTATAACTAATGAACTTTTTCATAAATTTTTAGAATTGAAAGTAAATAAATTGCTGTTCTTTATCGCCAAAGCAAAGAATAAGCACTGTGATGGCAAAATAAATTGCCCATCTGATATATCTTTTCTTTGCAAAATCCAATTTCTCAATCGCATAGTGATTGTTCCGACCAAACCACTCAATAATCACAAACATGAGAACAAGAAAATAGACGCTGACTTTGATTGTTGGCATTGGTGCTGAAAACAGCGAAGCCGAAAACATCCCTGCAATATAATCAACCGCCTGCCCTAGACTTTCTGCTCTAACAAGAATCAATCCGAACGCCACCAATGCAAATGTAAGCAGCATATTGCCCAATGTTTTCAATTTAGGAAATCCCCATTTGTAGGTCACTATCGTAGTTTTTTTGAGCATGGCACCCGATAAAATCAATGGGATATAAAGCAATCCGTGATAAAGCCCAAAAACAACAAATGTCCAATTAGCATCATGCCACAATCCAACGACTACAAAATTGACAATAATGGCGAGTATCATCCCCCACTTGCCCCAATCGCGCCATTTCACGTTCAGCGGCATAAACACATAATCTGTCAGCCACGAGGTGAGCGAAATATGCCACCTCCGCCAAAAATCGGCAATATTTTGCAGGGTCAACGCATTAAAATTGAATCAAATTTAAGAGAAATTCTTTGTTCCACCCGGCTTTTAGACGTTTAGAGACGAGACTTTCTTTTCCTTTGTCCTTTTTCAGGAGATTGAGCGCAATTTTTCTGATAAGCGCAAAATTTTCAGCGGCGTGCTTAGTGCGCTTGCGTTGTTCATCTTCTCTAAAGACCATGTCTAAGGTCCAGTGTAAAGAATTTTCACCCCCCCAGTGCTCCCTGATATATTGATTAAAGGGTTGTAGCGTATCTAAACTGCTGATATAGAGGCGTACTTCTGTTGTTCCTTTAGCTGCCACTTCTCTTGTGGCTGTAATTTTGATGATGGTTTGCAAGGATTTCCACGGCTTCTCATCGTCTATCATATAGTTTTTGGCAAACACTTCACAGCGACGGGTTTCTATTCTTCCATGACCCTTGTTTACCTCTGTAGAATCCGAAACAGGTTTGCAGCGGCTACAGACCGCCTCAACTTGCTCTCGCAAGTATTTCTGGTTATCTTTTACCGACAAAATATAATCCGCCCCACAGTCTATAATCTTCTCGGCAATAGCACGTTGCGTACCCTTTGAACCCGCGAACGGTTTTACCGTCTATGGCGATGACTTTATCAAACACACCGGCTGTTTTTTGTGTCTCTGACCATTCTATAAAAAGTTTTTCAAACTTTTTGGGGTTCAACAGAGAAAACACCCTATTGATTGTGTCGTGCGAAGGTATGCCATGAGGTAACTTCAATATTTTTTTCAGAAACTCTATGTTTGTATTCCCATAGAGTTCGATAGAATCGTAGGATTCCGCCCCACTAAGCACTGCCAAAATGCTTAAAACGATGATGTCGAGTAACAAATGTTTCTTGTGGCGATTGATACGTGGGTCGCGCAACTTGCTGAATGTCTGATGTAATGTTGTCATAATCTTGTTGTGTATTGGATACAAAGGTACAACATTTTGACGAGATTATCTAATTGATACACAAATAGTTATCAACATTATGCTATTTTTTTGTTGATAATGTCTTTTTTATTTTTTTGGTTCTACTGGGAATTGTGTGGAAAGAGCTCTAAATCACCGTTAAAGAAGAGAATAGCAGTTCTAAAATTAGCGGTATTTCTGTAACCTCTTCCGATTGTTTTTAACTCTTGTATTGCCCCGTTTAATCGTTCGGCTCGCGCGTTGTTTGCCCCTGTTTTCATAGCGTTTATTATTCCTATTTTATGCCTTT
>BNTR01000242.1 GCA_025996755.1 Bacteroidia bacterium
AATCTAACCGATATCGCAACTTCACATAGATGTTGCCCGCGACCTCATCGGTGACAACTCCCGATACTTCCCATGCTGTATTCACAGGCAAAAGTATCTTCTCTAATATCTGACTTCCCGTATATTTCACCTCAAAATCATTCAACACCTTCAACAGCGGAGCCCCAAAATAGTTCTCCTTAACCAAAAGCGTATCGCTCGTCTGCGAAAACCCCTCCACAACAGTCGCAAAGACCATAAACAGGCATAATATCAGGCTTTTTTTCATACCGGCACGTTCATTTTTTTTATTTCTGCTGCAAAGGAATAAAAAATATTCCAATCCTGCCGGAAAGGTTGGGTAAATAGCACAAACAAATTGGTGGATGGCGGGATGTTGCAGAACCTACTTTGTTTAATTCTACGAAAGTGCAAAATTAGATAAAATCTTTGTTGTTTATTCCGGCTTTTTCGCAAACCTCATTTACGAGCCACTTTTTAGATAGTTTTTTCATCTGTTTATTAGATATTTCTCGAAAGGTTGCACAAACTTCGTTATCATATCATCCGCTCGTTTTTTGGCTTGCGATACAAAATGTTTCAAATAGGCTTTTGCCCATTCTTTCCTTGTGCCTTTAAACGTTTGGTCTAAATCGCATACATGAAATTGTATCTGCATAGCCACCGCCCAATTAATATACAAATTTTCGGGATTAGCATTGAATAAACAGCCCCAATGTGCATCTTTGCAAACTAATTTATCGTTTTCAAGCAGCCAATCTATCTCAAAATAATTGATAGTGAAATTATCAAATTCATTGTTGTCAATCATTTTAGCACATAGTTGGGCTAATTTATAGGTAGAAATTATGTTGGGCGGTTGCGCTGATTTTGAAATATTGCGCGTTTTAATGTCTATCAGTTCATAAAAACTATCCTTAACAACCAATATATCTGCGGTGTCGTTTTGCTTTTCGTCAAAAGGATTTTCGATATCTTCTACCTTTAAGTTTAGTACATACAAAATACACGGTTCAGTTAGAAAACGCTTGCGAATTTGCTCATATTCTTGGTTATCCTTTTTGGTAAAGAACGCAAGCTGTAATCAACCATTATACCAAATATTTTATCAAATTTGTTTAAATCTATTGTTTTGTCGTTAATTATGGAAATGGTTGTTTCGATAAATTCATAAAAATCCCGATTTGAACTACTTAAAAAATCCATAAAGTTAATATCTGCCGTTTCATTAAACCTTGCAGAAACAATTATTTCACTTTTTGCAGGATTATTGATATTCAGTTTAATAAGCCCAATTCCGTAAGCATTATTCAATCTTGATAAATTGTCTAAAAACACTTTATCGTTCTCATAATCCTCAACAACCAAATATCCATAATTTGCCCACATTGAATTGGATACTGCCTGAAAATAGGCTTCTGTAATGTTTGACTTATCTAATCTAATTTTCAATTCAAAGCTGTAAAATTCAATCACTTTTGTTGAAAACAATCCTAACTTCTGTATTTCTTGTTGAAACAAAGGATTCAAGTTTAGTACCACTGGGTTTATGCCTACTATATCAGGATTAGTCCATTTCCCAATTTTATTTTTGGTATTAATTGATTTTAAAGCATTTATTGTTTTGCTATGCACTCCAAACCTGTCAAATGCAAATTTTACTAAATATGGATGTAAATCAATTTCTGCTAATGTCAAAACACCTTCGTAATGTTTTGATCGCAAATAAAATCGTTTAAAACTTGCTTTATCTTTTTTTTCGGAAGAAATTCCAATAATAGGATTCGTACCTACCTTAAGTTTGCGGAAAATTTAAATCCGGGGTAAAATCGTTACTTTTGTTGTGAGAAAGTAAAGATTTAACCGACTGACAAATGGTAAACTAAGTGCCTACTTAGATTTTGAAATCTACGTGCCGAATTAGACCATTGTCAGTCAAGCTGAGGAATACTAAATAGAATGTTAGGCTTTGAATCCTATTTAAGGTATTAGTACGCCCGGCTTCTCGGTTAAATCCAAACTTAATGATAATTTTTAATAACAAATTAAAGTACAAAGGTATGAAAAAGAATTTATTTTTGGTTCTACTGGGAATTGTGTGGAAAGTAGTAATTTTGCGGCATGGGAAAATATACGGGAAGTCAGATATTAGAGAAGATACTTTTGCCTGTGAATACAGCATGGGAAGTATCGGGAGTTGTCACCGATGAGGTCGCGGGCAACATCTATGTGAAGTTGCGATATCGGTTAGATTATGTGGAAGATAACGGCGCACGTTATTCGATATATGACCACA
>BNTR01000243.1 GCA_025996755.1 Bacteroidia bacterium
TGAAATGCCACGAACCAATAGCGAAAAGGCAGTTTGGACAAGTGCATGATGGTATTGCAGCGCAAGCTCTGGCGGTATTTACACTTTTTGCACTCATAACATTCTTTGTCCGACTTCCAGTAATGTGCCGTACTTCCACAATGGGGGCATACTATGCCTGCCTTGTCGCGCATTTCTTTCCATTTGAGTTTGCAACTTTGCTCATCCGGAAAGGTCGTTGTAAAATTCAGTAAGTTCATCTTGCTTGTTAGCTTTATTTCGCCTGCAATGCTACTAATTTTTTAGGTATCATATCCAGTAGTCATAAAAAATAATTTCTGCCAAATCGTCCCAACTTAGGAAAATATTGTGTATATTTGCAACTCTTTTGTGAATTAAAAATTTTAATGTTATGGCAACAATTAAACCATTTAGGGGTATTCGCCCTGTGAAGCAGTTCGTAACTGACATTGTTTCACGTCCTTACGATGTTTTGAGTTCGGACGAAGCGCGTGCTGAGGCGGCGGGCAATGAGAAATCTTTGTACCGGATTATCAAGCCGGAGATTGATTTTCCGGTCGGAAAAGATGAGCACGATGCCGATGTTTATGCGAAAGCGGCTGAAAATTTCAAACTTTTTCGCGACAAAGGCTGGCTGAAGCAGGACGCGACGGAAAATTATTACATCTATGCGCAAACGATGGACGGGCGCACGCAATACGGCTTGGTCGTTGGCTCGTATGTGCCTGATTATCTGACCGGTGCGATAAAAAAGCACGAACTGACGCGCAAGGATAAGGAGGAAGACCGGATGAAGCACGTGCGCGTGAACAATGCCAACATCGAGCCGGTGTTTTTCGCCCATCCCGAAAATCCCGCGCTGGATGCCATCGTGAAGGGGGAAACAAAAAAAACACCCGAATACGATTTTGTGTCCGCCGATGGTATTGGGCACACGTTTTGGGTGATTGACGATGCGGCGACCATCCAACGCATCACGGCACTTTTTGCGGATATACCTTATTTGTATATCGCAGACGGGCATCACCGCTCGGCGGCGGCGGCTCTGGTTGGCTCGGAAAAGGCGCAGCAAAACCCTCACCACACGGGTAAGGAGGAGTACAACTATTTTATGGCGGTGTGTTTCCCCGAAAATCAACTGAGAATAATGGACTACAACCGTTTGGTGAAGGACTTGAACGGGCTGTCGAATGCCGATTTCTTGACGGAATTGGCAACGGATTTCACCATCACAGACAAAGGTGAGGCAATTTACCACCCGTCGCGCCTCCACAATTTTGCGCTGTATCTCAACAACAAGCATTGGTATTCGCTGGATGCGAAGCCCGGCACCTACAACGACAGCGACCCCATTGGCGTGCTGGACGTAACCATCTCGTCCAATCTCATCCTCGACAAACTGCTGGGAATGAAAGACTTGCGCACCGACAAGCGGGTCGATTTCGTTGGCGGCTTGCGCGGATTGGGCGAACTCAAAAAGCGCGTAGACAGCGGCGAAATGGCAGCCGCCCTCGCCCTCTATCCCGTGTCGATGAAGCAGTTGATTGACATCGCCGATTCGGGCAACATCATGCCGCCGAAGACAACGTGGTTTGAGCCAAAACTGCGGTCGGGGCTGGTAATACATTCATTGGATTGAGGGAAAATTTAGTACTATGACATTAAAAAACAGTGATATAAATAAAAAAATATTGAGTAGCGGTAAATTATTGATTTTCATCGCATTGTGGGGCTGCTACGGCTGCAGTTCCACAAAATTTGTGCCCGAAGGGGAATACCTTTTCGACAAGGTGAAAATAGAGTCGGACGTGCCCGGATACAAGAGGTCCTGGGAAGTGGCACCGTATTTGAATCAACGTCCTAATTATAAGATGTTTGGGCTTAACAAAACGATGATGCAGGTCTATAATTTGTCGGGTAAAAATTCCAACCGGTGGCATAACAGGGTACTCCGAAAGATTGGCGAGGCTCCCGTGATTTTCGACTCCACGGCGGTCGAAAAAACCGTTGCCGAGTTTGAAAGATTGCTGGTCAATGCGGGGTATGTTCACGCCACAGTGAGTTCAGAGGTTCATCTGCGCAAGAAAAAAGCCGATGTCGTCTATAAAATCGTTGGCAACACGCCCTCTCGCATCAACAATTATCAACTCTCCGCCAACGATTTTATAGACGACATCGGCTTTTTTCTTGCGCAGATGAACCTCTGAACTCACTGTGGCGTG
>BNTR01000244.1 GCA_025996755.1 Bacteroidia bacterium
TGGTCGGGTTTTACTCAATCCGAACTCTTGCAGGAGATTCCTGAAATCAATATCAAGGAACTGGTTGATTACGCTACGGGTAAGAATGTGGGTATCTTCCTGTGGATGGGTTACTGGGGGATTAACCGAGATATGGAAAACGTCTGCCGCCGTTTTTCGGAAATGGGCGTTAAAGGCTTCAAGGTAGATTTCATGGATCGCGATGACCAGCAGATGGTCGATTTTTACTATCGCTGCGCCGCCACTGCCGCCAAGTACAAACTGATGGTCGATTTTCACGGTGCTTACAAGCCGACCGGTTTGCAGCGGACGTACCCCAATGTGATTAATTTCGAGGGCGTTCATGGTTTGGAAGAACTCAAAGCGTTTCAAGTAGACCAGGTTACCTACGATGTAACCATGCCATTTATCCGTATGCTTGCCGGTCCGATAGATTATACGCAAGGGGCGATGCGTAATGCCATTCGCGACAATTTCCACACGGTATGGAACGAGACGATGAGCCAAGGAACACGTTGCCGTCAATTGGCTGAATATGTGATTTTTGATTCGCCACTCAATATGCTCTGCGACAATCCTGTAAATTACGACCGCGAGCAGGAATGTACGAATTTCATAACGCAGGTACCTACCGTATGGGATAAAACTTTCCCGCTTGACAGCAAAATAGGCGAATACATCTCCATCGCACGGCAGAAAAACGGCGTGTGGTACATCGGCGGGCTAACCAACTGGACGCAACGCGACATGACCATCGACCTGAGCTTTCTTGGCAATGGAAACTACCGGCTCGAACTGTTCCGCGACGGAGTGAATGCCGACCGTGCCGCCCGCGACTACAAAAGGGAAATAATCACGCTTGGTGCCAACAAGTCGCTGTCAATTCATTTGATGCCGGGTGGTGGATTTGCAGGGAAAATAAGCAAAATAGATTAATCGTATGACATCACAAGAACGAATTTTAGCAAGCATAGCGCACAAGACACCGGACAGAGTGCCGATGTGGATGTAATTGACATCGGGCGGTTTTGGGACACCGAGCCTTCCAACTGGTACCCTACCACAATGGCAAATGGTGTGCAGTCGTTCTATCCGAACGACTTCCACACTGTCCAACAACCGGATAACTCGTACCTGACTTACGATGACGATTGTTGCCGATAAAAATTCAACGGCAACAGCATGGTTAGAATATAAATAATCTGAATAAATTAAATAAAAACGGAAGAATATGCCTGTATGGGGTTATCGAAATTGTACCCCAGAGGTAGATTAAAGGACTTACGTTCTTCTTTGTCATCATAAATTTGATGCGGTTGCCCTGTATTGTTCACAAAAAAATTGTAATTCAAAAATTAATTGTATCTTTGCAGCATGAAAACTGTCACACATTTATGCTAAATGTGTGACAAAAATATAAAGTAAAAAGCAATGCAATCAGTTAATAATCGAATAGTTGAAAAGCTAAAAAAGTGCGGGCGTGGAAAATTGGTTTATGGAAAAGACTTTGCTCTTTTGGGAACCGATTTTACCATTCGACAAACTTTATCAAGGCTTTGCAGAGAAGGTGTTATTGTGCGGCTTTCGCCGGGCATATATTTATACCCAAAAACCGACCGGAGCAAGGAAATCATTTACCCTTCAATTGAGGAAATAATAAAGCAAATAGCAAGGCGCGACAAGGCAAGAATTGTCCCTACTGGCTTGTATGCCCTCAATGCACTTGGACTTTCAGCACAAGTGCCGATGCGTTATGTATTTCTTACGGACGGTGCGCCACGAACAATAAAAATTCGGAAATTGAAGGTGAAATTTCAAAAAACCACGCCCAAAAACCTCTCTTACAAAAGCAAAATCTGTGTATTGGTCATTTTTGCCCTCAAAGAAATCGGAAAAGATAAAGTCCAAGCGGAAGAGCTGCAAAAAATTCACGAAGTTCTTTCGCACGAAAGTCCCGAAATAATCACGCACGATGCCTTACTTGCTCCGCAATGGATTTCCGAAATTTTGTTGAATTATCTAAAAGAAAAAGCGAAATGAATAAATTTATCAATCTTACTGATAGCGAAAAGATTAAAAATATTGGTATAGGCGTTTAGGTCGCCCCAATAATTTGCTACCTTTGTAGCATGGAAGAAAGGATAAAATTTATGGGAGTGAACTCAATCAATTTTTACAGACAGTTTCAAACAGATACAGATTGTTAT
>BNTR01000245.1 GCA_025996755.1 Bacteroidia bacterium
TCCACACTGGACGAGAAGGCGAATAATGTGGTGTTTGTCGGGAAATTGAAGTGAAAGCGAACGATTAGAAGCGTAATATCCATTATTTTTTTGTACCTTTGCACCCAAAAAAAATTATTATTATGCGATTTGATGAACTAAATTTACACGAGTCTGTGCTTATGGGCGTGGACGCTATGAATTTTACGGAAACGACCCCTATTCAGGAGCAGACGATTCCTGTGCTTTTGGCGGGGAAAGATATGATTGCGTGCGCGCAAACCGGCACCGGTAAGACGGCGGCTTACATTCTGCCGCTGCTGCACAAATTGACGACGGAGCCGCATTCCGACAAGTCTGTCAATGCCATTATTATGGCACCCACCCGCGAACTTGCCCAGCAGATTGATATGCAGTTTGAGGGCTTTTCCTATTTCGTGCCCGTTTCCACGCTTGCCGTCTATGGCGGGGGCGACGGGGCGACGTGGGATATTCAGAAAAATGGGCTGCTCACCGGCGCGGACATTATCGTGGCCACGCCCGGGCGACTGATTACGCTGCTCGAGATGCACCCCGCCGACCTGTCAGACGTGCAGTATTTCATCCTTGACGAGGCAGACCGGATGTTGGATATGGGCTTTTTCGACGATATTATGAAGATTGTCAAGAAATTGCCCGAAAAGCGGCAAACGATTATGTTTTCCGCCACGATGCCGCCGAAAATTCAGGAGTTGGCGCAAAAGATTTTGAGCCATCCGGAGGTAATCAAAATCGCCGTGTCGAAGCCAAACGATGCCATTATGCAGAGCGCGTATATCTGCCACGAAAAGCAAAAAATGATGCTGATTCGCGAACTGTTTCGCACGCCGGTGAAATCGAAGAGTATCATCTTTTCGTCGTCCAAACTCAAAGTGAAGGAACTCGCCCACACGCTGAAAATGATGCGCTTCAGCGTTGCCGCGATGCACTCCGACCTCGAACAGTCGGAGCGCGAACAGGTGATGCTGGATTTCAAAAACGGCAAAATATCTATCCTCGTCGCCACGGATATTGTTGCCCGCGGCATCGACATCGACGACATCGGCATGGTGCTCAACTACGATGTGCCGCACGATGCCGAAGACTATATCCACCGCATCGGACGCACCGCCCGCGCCGGAGCCGACGGCGTAGCAATCACCTTCGTATCCGAACGCGAACAGGGCAAATTCCACCGCATAGAGCAATTCCTCGAACGCGAAATACCAAAAACACCCCTATCCCCCGCCATGGGAGCAGCCCCCAAATACGACCCCGCCACCATCGAGCGGCAGGAAGCCGAAAGGCGCGCACAATGGCAAAAAAGCGGCGGCGACCGACGAGGCGGCGACCGAAATCGCAAGAAAGGCGGCAACAATCGGAGGCGTCAATCGCGCCCTAATAATTCGGGGAAATCTGAAAATCAGCGCTCTCATCGGGGGAAATAAGCTAATTTTTTATGACTATCTGCAATCATACCACTAAATAACGGTTCCTGCAAGCAGTTTTTGGTTTTGTCCTGCAAGGACAGCACTTTATTAACCGTAGGCTTCAGCCTACGGACAGCCCGCACACACGACCTTCACCCCGCAGGGGTGACACTTGATAGTGCCGTCCCCTGCGGGACTATGGGAGGGGAGGAGTGTCCTCCGTAGGCTGAAGCCTACGGTTAATAAAGTGCTGTCCTTGCGGGACAAAACCAAAATTTGCTTGCAGGAACCGCTATTTAGTGGTATGGTTGTGGATAATCATAAATTATTTTAATGATTATCGGATTTTTGCCTATCGCCCGAAAGGGCGGGATTTTCATAACCGCAGGTCATCGACCTGCGGACGAAACAGCTCCCCACACTACCGCCTGAAAGGCGGGATTTTAATTCAGTCCTGCCTTTCAGGCAGGAGTTCTGTGACTCTCCTTTCCCGCAGGTCGAAGACCTGCGGTTATGAAAATTGAGGCTTTCAGCCACGTTAGGTGTCATATCCGTAGGGTCAACGCATTAAAATGGCTCTATAACGTTTGGTGTGGGTAAGTTAAATGGGGGGGATGACTATGCGACCTCATTTCCACCTAATTTTCTTAACAAAACCACCTCGTACCTTTGCAGCGCGAAATGTTGAGGAGTCGATTATTCACAAATTTTGTATTTTTGTGAGCTAATCGGGAAAGGGTAGAAAGATAGAGCCACCCAGATACGTTTTTTACGA
>BNTR01000246.1 GCA_025996755.1 Bacteroidia bacterium
GACAAGCATTCGCCGCTGCGAGTTCTGCAAAGACATAGTAGATGTCTATTCCCCAAGCATCTGGGCAGGCTGGTATTCCGGTCCATACCTCGCTTACAAAAGCAAAACGGAGGATGCCATCCAACACGTCAATCACTTCTTTCACGCAGAATGGGGCGGCGACAGTCACGCCCACCGGCACGCAGAAACCCTTCCCGAAGGCATCAACCACGATAAAAACGGCGAGGTCTTCGTGGCGATGCGTGCCGCGCAGCAGCAGGCGTTTGCCATTCAGAAAAAACGCGCCGTGCTCCTTAAATTCGTAATGACGAAATCCAAATTTTTGTTCTGCTACGACCTCGTTTTCACCCGTTCCCAATGTCACGCGGCAGGTATAAAGTGCCGGCGAATCCGGCGACCACAATTGAGGGTTCTTTATTCCGGAAAGCGTCATTCCATCTGCCATCCTTACGGGCTTGTCCCGCAATCCCAATCCATTGAAAAACATGAACGATTTGCCTTGCGGGTCAAAAACTTGAATGTTGAAATAAAGCGAGGACATGACGGATAGATACTTCGGGTCATATAATTTAAATTGAATATCTAAAGTCCAGGTTTTCCCATTCTCATCCATCTGTGCCGTGACAGCCATATCTTCTAAAGACACTTGGGGGGTGTAAATCAAGTTCAAATAGCGATAAATGCCGCCATAGACATTGAAATCCGACATATCGGAGGGGAGCATTTCGGTATCGCGACTGTTGTCGCAACGGATGATTAACGGGATTCTCCCTTTGAAACGGGCTGCATCTTCCGATGCCGCAAATTCGTTGACGGCATCGGTAATATCGACCGTCCATTCGTCGTAGCCACCCACATGATTTGCCACATGTTGAGTATAAATATAGACATCGGTTTTTTGTCCGGCACCTTCAAAATGCAGGAGCGTCCGTCCCTGCGTGTAAGGGTTTTGAATAACCAGCTCATTTCGATACCATCCGGGACCTTGATAATAATTCACATCCGGGTCAACGGCATCTTCGGCATTGAAACAGTGGGGCAAAGTAATCTTTTCCCAGACAGGCACTGCCCTCGGTGCATCGTTCGCCACCGGTCGCACGGCTTCCCAAATACTTCCCAAGTCGCCACGAACAAATTCCCAATTGTCATTCAATCGGATTTCATTCTTCGTAGCAGTTGCATTGCACAAGGTGCAGATGAACAATGCCAATAATAATGAGTATTTTTTCATACGAATATTTTGTGCAAAGGTACGAAAAAATTTCTAAGCGGCTATTTATCAATAATGGCTCACATCTTATCTTTGGAAGTTGCCCTGAAATTGATGTCACTCTCCAGCCCATTCTTTGACGATAGGCGGTATCCTTCCGTTAATTTATCCTAATCTGAGTCAGTGTATTTTTTCAGAAATCAAGATTTGAATTGGTATAAGCAGACAAATCTATTATGCGATGCTCTGTGTCACCATTGCCATGAGCACCACCGGTATATTCCCATGAGTTGTCCTCACAATGCAACAGATTACCCTCCAGCCAAAGCAATTTATTGTGGCGCGTGAAGTTGTATGCTATCTCATCCATAGCCTCATCGGTATATGCCGACACGGTGTTTGCCACATATTTTTGCAAAACATTTTCGGGCGTTACTGTCTTGTAATCCTCTCCAAAGGCATTTTCAATAAACTGCTGTTGCAATTTGGCAAGGTTTCCATTTTCGTAATAACTTGGATAGGTAAACAATAGGTCGAATGCGATGAAATTGGTGTGTTCGTTGTTGAAAAAGAAAGTGTCCTTTTTTTCGACGGTGCTAAACTGCAAAGTCGGGTTTTGTGCAAAGGAAAAAGAAACCGTCAAGTCGCACAAATTCAGCCACCCTATGGTTTCCGTACCTTTTGCATTGGTGTAGATAGCTAAGCCGTAGCCGTCTTCTATCGTGGTAAGCACTCCCTTGTCGCCCTTTGCCAAAAAGACTTTTTTGATTTGAAATTTGTAATCTTTTTTTTCAAAGAAGAATGCTTTCTTTTGCACTGCAAACTGAAAGGTCGTTTGCGGTGCTTTTGCCTGCGCCTTTAGTCCGCTTGTTTCGTTTGAATATGAGTATAAATTGCTCAATGCAAACAGGGTAATGTAAAAAAATAACTTTTTCATCTCTTGTTTATTTTTAATTGTTTATAAATTTTAAATTTATAAACAATTAAA
>BNTR01000247.1 GCA_025996755.1 Bacteroidia bacterium
TTTCTTTTATTTCCGGATAATAATGGTGATAGATATAACTATAAATACCATCTAAAGTGAAAGTCAACTCATCAAGTATTGCTATAATACTATCATCGGGATGTTTCAAATACCCTTGTGCAATTTCATGCTCAACGTCTGTCATGACATTGCGGACATCCCATGAAAATCCAATACCGTATTGAGGTCTACTCTTAAACCCAATGAAATAACACTGTAAATAATAATCATAATCATAATACGGAAAATTCTCTGTAGGATAAGTAACATAGGGTGCATAAAAACTCCCAACTTCTGGCAACCCCCAATAATTATTCGTCATTTTTAGACAATATAAAGGCTTATCTGAAACATTATGATAGATAATATTCAAGTAAGCAGGACGTATATTTTCCTTTTCAAATTCCTTAAATTGGAAATCCAACTTATCTTTCCATTCAATTGACAATTCAATTGACATGTCTTGAGCTACTAACCGAATGGGTAGTAACAATAATAAAACTAATGTAATGTAGTGTTTCATTGCAGCGGATATATAAAATTGTGATTGTAAGTCCATGGAAATTTAGTATAAAACAATACCGAATTCCACTTCGTGTAATCAACATCGGTAAATATGCGATGAAATTGTATGCCATTATTTGGTTGTTCTAACATAGTTTTTGTATAACTAAGAGCACTAAATTCCATCAGATTTTTAAAAGAAGCTGTTAAAAGATTATCTGGTTGACCAGCTAAGGCTGCATACTGAGAAACATGAACAAATTCATGTCCCATAGTCCAATATAACTGTTTTGCACTGAAAGAGCGAGTATTGTTATAATAAAGGTTTGAACGACCTGTAAACGTTCCATTTTTCTTAATACCGTTTGTCACAGCCCAAGCATCTTCTTTAACCAAGTCATCTATTACGCCCTTTGGCACATTTTCAAAGGAATGATTATCAAGATATTCCACAGGAGCTTCCGGATACCAAGCTTTTTGAGCCTCCGACAATAACTTATCCGTGACCGTAATTGCCTCTCCATCTTCAATCCCTAATTCTGCCAATCCTTTACTATATACTCCCATTTGCTTATGGTATCGCAAACCGCCTGATAAACCACCAAGAACAGCTCCACTTGTGGCACCGAAAACACCACCAATCAATCCATTTACTAACCCTTTACCAAAGGAAGCTCCATTGTTCCAAGCATTGCCAGTACCTCCAACAAATCCCCCGGCAAAACCTCCTGCGGCACCTGTAAGTGCACCATTCCCGATAGAGCCACCTAAAGTGGTTGCCGTACCTAATGCCCCACTCACTAAACTACCTACTCCATATCCAGCCAGACCAGCCAATGCACCTATACCCATGGCTTTCCATATGTCACCACTACTATTAATATTTCCGGACATTCCCTGTATGGAAACATTCATAATCGCACTCATCATTACGGACATAATGATCATATCATCAATGCCAAACAAATATCCTGTCGGGTCAGTATATTTAAACGGATTCCCAAACGCATAGGCATACCGATTATAATTCAGCCAATTATCGGGTGCCTGAATATACGGGTCTGGGCTAAAAAACTGCGCCGTCAGCGGGTCATACACCCGACCATTCATATTGATGAGCGCGAAGTCGTCCAAATGTTCGTGCATCGTGTAGCCTCGGTTGAGAATAAATGCGGGGCGCGTGTCGCGCTGCGTCCAATTGTCAGGATTGCGACGATTGCCCCACGGGTCGTAGGCATAGCGTTCTACCACGGAGCCGTTCGCATTCGATAAAGCGATTAAAGAGCCTTGAAAATCGGTATGAACATAATACAAGGTGTTGTTTATCAGCACAGCCGCCAAGCCGTTGCCACCGCTGATGTAATGTACTCTGCGGGTGGTGGTACCGTTTTGAACTCCTTCTTCATAATTACCCATGTAATAGCGGGTTAGCGAAGCGTTACTTACCGATTTAATGCGCTGCTCGTCTGTGCCATAAAAAATCTCCAACGTCTTACCATTTTCTGAAATTTTCTTTACTTTCTTGAAGTCGGTGTATTCAATCCTTTGCGCGTTCGCCATTAAGGGCGGAGTCCCTGCAATACTTGTCAAGGCATGAGGCTTGCCATTACCACCGTACCCCATCGTGTAATCGCCTA
>BNTR01000248.1 GCA_025996755.1 Bacteroidia bacterium
CTCTTTTTCGGTAAATTCGATGAAGCAAGTGACGTAATTTGGACCTCCGGCTTTGATGCCGCCGCCAAAAGCCGAGCGTTTCATCCCTCCGAAGGGCTGACGGCGCACGATGGCACCCGTGATGCCGACGGCGGTTACAAATTAAGCAAGTATTGGAAAGATTTGAGCCGGCAGGGTGCACGCTCGCCGCAACTGAAAGAAATAGAAAAGTTGAACGACAAGATACAGTTAATCGGTATGCTGCACGCCGGAAGCCTGTTGCAAATCTATCCGCAGCGCATACAAAACCGGGTGCAATGGTATTATCCTACGCAGGATTTGAACACAGACGAGGAGCAACAAAACCTCCACGTCATCCGCCATTCGCTGCTGAATTATTATCAGGCAATCAAGTCAAATGATGCGCAACAAACGGACGAAAGTCTGCAAGTCATCAGCGATTTTCAGCAACAAAATGCCGGAGATATTCTTCCATCGGAATGGAGCCGGGAGGTAGAAATCTTCTATATGAAAGCCGATTTCTCTGCACTGTTGTTCAAAGTGAACCTGACTTTGGGGCTGTTAGCCTTACTGTCGCTGTTCCTGTTTGCCGGCAAAAAAGCAAGAACAGCCGACCGGCTCTTTTACGTCTTACTGGCTGCAAGCCTAACCGTCCACACCATCTCCATCGCCCTGCGCACCTACATTGCCGGACGACTGCCCTTCGGCAACGGCTACGAAACAATGCTGTTAATAGCGTGGAGCGCGATGTTCCTCGCCGTACTTTTCGGACGAAAAATCCGCATCCTGCTCCCCTTCGGCTATCTCCTCTCCGGCTGCACACTGTTAGTAGCCTGCATCGGCACAAAAAATCCGCAAATCACGCCCTTAGTCCCGGTGCTATCCTCCCCGCTATTGAGCCTCCACGTCTCCACCATAATGGTAGCCTACACGTTATTGGGATTTATGTTTATCAATAGCATCATTTCATTAATTCAATATTATATTTCCCATTGTAGAGACGCGGCGTGCCACGTCTTTTCACAACAACAATGCAACCATACAGACGCAGCACGCCACGTCTCTACAACCATCAATATGATTTGTTTATATCCAGCAATTCTATTTTTAGGCGCAGGAATTTTCCTCGGCGCGGTGTGGGCAAACATCTCGTGGGGACGCTACTGGGGCTGGGACCCCAAAGAAGTGTGGGCACTCATCACGTTTCTGCTCTACAGCCTGCCCATCCATCAACGCCATTTAAAACTATTCACCAACCCGCTGTATTTCCATTGCTACTGCATAGTCGCCTTTCTAAGCGTGTTAATCACCTACTTTGGCGTAAATTATTTTCTTGGCGGGATGCACAGTTATGCGGGGTAAATCTGTAATATTCTCCCAAACGTAAATCCGGATTTAGCAGCAGAAGTAGCACCATTTTTCAGCTTGTGCCACGTTTTGGCACAAGTACTTAGGTGCAATATCCGTGAATCAGATTATTTATCTTCCCCAAAAATACTGCCATAGCGGTGATATTCATTCGCGATGCTCTGCTCTTTCAAATAGTGTAGCAACTCCAAACGCCCTTCTATCAGCGGCTTAGCGTTGGCTATGTGCTTGCCCAATTTCGCGGCTTGCCGATAGAATGTGTCCGACAAATCGGGGGTTACTGTGCGGATGCGTTCGTAGAGGCTCATCTCGCTCACAAAATCGGCTTCGTTTTGCAGTTTGATGGTGCTACCGGTGGTTGCCGCCGTCTTTTCGATTGCCGCTCTGTTGGGGTTGTTTGCCGACAGGCTCACTGTGAGTGGCGTTTTAGCCGTCTGCGCCGCCAGCAATACCATTTGGATGTCTTCCGGCGAATCATCGGTTTGCGCCCGCAGTGCCATATTGCGTAGCGGCAGGTAGCGGAAGATGTTTTCTTCGCCGTAGATATTGCTGATGTCCTCTTCTTTGGAGAAGATGTTTTTCCACGCCTCCGCATAACTCTTTGTGGCTGCCTGTAGGCGGTCTTTTACGCCCTCTTTTTCGGTAAATTCGATGAAGCAAGTGACGTAATTTGGACCTCCGGCTTTGATGCCGCCGCCAAAAGCCGAGCGTTTCATCCCTCCGAAGGGCTGACGGCGCACGATGGCACCCGTGATGCCG
>BNTR01000249.1 GCA_025996755.1 Bacteroidia bacterium
AAATCGGAACTTTTGGCATTGGATAGAAAAATTTTATTGTCGCTGGCACCGGTAAATCAGGAGGAGGATAAGAAAGTTCCAAACGACCATGACCTGCCCTCAGTGGAATTGAAAAATCATTTCTATGGCTAATTGGCAATTTCTAAAATATGCTGATAATCAAGTGTTTACAAATATTTTGATTTTAAAAATACAATTTCTATGGCTAAAATCAGAGTTTCTATGGCTAATTGAAATTCATTAGTTCGATAGTTTATCAATAAATTGCTCAAAAATATTTTTATTTGCATCAATACTTGCATCTAAATTGTATTGAGTATGACGTCCAAGCCCACTTTTTATAATGAACCGTTTTTCTTCTAATTTTGAAATTAAATATTTTACCTGCATTCGTGATAAATTATTTCCAAAAGCATCCACAAAATCGCTCATAGCAATATTGTTTGCTTTTTCAAAACAACCGGCGATAATCTGCAAATCGCTTATCCGATACTCTTTTATGTATGCCGGTTGTTTGGCAATCTCAAAATACAAATCGCCCAGCACATATTTTTTATCCGCAGAACTTTGCGATTTTATCAAACCCTTACGCTGCAATTTTTCAACTGATATTTCCGGTAAATCGGTAGAAATGCCCTGCCGTACTTTATCTAACGTGAGCAAATCAAACACATTCAATTTGTCTTTTCGGCTAAATTGAATTTCTTTCAAAAACAGGTAAAATGCTTCATCGACAATTTTTGCCTGTAATCGTAAATCGACCTGATAATCATCTGTCTGTGAGTAATCCGGCAGTGGTTTTCCTTCCATCAGACAAATGTAATACATTTTATCAACCCCTTGCCCCGAACGTTCTATCTGACCTGTTTTTTGCAATACTTCCATTATCAACTTGTTGCGGGGCTTACTGCTGACTGTCAGGATATTATCTTTTGTAACGCCACTCGGAAATCCGCCGGCATTGATGATATTGATACTATCGGGATATTGTTTGATAACCACACTGCTAAGGTCTTGCCACAGGCGATGCCCAATCGCATTTAATACCGCTTCCCTGATTACATCTTCGTTGAAAGCGTGAATGTCGTATATCGTAAATTTGTGCCTAACGTGCAGCAAAGGATTGCTTGCCGGTTGGTTGATATACGCCCAGATTTTGTCCATTGCCGTAAACAGTGATTCTTGAAACTCTTTTCGCGCCGTGTAGGGTATCATCGAATGGTCTAATCTGTATTCAATGATAACCTCCGCGTTTGGAAGATATTTACGCAAGGCTTCCCGTTTACCGAGCAAAATCAATGCGGCGTAATTGAACTTTCCGTTTTCTATCAATCCTAAATCCGTTAAAACCTGATTATCAGGCAAAGTTTCAAATGCAGGATTTTCCTGTTTTTGGGCATAACCGGCTTTCATAATAGCAATGGCTTCGGGGTCTAAATTCTCAAAAGTCAATTCTTCACAAATTTTGGCAGAAAAATCAGGGGCTGTTTCTTCCAAAATCCGGCGCATTTCATCATCCGACATAAAGCGCAAACTGTCGCCAATTCGCATCAAAGCCACCCCTTCAAATTTCAATATTTGTCCAACAGGGCGGGTGGGGATTTGAAACACCAAGACACGTTTATTATCCTCAAACAATTCAACAATCTTTACCCAAATAGACAGGCGTTCATAGATTTCATCTTCCATTTCGCCAATCTTGTTTTGCGCAAAAGCCGTTCCAACAACCTTGTGCGGATATTCGTTAGTCATCCCGAAGACGAGCAAGCCGCCGCCTTCATTGGCTAAAGCAACAACGTAGCCGAGCACACATTTTCGCCTCTCTTTGGGGTCAGTATGATTACCTCCGGCAAAACTGTAAGTCTTTTTTGCCTCTTTAAATTCAACTTTATCTTCCGATTCACGAAGTTTTTTGAGTTCCGAAATTGTTATTCCACGATTGTTCAACATAATTGCGGCAAAGGTACTGTTTTTTCGCTAAAACGACAACTGTCGTGATAAAAAAACCTCGCCAATCAAACAGATTCGACGAGGTTTTCATACTGAATTCTATGTTAACTTCCAAATAAAATCATAAAAAAATTCATTAATTTAACTTTTTTTAAGATGCCACTTGTTTTGCAGGGC
>BNTR01000250.1 GCA_025996755.1 Bacteroidia bacterium
TTACTGCCCTGACGCATACCTTCAACGCTGCAACCCAGCAACTGACCCTGAAATCCACCGCGGCAGTGACACTGAGGGACTACTATATTTCCGCCCAAGAACCCAACGAACATGAAAGTGCGCGGCTACGCATCGACGTGGTGAATCCTTTCACAGAAGACAGCAAGGTAATCATCAGTGGCATCGCGGAAGTCGGGCAAACCCTCACAACAGATATCAGCTACCTTGATGGAATCACCTCTGTCACCTACCAGTGGAGACGGAATGGACTGCTGACTATTGGTACAAACAGCGCAAGATATACCTTAGCGACTGCAGATTTAAATTCACTCATCTCCGTAAGAGTGACCCGCCAAGGATATACCGGAAGCGTAACCAGCAATTCAATTGGACCTGTTACCCTCCCCTCCAGCTTAACAGGCGATGTAACCATCATCGGCACCATGTTAGTCGGACAAGTCCTCGAAGCAGATATCTCCCACCTTAATGGAAGCGGTACCATCCGGTACCAGTGGAAACGGAATGGCGTGAATATTGATGATGAGGGAACCAGTCAAAGCTATACCTTAACGGACGCAGATTTAGATACAAGAATCAGCGTAGAAGTGCGCCGTACCGGATATTCCGGAGTCATAACCAGCGAGCCAAGGGAGGCAGTTGCATCTTCCCTCCCTGCTTTAACAGGCGAGGTAACCCTCAGCAACTCCGAAGACGGCGGATGGACGGTCGGACAAACCTTAGTACCAAATATAACCGGACTTGGTGAAAGCGAAGAAACCACCTTCTACCGGTGGAAATGGAGTAACGCAACACCGAATACACGGGTGGATATTGGAGTAATCTACCCAACCTATACCTTAGCGATGGCAGATATAGGGAAATTCATCTCCGTAGAAGTGAGCCGCACCGGATATGCCGGAGTCATAAACAGCAATCGAGTTGGACCTATTGAAATACCCAGAATAACAGGCTCTCTAACCTTTGAGGGACTAGACCCTGAGGCGAACCTGGTAGTCGGACAAACTCTCACTGTAAAGACCAACTTCCCTGCTGGATACAACAGCTCCCATCCCCTAACCTACCAGTGGTGGAATAGCAGGGAGCCATCGTTTTCCACGCCTCCCACGCCTCCCACGTTTTCTATTGGCACAAACAGCCCATCCTATACCATAGTGCTGGCAGATACTAATGCATTCATCTCCATAGATGTGAGCCGCAACGGATATTTCGGCTCCCTAAGGCTCACGACGGGACCGGTTCTCCTCCCCCTTTTAACAGGGTCGGTACGCATCATCGGCAACGCTTACGTCGGACAAACCCTCAGAGCAGATATAACAGACCTTCAAGGAAGCGGTGACATCGAGTACAAGTGGGACTGGGCTGATGTGTCTGGGGCACCTATCCTTGGGGCACCTATCCTTGGGACAAACTCAAGCTATACCGTAGTGTCTGCAGATGTAGGTAAGAGCATCCACCTAAGTGTGTCGCGCAAAGAAAATCGCGGAACCCTATCCGCCACAAGTGGAACAGTTATCTACCCACCCATACCCGAGTTAACAGGCACGTTAACCATTTCCGTCCATCTATTGGGCGTTGATCCTCCCTCTGCGGCAGTGGGAGTAGGATATACTCTCACTGCAAATTTCACCCCCACAGATCCCGCCCTTAATACAGCACTACTCCACTACCAGTGGAGACGGGTGAGTAATACTGCTACTATTGCAACTGATATTCCGGGTACAGACAACATCTCTTATGTAGTACAGGAGGCAGATAAACTGCACCGCATCTCGGTAAGAGTGAGCTGCACCGGATATTCCGGAACAGTAGGGCTGACAGCATCGTGGGCGCCCATTTTTATCGAGGACTGGTAATCCTCGCCCCCCTTTTATTGTCGCCGGAGGTCAATTACATTTAGCGTATTTTTTTCTAAAAAAAGTTTTGTACCTTTGCACCGATTTTAAGCATCATATAAACAGAAGAAGAAGACAATGAAAGCAAAAGCAAAAGGGTTAGTGATTGCACTGTTGGCACCATTCGTGCTGGGACAATGCAGCAGCGGGAGCGAGGATATGGGGCAGACCGATACGCCGCGGGTGTTTGAAAC
>BNTR01000251.1 GCA_025996755.1 Bacteroidia bacterium
AAAACCGAAAAACAATTTTGATGACAGATTTTGGCACACACACCATTTAGATGGCGATAAGACAAACAACAAAGAAACTAATTTAGAATGTTTGTGCGTGTGGTGCCATTCACACAAAAATATGAAGCACGAAGATAATTTTGATAAAACAAGAATGAAAAGAGAATTGGATTCTTTTGTAGAACAATATAAAACGGAATTAAATGACATAAACAATTATAATTTAAAACTTATCAAAATGGAAGAAGATTTTTTCAATAACGATGAGCGAGAAGATTATGACGACTACGATTATTCTGACGAAGGTTGTGGTGAAGGATACTCGTGCAGCGAGTGTGATAATTACGGTTGTCCCGCACATCCTTGCAATTAAAAGTTAAGTGATTCATAAAAGTTTGACAGAATTCACGCCTTGGTTTGTAGCTTGTAAAACGCTCTCAATGGATTATCGGCGGCGACGGCTGGGCTACGACATCGGCTTCGGCGGCTTAGACCACGTGGACAGCAAAGAGCCGGACTGGACGAAATTCCAAGATTTCCTCAAAGGCGAAGTGCGGTTTGCCTCGCTAGCGAAACAATATCCTGCCGAGGCGCAAGAATTGTTTGAGATTACACAGACAAATGCTAAGTGGCGTTTGTTTTTCAACCCGCAACCCGCAATTTCACCCACAAAAACAAACACACAAAAACTAAGGAAAGCAATAAATTCAATACAGGCAAACGCTTGATTTCCAATATATTAAGCGATATGCCGATAAGTAAAATACCACCCACGCCTGAAATTTCGGTGATATACAAATCGGGAATATTAGCCCCTGCGTAGTGCGCCAACAGCGTGATGGCTCCTTGATAAACGAGTAGCGGCACTGCCGATACTAACACGCCCACACCCAATGCCGAAGCCAGAATGAGCGCAGAAATGCCGTCCATCAGCGATTTTATTTTCAGCAAATTCGACACTTCGCCCGTCAAGCCCTCCTCAATGGGTCCGAGCACCGACATCGACCCCATACAAAACAGCAGGAATGCCGTCAGCAAGCCTTCGGTAAAATGCGCGTTGCCGATGCGGAATTTCTTTTTTAGCGTTTCGCTCAGCCCATTCACGCGGGTGTCGAGTTGCAACCATTCGCCACAAAGTCCGCCCGCCACCAATGCCAACACCGCTACCAATGGCTCGTTGAGTTTCAGTGCCATTTGCACGCCAAGCACCATCGTGAACAAACCAATTGCCAAGAAGCAAATTTTTGCATAGCGTTCAGGGAAATGCCGGTTTGCCAGCAAGCCTATTGCGCCGCCAACAACGACTGCACCCGTATTTATTATTGTTCCAAGCATTAAAGGCTATCACCAAAGTCTTGACGGAATTTATACATCAGTTTTTCGGGCCAGTCGCTTACGGGAGCGAGTTTGCCCATAAAAAAGCGGAGCACCGGCGGCTCGTAGGTAAATGTCAAACCGCCAATGAGTTTGCGGTTTTCGTAGAGCCAAGCCATTCGGTCAACGGCATATTTTATTTGCGAAAGCGTGAACACACGGCGGGGCACAGCCAATCGCAGCAATTCGCAGTCGGCAAGCACTTCTACGCCATTTTCATCGCGCACGCTCGACACCGTGCCGCGCTCCATTCCGCGCACGCCCGAAATCAGGAAGTAAGCCGCCGCCAACGCGCCCGCCGGATACTGACTTTGCGGAATGTGGTCGCAAAAAGGCATCGCATTCACGTGGCAACCGAGCACGCCCGGAGGCGTTACCACAGGCACTTTGTGCTTGGCAAGTTCTTCCACAAAATATTTGATAAACGTGGGGCTTTGGCTAATCATTGTTTCGTCCAAAGTTTCGTAAAGTCCCACTGCCATTGCTTCAATTTCGCGCACCGAAATGCCGCCGTAGGTCAAAAATCCCTCAAAAAGCGGTATCAATGCCTCCATGCCTTGGTACAGTTCTTTGCGGTTGGTGCAAATGCCGCCGCCGCGCGACGAACTGAGTTTGCGCGCCGAGAAATAAACAATATCGGCAAGTCCCGTCATCATTTTAATAATTTCGCCCAGCGTATTTTCTTTCCATTGCTCCTCGCGCTGCTGTATCA
>BNTR01000252.1 GCA_025996755.1 Bacteroidia bacterium
ATTAAGCAAACTTTGGTGCAGGAAAACGACTACGTGCGTGCCGGTACGCCACTTTCGGACGGTGCCATCACGCCTTCGGACATCTTGGCAATCAACGGACCAACGGCGGTGCAGGAATATATCGTGAACGAGGTGCAGGACGTTTACCGCTTGCAAGGGGTGAAAATCAACGACAAGCATTTCGAGGTCATTGTGCGTCAGATGATGCGCAAGGTCGAAATAGTGGAGCCGGGCGATTCGCGCTTCCTGGAGCAACAACTCATCGACAAAAACATGGTGATGGAAGAAAACGACCGCATCTGGGGCAAAAAAGTGGTGATAGAGGCAGGCGATTCGCCGAACTTGAAGCCCGGACAGATTGTAACAATGCGCAAACTCCGCGACGAAAATTCGGCATTGAAACGCCGCGATATGAAGCTCGTGGAAGTGCGCGACGCCGTTCCGGCAACCGCCAATCAGGTGTTGCAAGGCATCACGCGCGCGGCATTGCAGACAACAAGTTTCATGTCTGCCGCCTCGTTCCAGGAAACAACAAAAGTCCTGAACGAAGCCGCCATCAACGGCAAAGTGGACAAACTCGAAGGCATGAAAGAAAACGTCATCTGCGGCAATCTAATCCCCGCCGGCACCGGCTTGAAAGAATACGACAAACTCATTGTAGGCAGCAAAGCCGACTTCGAGCGCGCTGAAGCCAAGTCGCCCACGTCCAAAGCGAAGGCGTATGAGAAGGTGGAAGTGGAGGTTGAGGAGGATTGATAGTCAACGTTCAGTGTGAACAACATGTGCTTGCGGGTCAAACCCGCAAGCATAGCAATGTTACTTCCATTTTGTGCACTTCTGCAAATCGTTTAGAAAATTGTTTATTCTGGTGGATTCAACTTCTAAGAGCGACAAAAAGTTCTACAAAGATAGATAAAAAACTTCAGTTGGAGATTTGAAGCCGAGTTTTTCTCTTGGACGGCTATTTATCTTATTCTGTATCAGTTTAATATAATCGTATGAGTAGTTATCAAAATCAGTTCCTTTTGGGATATATTGACGTATCAAGCCGTTAGTATTTTCATTTTGTCCGCGCTCATAAGAGGAGTAAGCGTGAGCAAAAAAGAAGTCCAAATCGAGTTTTTTAGCGATATATTCGTGCTCTGCGAACTCGGTTCCATTGTCGGCGGTGATGGAGTGGGTGTGTTTTTTGTAAGCCACCAGCAGTTTGTGTACGACTTTTGCCAGCGGGAGGGCAGATTTTCCTTCGGGCAATTTTTCCATCATCAAGAAACCTGTTTGTCGCTCAGTGAGGGTAAGGATAGCCCCTTTGCCGTCTTTTCCGATAATTGTATCTATTTCCCAGTCGCCGAAAACGTGCGCTTGCGGGCGTAACGTTCTTTGCGTTCATCAGCCAACATTTGGGCGTGGGCAGGGGTATAATTGCGCTTGTTTTTATTGCGCGCAATTTCCCTGTAAACGGTACTGACAGAGGCGTTTACAATCTCTGCAATCTCCTTTTTCGAGGTACCTATTTGCACTAATGCAAATATTTGGTACCTTTGTTCCTTGATTAGTTGTTTATATTTCATCAATACAAAAGTAAATAAATTAATCGGACAGAGGGAACTTTTCTCTCTGTTTTTTTACTTTTGTCGCTTTTTGAAGGTTTATTCTTCGGTTGTTGCTTTCTATTTACGAGCAAAATTTAGGTTGCTCGTAATAGCAATTTTTTGCAGTTCTAATTGAACTTACCATGTCCAATCACGAAACTATTGTTTTTCCACAAAAAAACCGTATCTTTGCCGTTGATAAAGACACGATGCAATATGAAAACAAAAGTATTGGATAAGGAAACGAGCGATAAAATCAGTTTCATCGCGTTCATCATCCCTGCGTTTGCGGAAGCCTATAAGATGAATATGCAGCAGGCGTATTTTTATCTGAAAAAATATGGTGGACTTGATTTTTTAGGTTCTACTGGGAATTGTGTGGAAAGTAGTAATTTTGCGGCATGGAAAAATATACGGGAAGTCAGATATTAGAGGAGATACTTTTGCCAGTGAATACAGCATGGGAAGTATCGGGAGTTGTCACCG
>BNTR01000253.1 GCA_025996755.1 Bacteroidia bacterium
CCCAAATGTTGGCTGATGAACGCAAAGAACGTTACGCCCGCAAGCGCACGTTTTCGGCGGCGGAAGTTTTTTGTGGAGACACGTCGCCATTGCGGAAAACCACACGGCGAGCAAACCGATAGTCATCGCCGTCAGGCACGGAAGCACGGCAAGCATTTTTGCCACATAATTGTGCCCGATGTCTATCAGACCGGCGATGGAAACTGCTGTCAGGCTGCTATTTGCGACTACCTGACAAAAAACGGCAAGCGGGGCAATCACCGGGACGCCCATTAAAATTGCAAATACCTGCCAATGTTTGAAACTCATTAATTTAACCATTTTATTTTTATTTTAAAATTATTATTATTCTTTAAAAACAGAGCAAACACTCTGTTTGTGCTAAAAAAAATTATGTCTTCAACATTAGATAAAAATCGTTCCACAAAGTCCTGATTCTGCTTTTCAGCAATTTAAAATCTTTTTCCACAACATAATCCATCCTGTTTCCGTCCGATGCGTAGATGAAAAATTTGGCGATGGATTCGTCGGGCATTGCCGATTTTATTTCGCCCGTTTTTCGGGCAATGCCAATCATTTCGAGCCACGCACGAGTCTCCAACGCCTGATTTTTAAGTATTCCTGCCTGCAATTCGGGAAAATACCTCAACGCCTCAAACATAAAGGAGAAAAAATTGACACTGCCTTTAGCGTTTTTGTAAAGCGCGTCAAAAATCCGGTCGAAACTCGCCAAAACGTGCTGAATAAAGCCGTAGAGCGACTCTTTCGGGTAAATTTCAAAAACGTGGCGTGTTGTCCCGAGCAGGTAGTGGTCAACGACAGCCTTGAAAAGTTGCTCCTTGTTGTCGAAATGGTGGTAAAACGCACCGTTCGACAGTCCCGTTGCCGAGAGTATATCTTTCAGTGTTACAGCCTTATAACTCTTCTGCAAGTAGAGCCGGAAGGCGGTTTGCAATATGTGATTTTTCGTATCTTTCATCTCCAAAACAGAGTAAATGCTCTGCAAAGGTACGACTTTTTTTTTAACTACCAAATTTTTTTGCTGTTTTTTTGTCTGAACCTTGATTTTCGTAAGATTTTTAGGATTACCAAGAAAAAATTTGTACCTTTGTGGCGTTTTTATCCGGATAAAAATGTGATTTTTGACGAATTTATCCGGATAAAAGTGTAATTTGCAACAAATTTATCCGGATAAAATGTACAGGACTAAGATTAAACAGTTGATTGATTGGAAGTTAAGTAAAGGACGGAAACCGCTTATTGTGCAGGGTGCACGGCAGGTGGGGAAAACTTGGCTTATCAAGGAATTTGGCAAAGCCGAGTTTCGCCAAATGGTTTATGTCAATTTTGAGAAAGAAACTCAATTGCAGGATTTGTTTTTACAAGACCTTAATCCGAAGCGCATTATTGCTACTTTGGAGGCTTTTTTTCAAGTTAAAATTGATGCCGAAAACACATTGATTGTGTTCGATGAAATACAGTCAGCTCAAAAGGGGCTTACTTCTCTCAAATATTTTTGCGAAGAGGCTCCGGAATATTACATTATCGCTTCCGATTCGTTGCTCGGAATGAATTTGCACAATAAAGTGTCGTTCCCCGTTGGAAAAGTTTCGTTTTTATACATGCACCCCATGAATTTTTACGAATTTTTGTTGGCAATGGGCGAAACCGGTTTAGCCGGAATTTTAGAAAAAAAGCAGTGGGACATACTGAGTGTATTTACCGAAAAATTCAAAGAAAAATTAAGATACTACCTCTATGTTGGCGGAATGCCGGAGGTGGTTGCCGATTTTGTCCAAAATCGCGATTTTCAACAGGTACAATTCATTCAAAACGCCATTCTTACCACCTACGAAAGCGATTTTTCTAAACACGCGCCTGATGAAGCTGTGCCACGTTTGAATATGGTTTGGAACAGTATTCCTGCACAGTTGGCGAAGGATAATAAAAAATTTGTGTATGGCGTGGCGAAAGAAGGCGCACGAGCGAGAGATTTCGGAATGCTATTTATGGATTTAAAATCACGGATAATTTAGGTGGCGTTTCAAAAATAGTGCCTGTCTATGAAGGAATTAG
>BNTR01000254.1 GCA_025996755.1 Bacteroidia bacterium
CAATTGTATGATTGCCAACAATCATCACTTAGCCCCATTGCCCGGCGAAGATTATCAGGCATTTGAAAAAGACTTGCCCGGCGAAAACACGGGCGGCGGTTTTTCAGCCAATCAAAAAGTAACCACTCAATTGCCGTTGGAAACGTGCGAAACGATGAACAACACGTGGGGTTACAACTTGAAAGACAATAATTTCAAAACGCCCAAACAAATAGTGCACCTGTTAGTGAGAGCCGCCGGCTACGGAGCCAACCTGTTGTTGAATGTGGGTCCGAAACCCACCGGACAATTGGAAGACATGGCAATTGCCCGCCTGCTGGAAGTAGGAAAATGGACATCCACCTACGGCGAAACCATCTACGGCACCAAAGGCGGCTTTGTGAAACCGCAATCGTGGGGTGCGATTACGCAAAAAGACAAAGTGTATTATATCCACATTCTGAATAAAGAAGCAGACCAACTGACGGTAACTTTCCCCCATAAAGTGCAATCTGCCAAATGGCTGAATGTAGATTCCAAATTGGTTTGGAAACAGGATAAGAAAACGGGCAATGTAACATTCACCCTGAATGGTGCATTGGATGATATTGATTCGATTATTGAAGTCAAATAATCCATAATTCGTATGGGAAATATCTTGGAAATAGCGAAAGAGCGAATCAATAAGTATTGGATTGCTGTGGGTGTGCTTTTGTTTCTCTTTTTGTTTCTCAACGACAATAATTTGTTTAAACGGCTCGATTATAACCGTCAAATCAATCAGTTAGAGAAAGAAATTGACCTTTATACCGCCGAAAGGGATGCCAATCAGAAAAAACTGAATATGCTGTCGTCGGACAAGGAGGGGCTGGAAAAACTCGCCCGCGAACAATACCAAATGGTGAAGCCCAACGAAGAAGTTTTCATTATTCGCGAATAACCGTTTGGCGAGCAACGCATCACGTTATGGAACGCATCACCAGCCTGCAAAACAGCCGCATCAAAAACATTTGCCTGCTCGGCACAAAAGCCACCGAGCGCAGGCAGCAGCAACTTTTTGTGCTGGAAGGTGCGCGCGAAATAGGTCTGGCGAGCGCGGGGAAATACCTGTTTGAAGCGGTTTTTGTCTGTCCCGAGTTGTTGAAGACGGCGGATTATCCCCGCGAGAACGTTTACGAAGTGAGCGAAGCCGTGTTTCAAAAAATTGCCTACCGCGAAGGCTCCGACGGCATATTGGCATTAGCCCGCCCCAAGTCGCACGCCTTAGATGAATTGCAACTGCCTGACAATCCGTTTGTTATAGTGCTCGAAGCGGTCGAAAAACCCGGCAACCTCGGTGCCATTTTGCGCACCGCCGACGCTGCCAAGGCAGATGCCGTCATCGTCTGCGACCCCACAACGGATATTTACAACCCCAACGTCATCCGGTCGAGCATCGGTTGCCTGTTCACCGTGCCCGTTGCCGTGTGCAGCAACGAAGACGCGCTGAATTTCTTAAAAAGCAGGCACATCCGCACCTTTGCCGCCGAACTCACCGCCGCACAATGGTATCAGAACACCAATTTCACGGCACCATCCGCCATCGTCATGGGCACGGAAGCCGACGGATTGACCGAGTTCTGGCTCAAACATGCCGACACCCGCATCAAAATCCCCATGCGGGGCATCATCGACTCGCTCAACGTGTCCGTCTCAACGGCGATTCTCACCTTTGAAGCCATGCGCCAGCGCGGATTTTAATATGGCAGGCATCTACTAATTATTATTTTGAAATCAATTTATAGTTAAACTTAGTTAAATATCGCTTTTGCAAAAAGTTTAACATTTACTTTATGTGCAAAAATGCTTACCTTTGTGGCGTGAGAAATAACTTTATATGACTACTGGATAGATACCTAAAAAATTAGTACCATTGCAGGCGAAATAAAGATAACAAGCAAGATGAACTTACTGAATTTTACAACGACCTTTCCGGACGCGCAAAGTTGCAAACTCAAATGGAAAGAAATGCGGGACAAGGCAGGTGTAGTATGCCCCCATTGTGTAAGTACGGCACATGACTGGAAGTCGGACATAGAATGTTA
>BNTR01000255.1 GCA_025996755.1 Bacteroidia bacterium
GGAACGACCAGCGTCGCTATGATTACAAATCGGACGTGTATCGGGGGTGGACACCGCCTTATGAACACACCAACGCAGTTTCAAAAGACCCTGCATTCCCCAATTCAGAAGATATGTTTCGCCGTTTCCAACAATGTTATATTGAAATTAATAACAATAACAGAAGTGTTGAAAAATCGCATCCGCATGCATTGTTACAGGATATTTTTTCATTCCCCGTTTGGTGGGATATAGCTGAATAAGCAATACGTCGAGGCGTATCGCATACGCCATTATAAAACAACCATCGCCCGTGCAGAATGGAAATTTTCTGCGCGGGCGATATCAGTGAAAAAGCCATCCAAGACCTCGAAAACATTTGGTTATATACATTAGAAAAATGGTCGGAAACCTATCAAAAATTTTACTTATCACCGGCATTTATTTAAAAATTCCGCGCCAAAACATACGATTTCGGCGATTTCAGCGTTATAATTAGGAGTATGCTGAGCAGAAGGTTCTTTTTTTTGGCGATTGTTGCGCTTGCGGCGGGGTTTGGCTTTGGCGTGAGGGCTGATGTGGTGGGGGAAGAGGAGTTTGTTTATAATCCGCTGACCGACCGCTATGAGTTGCGCTCTGCGGGGGTGCCCGACCTCTCTGTGCCTTCTTCGATGTCGCAGCAGGAGTATCTGGATTATACGCTTCGGAAGAGTATGGCTGCCTATTTCAGGGCGAAAAATGAGGAGGAGTTTGCCGCGAAAGATAGCACAGGAGGGAAAAAAGGTGTTTTGCCGGCTTTGGTGGGCTACAATTTTAGTTTGGGACCGGCGGAAAAGATTTTTGGCGGCGGCGGCGTGAAACTCACCTCTCACGGTAGCGTGAACACGAAAATAGGCGTTACGATGACCTCCATGGGCGACCCATCCCTCACCGAGCGGCAACGCAATCACACGTCCTTCGATTTCGACCCCGAAATTGAACTGTCGGCTACTGCCAGCATCGGCGAAAAAATGTCTTTCGACCTCAACTACAATACCAACTCCACTTTCGACTTCGATTCCAAAAAACTGAAGTTGGAATATCTGGGCAAGGAAGACGAGATTGTGAAGGTTTTGGCGGCGGGCAACGTGAGTATGAACACGTCCAATTCGCTCATTCGGGGCGGGCAGGCGTTGTTTGGCATCAAAACCCAACTGCAATTCGGCAAACTCACCGTGGATGCGGTGGTGTCGCAGCAGGAGTCGCAGGCACGCACCACCGCCTCCAAAGGCAGTGTGCAGACCACGCCGTTTGAAATCACGGTCGATAATTTCGACGAAAATCAGCACTTTTTCTTCAATCACTATTTCTATGAGGGCTACGACAAGGCGATGGAGAAGTTGCCGCTCATTCAGTCGGGCGTGAGCATCACCCGCTTGGAGGTTTGGGTCACCAACCGGCGCAGTAATTACGACGAGGCGCGCAATATTGTGGCGTTTGCCGCGTTGGGTGAAAATCAGAGCACGCACATTAAAAATCCAAATATATCCCCCATTGGCAGCGACCCTTATCCCAATAATCGCGCAAATACCCTGTATGAGCAGCTTACGGTGGGGGCTTGGGCAGGTGCTCGCGACATCAGTCAGGTGAGCAAGACGCTGCCTGCCGGTTTTGAGAGCGGGCGCGACTACGAAAAAATCGAAAATGCCCGCAAACTCTCGCCGTCGGATTATATCTACAACAAGCAGTTGGGTTACATCAGCCTGCGGATGCCCTTGCAGCCCGACGAGGTGCTGGCGGTGGCTTACGAATATACTTATAAAAACACGGTGTATCAGGTGGGCGAATTTGGCACCGACAATTCCGACAAACCCAACGAGAGCCTCTATTTGAAGTTGGTGAAAGGCACGTCCCACGCGCCGGAACTGCCCACGTGGAAGTTGATGATGCGAAATGTTTACACCGTGGGCAATCACGGCAGCATCGAGCGCGAAAAATTCCGCCTCGACATCAAATATCAGAACGACTCCTCCGGTATGTACCTCAATTACATCACCGAGGGCGCGATTGCCAAT
>BNTR01000256.1 GCA_025996755.1 Bacteroidia bacterium
AATATCGCCTGCCGATAGTCGTAGTGCTGCCAAGCCCTGAGCAGTTGCTGCTGTTCAAAGCGTTCGCTGCCGATGAAGAGGGCAGACAGGCGCGTGCTCAGGGAGCTGCTTGTGCTTTCCAGCAGGGTGTCCCAAAAAGTTTTTTCGGCGGGATATTCTTTGGTGGAATAGTCCTGCACGGAGGCTAATTCTGCTGCCACGCCGATGGCATCCTGCAAGCTGCCCAATTGGTCAATCAGACCCAATCGGAGGGCTTGATTGCCCGTCCAGACGCGCCCCTGACCGATGGCGTTGATTTCTTCCCTGCTCTTGCCGCGCCCTTCGGCACAGCGGCTCAGGAAGGTGTCGTAGCCGCGCTCCACGTGAGCCTGCACCATCGCGCCCTCGCTGTCGGAGAGCGGACGGGCGGGGAATATCCCCACGCCCAGAAAGGGGATATGCAGCACATCGCCCAGCAGATTGGAATGTTTGTTGGTCGAAACGCCGTCGAAGGTCGCCCCCATACGCTTTGCCAATTGTGCGCCGTTGGGCACCATCCCGAAGATGCCGATAGACCCCGTGAGCGTCGTTGGCTCGGCAACGATTTTGTTTGCCCCGCAGGAAATGTAATAGCCGCCCGAAGCCGCCTTGTCGCCCATCGACACCACCACCGGCTTCACGGCGCGCAATTCGCTCACCGCGTGCCAGATTTGTTCGGACGCAAAAGCACTCCCGCCCGGCGAATTGACACGGACGACAACGGCTTTCACATCGTCGTCTTTCTGCAACTTTTTCATCTCGCGGATATATTCTTTGGCGGTAATCACGCTTTCGCCGTTGGAAAAAATCGCGGGCTGCACGTCGTCCACAATTTCGCCCTCGGCATACAGTATGGCAATCGTTTCCTTGCTGCCGACGGTGCGGTCGGGCAGCGATTTCAGGTTGCCTACAGAGGCAAACGTCAAGTCGTCCTTTTCTTCGATGTCCATTTTCGCTTTGAGCAGTTTTTCCACCTCATCGCGGTATTTCAAGCCGTCAATCAGTTGATATTCAACCACTTTCTTCGGGTCGGTAAATATCAGACATTCGTCGGCATAGCGGTTTAATTGGGCAACGGAAATGCCGCGACTTTCGGAAATGCCCGTCAGCAGTGTGTTCCAAATATCGCCGAGGTAAGCCGTCACCTGTTCGCGGTTGGCGGCACTCATCTGTTGCTCGGTGTAAGGCTCCACCGCCGATTTGTAGGTGCCCACCTTATATATCTGCATCTCAATACCCCACTTTTCGAGCATATTCTTGTTGAATTGGATGGATTTTGACAAGCCGCGAAAATCGAGCATCCCCTCCGGATTTATAAAAATGGAATCCGCCGTCGAAGCGATGGCATACGCCTCCTGTTCGTAAATATCGGCGTAGGCAATGATAAATTTGCCACTCTGTTTGAAGCTCAGCAATGCCTTGCGGAGCGGCTCCACAGAGGAGTAGCCCGACATCGCCGTGATGCCGCCGTTCAGATAGATACCCTTGATTTTGTCGTTCGCCTCTGCCTTTTTGATGGCAGCAAGGATGTCGTTAAGCCCCACTTTTTCGATGCTTGAGCCGCCCAGCGTCAAAAAGTCGAGCGCATCCGGCGCAACGCGGTCGCTCATAATCGCATCCAAATTGATTTTCAGCACCGTCTTGTCCTGCAAGAGATACACCGACGAGCCGCCCATAGAGGCAGCCACAATGCCGGCAAACACGACAAACGAAAAAATCGTCAAAATCACACTCCCCAAAATCACGCCCAAAGTGGACGCAAACACCATCTTCAAAAAGTTTCTCATATTCTTAATTTTTTAATAAAACGATAATTATCCTGCAAAGGTAGTGATTTTTTTGCTTCAAACCATTGGATAAATAAAAAAAAGTTGTACCTTTGCCGAACAATTACAAAAAAAATGGAACAGACAGCGACAATCAAAAACCCAATGCCGAATCAAAGCAGAAGAACACTGACTTCTACCGTTGATGTATATCCGTGTGAATATATGTCGTT
>BNTR01000257.1 GCA_025996755.1 Bacteroidia bacterium
GATATGGAAAGGTATAAAGTGTTTAAGCAAATTTATGTTGGTGATGTTGGTAACCTAAAACTGGACACCCCAAAATAGAACTCAAACAGGGCACTCGTCTCGGTGACAGGGAGGATCACATAGAGGAGCGTTTCAATGGAAAAATTTTCCCTGTCAATCAGTTTGGCATCCGTGAGGGGATTGGGATAGGTAATTTCATTCCCCATTTGGGAATGAAGGTTCTGGATGGGCCCGGACGTCCCCGGTCGCTCCCATAGGGGGGATGCCTGCATTTCCGCCTGCCAGGTGCGTATCTGCTCCACCATCGCCTTAAATGCCGTCTGCCGCTTGGCAAGCGAAGCGGTCTGTCCGGCTATGTCTGCGGGGGACGCATCGGATTCTGGCCAATAACGATTGATGGTGATGTTCCCGCTTTCATAGTCCAATTTTGGGGTGTCCAGTTTTAGGTTACCAACATCACCAACATAAATTTGCTTAAACACTTTATACCTTTCCATATCGTTACGGGGGAGGGATTCAAAGTAGGGACGGGGCTCAATGCTCTGTAGAAACATGTTCCAGCGGTCAGCGGCGTCATCTATTTTCTCGGCAAGTTCGGCATCGGTCATACCGGCGGGTATTGGCACCCAGGTAAGGGTCGGCTTGGGGTCGAGCCAGGTGATGCCCATCGATGTTGACGGCGTGGGATGAGCTATGGTGAAGTCAAAGACCGGATAACGTCCGGTCATGACCTTGACCGTGCACGCTGCCTGTTTGCCGCCCGCAGTGGTGGCAAAAATCTTTGTCGTTCCCTCTTGCAGGGCGGTTACAACCCCAAATTCATCCACCGTGGCGATGTCCGGCTTTTCGGATGAAAAGGTGTAGGCGGCATCAATGCCATCGCGCGGCGTGACCGTAACGTCCAATTTGTTGTAAACTTCTTCCGGGATAAGTTCTATGGTAGCGGGCGTAATCGCTATTTCTACGTCGGATATCACCGTTACCTTGCAGGCTGATTCGTTTTCCCACTCCGTGGCATAAATCATCGTTTCTCCCACGCTTTCGGCGAATACAATCCCATCTCCGCCCACAGAGGCGATGCTCGGGTCGTCTGACCACCACACCGCATTGTCGTAGGGGTCGTTATATGGTGTTACCGTAGCGGTCAGGGGGTTGGCGGCTGTCGTACCGAGTTTGAGGATTAAGGTGGCGGGCGTAACCGTTACCACTTCCACTGTTACTTCGCACACTTTCGTTTGACCGCCGGCAACGGCGATAATATTCACTTTCCCCTGTTTCAGGGCAGTTACCACCCCGTCCTGATTGACTGTCGCGATGTCCGGTCTTTCGGACACCCACAGCAGGGCATCAAAGGTAGCGTCCGCCGGCAGCACCTCGGCAAACAGGCGGTCGTAGGTCTGACCCGTAAAAAGCGGCAGTGTCTTCAGAGGCACCGCGCCGGAGGCGGGAACATAATCAAAGCCATAGATGTTAATATCTTCGACCTCCTTGTCGTTGGGGTCGGCGGGAAGCACCGTGAGCGTGCAGCCTGCCTGCACACCATCGGAGGTGGTTACCGTGAGGGGCGTTTGCCCCTCCGCAACGCCGATGACCACGTTGTTAGCCACCACTTTGGCAATGGTTTCATTATCGGATGTCCACGTGGCACCCACAAGGCTCATGTTAGCCGGCTGTGTAGTGTAAGTAATCAACGCACTTTTGCCCACGCGCAGCGTCATATCCTGCGGAATAACAGTCGGATTTTTCACCGTAACCTCACACACCGCAGTTATACCGCCCGCAGTGGCGATAATATAAGTCGTTCCAATGCTAACGGCGGTGATACGCCCTGTATCGGAGTTCACCGAGGCAATTGCGGGATTATCGCTGTGCCAGAATACCGTGCTGTGCGTGGCATCGGGAGGCGTAACAGAAACGTCCAGCTTGTCATAAACGTCGC
>BNTR01000258.1 GCA_025996755.1 Bacteroidia bacterium
GATGCCCTCTGGCGGGAATATATGGTAGATGTTGGGGATGTCTGAATCAGGATTTACAGGATTTTAGGATTTGCAGGATAGATTTCCGTTAATCTTGGCAATCTTCTTAATCTTGTAAAAATCAAGGTTCAGACAAAAAAATGAGAATATATAAAATTAAAATATTATGAGAAAGATTGTAATTATTTCTTTAGCGGCATTGATGCTGCCATTGAGTGCTGCGTTGGCTCAGTCAAAATCATTGAGCGAACTGCAACAGGAGTTCGTTGACCTGCGGTTTGGGATGTTTATTCATTACAACATTCCGACCTACATGCCCGACGATTGGGCTGACCCGGATGCTTCGCCTGCCATTTTTAATCCGACCAAATTGGATTGTTCGCAATGGGCGAAGGCTGCCAAGTCTGCCAACATGAGCTATGGATGCCTCACTACGAAGCACCACAGCGGGTTTTGTATCTGGGATACGAAAACGACCGACTACAATGTGATGCACAGTCCGTATAAGAAGGACGTGGTGCGCCAATATGCGGACGCTTTTCGTGCCGAAGGGCTGAAAGTGATGCTCTATTATTCGATTTTGGACACGCATCACAAACTTCGCCCGCACCAAATCACGCCTCAACACATCGAGATGGTGAAGGCGCAGTTG
The DNA here is from genome assembly GCA_025996755.1 of Bacteroidia bacterium. Classification (GTDB taxonomy): domain Bacteria; phylum Bacteroidota; class Bacteroidia; order Bacteroidales; family Azobacteroidaceae; genus Azobacteroides. The sequence goes on from BNTR01000258.1 coordinate 653, forward strand.
CGGGAATTGCTCACCAACTATGGCGAAATCACCGCCCTCATCATCGACGGTTGGGATGCTCCGTGGTCGCGCATTTCCTACGATGATGTGCCGTTTGAGGATATTTATTATCTGGTTAAGTCCATTCAGCCCAATTGTTTGGTGATGGATTTGAACTCCGCGAAATATCCCGCAGGTGCGCTGTTTTATACCGACATCAAATCTTACGAGCAAGGTGCCGGACAGAACATTTCCAAGGAAAGCAACCAATTGCCCGCGCTGTCCTGTTACCCCATCCAGCAACACTGGTTTTGGAAACAGAGTTTTCCTGTTTCTCCCATCAAAGACCCGAAGGAATTAGTGAACAACAATATCGTGCCTTTTAATAAGGTGTATTGCAATTTCATCCTCAACGTGGCACCCAATCGTGCCGGCTTATTCGACGACAATGCCCTGGCGGCATTGAAAGAAATTGGCAAATTGTGGAAAAATGAGGGCGCGGTAGCCAAAATTCCGGCGAGCGAAAAGCCCATCATCTCGTCTAACATCGCGAAATTCAAGCCGAGCCGGTCGTCGTGGGGCAACGATATGTCGATTATGGACTTCGCCAACAACGAAGATTTCGGCGATTCGTGGCACTCCAATCCGGAGGTGAAAGAGCCGTGGTGGGAGGTGCAGATAGACAAAAACGAGCAGCCGTTCAATATGATTGTCATCACCGAAGGCGGACGCGACCGGCGGATTCAAAAATACCGCTTGGAAGCCCACACCAACGGGCTGTGGAAAACCATTTTTGACGGAAGCAAGCAGGGAAAAATCAAAATTCACCGCTTCGACCGTGTGTGGGGCAGCAAAGTGCGAATGGTCATCACGCAAGCCTCCGATGCACCGGCGATTGCCGAATTTGGGGTTTACAATGAGCGAAATTGACATCGCCCTAATTCCGATTTAAGCATTTCGTAAATGTCTTGCCACGGTTTGAGATATAACTGTAAATATCACGCACGGCATAAGTCTCGCTGTCGGTATGCAATGCCCACCAATGTTCATTAAAAAAATGGTTCTACTGGGAATTGTGTGGAAAGAGCATTAAATCACCGTTAAAGAAGAGAATAGCCGTTCTGAAATTGGCGGTATTTCTGTAACCTCTTCCGATTGTTTTTAACTCTTGTATAGCCCCGTTTAATCGTTCGGCTCGCGCGTTGTTAGCACCTGTTTTCATAGCGTTTATTATTCCTATTTTATGCCTTTCAAACATATCTACAACTTCATTGATTTCTTTGATTTGAGCGTGTTTGGCAT
>BNTR01000259.1 GCA_025996755.1 Bacteroidia bacterium
GCCGACCATATCGGCGACCGTAGTCCAAAGCATGTGCATCAACAGAATGAACAAGCAGATGCTGAACGTCACGAGCAGCAACGGGAGAAACGACCCCAAAATAAACCTGTATAGCTTCTTAATCATTACGCTTGCATCGGTGCCCGGAACAAGACTCGAACTTGCACATCATTACTGACACTAGTCCCTGAAACTAGCGCGTCTACCGATTTCGCCACCCGGGCATTACCCAATTTTATATGTGACCCCGGAGGGGCTCGAACCCTCGACCCAATGATTAAGAGTCATTTGCTCTACCAGCTGAGCTACGGAGTCATTATTGGTTTTTTCCGACGACAAAGGTACAACTTTTTTTTGAATTACCAAAACATTCAACAAAAATGATTTTTATTGTTGAAAATTATTTGGGGAGGCATCAATTAGCACGAACAATATACGCCCGATAACGCCCATTTTCTTTGTCATAGCCCACATGAAATTTTCCCTGAAAATCCGGCGGCAAACAGCCTTCAAACAGCCTCAGAGCGAGGTAACCCATGCTTTTGCGCATGTTGATTTCGACGCAGGGGTGGAGATGCAACCGGTTGTCGGCGGCATAGATGAGCATATCCACGCCGATGTTGCCCTGATAGTGGGGCGCGTAGATTTGGGTGATTATTTGCAGCAGGTGGTGTTTGACTTTTTCCAATAAATCGTTGGAAATAATCGCTGTAAGTCGCTGCTTGATAGTGTCTTGCGGCAACAGGAGGCTGTGTTCGTAGGCTCCTTTCGCGTTGGTTTGGAAGAGGGAATAGCCGATGAATGCGGTTGTCTTTGCGGGCGTGGTTTCAAAGTGCATGGAGAAATCCAACTGCTTGTCTAAGGCGCGTTCCAACGACACGCAGGACTGTTTGCGCAGCATTCCTTTCAAAATTTGCCGCTCCGATTGCGCTATTTTTCCGGGCGGCAGCCACACCAAACCCCTGCCGGAAGATGAATATGGTGCCTTGATTAACATTTTATGCGTGGTGTTGAGTATTATTTGCTCAATTGCATCAAAATTTGATATAAATTGCGGCAATAATGCACAATCTATATCAGGAATGGCTTCGATGAGGCGCGACAGCACCGTGTGGGCGGTTTGGCGGCTGCCCAATGTGCGGTATTCGTCTTTCCATTCGGGAATTGTCCAATGCAAGTGATGTTTGTCGCTCAACTGCTTTAAGAAATGGCAACTCTGCGGGGAAATTCCCCAAAGGGCGACGGTTTGGTGGGCTAATCGGCTGGCATTGGCAGCCAATTCATCCATCCGAATCGCGGTCGCCAACTCGGTCGCCAACCCACTCCCCAAATCCGCAGGCAAAGGCTCGTGAACGAGCACAAAATCGTCCGCAGAGGCATACCACACAGGCAAAAAAGCCAATTCGCGCTGCATCCGCACGTGATTGGCGGGCGGCTGAAAATGGTGCGACCCATTGAGCACCGCCTCCTCGTGACCGGGATTGAAGTAGTGGAGCATTTTCAGATGACGATTTTGAAGGTGGTGCCCCGCCCGATTTCGGACTGCACGACCTCGACGGTGCCGCCCTGATACGACTCGATGATGCGCTTGACGAGCGACAGCCCCAAGCCCCAGCCGCGCGCTTTGGTGGTGTAGCCGGGTTGAAAGACGGTCTTGAACTTCGATTTCGGGATGCCTTTGCCCGTGTCGGACACTTCTATGATGTTTTTATTGCCTTTGGAGTAGCTGTGAATGGTGATTTTGCCCTGTCCGTCCATCGCATCGACGGCGTTTTTAATCAGATTTTCCAACACCCAGGCAAAGAGCGGCTCGCTCATTTTGCTCATTTGAGGCGTTGGGGGCAAGTCTGTTTGGATGTCCACTTTGGACGAAATGCGCCGCTGCATATAGCTGACGGCGTTGTTGATGCTTTCGCGCACGTCCA
>BNTR01000260.1 GCA_025996755.1 Bacteroidia bacterium
GTCTCACCCCCCTACGCGCAGCAGATTTCTAAATAGTTCCACAATTGATTTATCTTCCCAAGCATAAAGTTTTCGCTGATATAGCCAAAAAACCAACATCGTTATCAATACGCCCGCCAACGAGCCGGCAAGCACATCTTCGGCAAAATGCTGCGACAGGTAAATTCGCGAATAAGCCGTGAGCACCGCCAACACAAAGAAAATCGGTGCAAGCCACGATTTTTTGTTAAAAATTAGCGTCTGACACAGCATCAGCGAAAAAACAGCGGCAGTGTGCCCCGAAGGGAAACTGTTTGTGTGGTGCAGCACAACGCCATCGACCTGATGCAACGCCACATCGGGAAAATGGGTGCTGAAATACAAACTCGGACGCGGTGCAGCAACACTCACTTTGATAATGCGCACCACAATGCCAAGCACCAACTGCGACAGAAGCACAAACAGCGAATCGCCAACCTTGTGAAACAGCAGCACAGCCGCTATCACAAAAGGAACCCACGAACCCAATTCCGTTATATATTTAAAGAAAATATCTTGAAATGCCGTCCAATCGGGACTGAAACTCGACAGGTAATCAAGCGTCAGTGCAATGTGCAAATCGGACTGACTTGTGCATAACACTACGCACAGCAAGCCCAAAAAGAATAAACCATAAAATGCCAAAAAGATTTTTGATGCGGTTGATTTCATAAACACTTGTTTTATTGAAAAATATTCATTGCTTCATCGTAAATTGGACTTTCTACGCCCAAAAAATTCATAACACTGTGAAAAACAGTGTGTTGCGACACATCTATGTCAGGTTTCAGTTGTTTGGAACCCTCCGATAGCCAAACAATAAAAGGTATCTCGTATTGTTCTCTCGGCGCGATACTTTTCGGAACGCCGTGCATATACAGATTTTTTTCGCCCAACGATTCGCCGTGGTCGGAAACGAAAATCATTGCACTTTTGTACTCTTTCAGATTGCTTAAATCTTCTATCACACGGTGCAGAAGATAATCGGTATAAACAATTGTGTTGTCGTAAGCGTTAATCAGTTCTTCGTGGGAACAGTTTGCCAATTCTACGCTGTTGCAAACGGGCTTAAACACTTCAAATTTCGGCGGGTATTGCTTGCTGTATTGTGGACCGTGGCTTGTGCTCGTGTGCAGCACAATCAAAATTTTATTCTTTTCGCTCGCCGCAATGCGTTCCGTCAGCCCGCTGAAAAGTATTCCATCGTAATCACACTCTTCGCCTTCGCATTCCGCCGCTAATTGCGCTTTTTTCTGATAGTCCTTGATGTGAATTGGCGGTTCGCCCCAATTAGATGACCGCCAAGCGACATCAACGCCGTTTCTGTACAGATAATTTGGTAAAATTTCATACAAATCGGAAGTGCTTTTATGTTCCAAAATACATTTTACGCTTGCAGTGGTGTAGGTAGCATCTGATTCTGCCTTGAAGGCAAATGCATTTTGTGTTCCCGACAGCAGCGGGTTAGTATTTTTTTCGTAACCGAGTAATGAAAAATTTTGACTTCGCGCCGATTCGCCAATAACCAACACCACAACGGCTTTTTCATTATCGGTTATCGCGGCATCGGGCAGCAAAATCTCTTTTTTGTTTTGTTGGTACTGATGAGTTTGGTAACGCACCGAATTTACGGTATAAGACCAGGGCATAAGAAGTGCGCCCAATTTTGTTGCGTGTTTGTCAATCCACAGCCAGTTGCTTGCATTGGCAAAGACCAAAATGAGCAGAAAAACTATTGTTAGCGAGGCAGTTGTGAAAAATCTTTTCCATGTTCCATTTATTATTTTTACCTTAAAAATATAGATGCAGGGAATAACGGCAAACAGAATGAAGTACAGCACGAG
>BNTR01000261.1 GCA_025996755.1 Bacteroidia bacterium
GGTGGAAAAATGTGGCGGCTTATGAGGCGCAGTCGTTGCCCAAATCGGCGCGGGCGGTGGTAGACACCATTCAGGCGGAGGCGTTGAGGCTGGGCAATAGCCCCGAACTCATCAAGACGATGATTTATCACCTGAAATATCAGGCGGCGATTGACCAAACGGAGGTCGCGGACAAATTGGCGGAGGTGAAAACGTTTGCCGACGCGGATAAGAACAAGGTGGAACAGGCAATTTTGTATTCGCTGCTGGCGGAATTTCAATCACCATCTGCCGTTGCGGACTTGACTCGCAATCCCCTGAAAAAGAATGAGTTATGGCTGAAATCGCTGTTGCCCGAGCGCGAACTCCAAACCGTGCCGGCATCTGCCTACGCGATATTGCTGACGGATAGCATTCAGGGATTTATGTACGATGTGCTGATGCAGCGGGCTATTGAGCGGTTGCCGCAGAATGAAAATCAGGCAACAATCGATTCGCTTTATCAGCAGTGGATTAAGTTTCGGAAGACGGACGCGGCACATCCGCGGGCGTTGTTGATGGTGACGTTGGACTATTTGAATTTCTATCAACGGGCGAAAAATACCGATGCAGACAACACCTATTATATATATGCGCTGGATTCGTTGCAACAAAAATACGTACAAAATGATTTTGTTGTGGAGGTTTTGCATCGGCAGGCGGAGTATTATCGGGGGATTGCGAGTCAAGCCCGCAATGACAATGACGGTGCGGCATACAAAATTTGCTTGGATGGCATTGCAAAATACCCCAATTATGCGCGTATCGGTCTGCTGAAGAACCTGTTAGCCGACCTCACTAACCCGCAGGCATCCATCGCTGCCGACAATGTGGTTTATCCGGGGCACAACCTGAATTTGAAAATCGGCTACCGCAATATCAGCCAATTGACGGTTGAAATTCGCAAAAAAACGGGGCAACTCGTTGAGAACAAGACGTTTGACTTGCTCAACAAACTGCCATATCTGCAATCAGACACCACGCTTCACATTCCGATGCGAGATTTGGGCAGTTATGAATATGTGATTTTTAATGCGCAAGATAAAGAACAGATGGCTAATCAGCAGTTTTCGGTGAGCCGTTTGGCAACCGCAAACCGTGCTGTGGGCAAGAATTGGGAGATTTTGGTAACAGACCGGCTTTCGGGCGAACCCGTCAAAGGGGCGCGGGTGAATTTTTACAAAAATGAAAATCGCACGTTGAAAGTGCAGGACAATCTATCCGTAACCACCGACAAATTGGGTTTGGCTTCGCGCGAGAATGTCGAAAATGTGCCGTACTATAATGCCACCTTTGGCGATGATGTGGGACTTATTACGTCCTCGCTGCCTTGGATTTCCCCGCCCCTGAGCAACCCCAATGCTACGAATGTGCAGTTGCAACTCTTCACCGACCGCGGCATCTATCGCCCGCGGCAAATTGTTCAGTTTAAGGGAATTGCATACGAAAGCGGCGCAAAAATTCAGCAAGTTGTCCCAAACAAAACATATACGCTCACGTTGCGCGATAACAACTCTAAAATAGTTGCCGAGCAACGCGCTACAACGAATGATTACGGCTCTTTTGCGGGCGAATTTGAACTGCCGGACGGTAGCACAACCGGTCATTACAACATTCAATCCAATGATGATGGTGGTTGGATAAGTTTTCAGGTAGAGGAGTACAAACGCCCCACATTCGACATTCGTTTCGACAAAATTGACAAAACCTACACGTTTGGCGACAAAATCACTGCCACAGGCACCGCACAGACATTTTCGGGCATCAATTTGCAGCAGGCGAATGTGGCGTACAAGGTGACGCGCCAAAGTCATTGGCTGTTTCGCCGTTATATGGCAC
>BNTR01000262.1 GCA_025996755.1 Bacteroidia bacterium
ATTATTGACGCAAAAAAGGGCACGACGCAGACGCGCACGCACGGCGACACTTTCGCCATATATATATGCGTGAAGGGGCAGGTGATGCTGACCGATGCCTCTGGCAGTGCAGTTGCACTCCGGCAGGGCGAAACGGTGCTCGTGCCCGCCGCAACCGCCGAAAAAGTCGAATTGGAATTTGAGGAGGACAGCAAATTGTTAGAAACATTTATTTGAGGGGATTGCGGGGGTTGCCGTTGGCATCTTTGCGGTTGTAGTCGTAGATGCGGTAGGTGATGTCGGAGGTTTGCTGGATTTCGGCGATGAAACAGCCGGCTCCGATGGCGTGGACGCGACCGGCAGGCAAAAAGAACACATCGTCGGGCGCGACCTCATATTTCTGCAAATAGTCCATAAACGTGTCATCGGCAAGGCTTTGCACATATTTGTTGGCATCCATCGGCTTGCAAAAGCCCGAATAGAGCGATGCCCCCGGGGCGGCTTTCACCACATACCACATCTCCGTTTTGCCAAACGAATTGTGACGCTTTTTCGCCAGTTCATCGTCGGGATGCACCTGTATCGACAGAGGCGTGCGCGCATCAATAAACTTAATCAGCAGCGGAAAGGTGTTGCCAAAACGCTTGTACACCGCTTTACCGAGCAGCCGCTCGCCGTCTGTTGCCAACAAATCGGTCAGCAATTGCCCTTTGAGGCTGCCGTTGCTCACTGCGGACACATTGCCCGCCACGCCGGAGATTTCCCAACTCTCACCTATGCCATCCGTGGGTGGCAGATTTTTAAACGCTGCGATTTGTTCGCCACCCCAAATGATGGACTTCAATATCGGCTCAAATTTTAGTGGATACATAATATGTATATAGTTTTAAAAACGATTTTCACATCCAGCCCCAACGACCGGTTTTGCACATACCACCGGTCTAAACGGACGCGCCCCTCCATCTGTTCGAGGGTTTGCGTAGCCCCGTGAAACCCCTGCACCTGCGCCCAGCCGGTGATGCCCGGCTTCACCCAATGGCGTTCCATGTAGTTGTCGATGATTTTTGAATAGTATTCGGTGTGCTTCAGCATGTGCGGACGCGGTCCTACCACGCTCATATCACCTTTCAAGATATTCCAAAACTGCGGAATTTCATCCAGATTGGTGTATCTCAAAAAACGTCCGATGCGGGTAATGCGCGGGTCATTTGCCGTTGCCGACACCTCATCCGCCTCATCGTTGAGGCGCATCGAGCGAAACTTACAGCAATCAAACACCTTACCATACAACCCCGTGCGCTTCTGTTTGAACAGAACGGGACCGGGCGACGAGCGTTTGATAAGCATCCCAAAAAGTATGTATGCGATTGGAAAAACAGTCAGCATGACACACAACGAAAAGATGATGTCCAACATTCGTTTAAGCCATCGGTAACGGTCTATTTTCAGCATTATCATTGTTATTATGGTTCATCTTGGTTTTTAAAACGGTTAATTATTCGTCTTATTGTGTCGGGCTGATAATTTTTTTAGCATTGACAGCCACCACGTTGGCTGCGTGCAGCAAGCCTGCCGCGGAACTTACGCTCTCCGGCTTAGACCCCAAGAACTTTCAATCGGAAGTGAAAGGCGCATCCACTAATCTCTATGTGCTTAAAAATCAAGCAGGTATGGAGGTGTGTATCACGAACCTCGGGGCACGTATCGTTTCCATCATGGTGCCCGACAAGGCGGGTGCACTGCAAGATGTGGTGCTGGGTTTCGACAACATCACGGACTATGTGAATGAGCCCAGCGACTTTGGTGCCGCGATTGGTCGCTATGCCAACCGCATCAAGAACGGTCAAATCACCGTCAACGGCACACTGATTCA
>BNTR01000263.1 GCA_025996755.1 Bacteroidia bacterium
CCACCTATTCGGGGAGTTCGCTGATTTTGGGTGCCGTCTTCTTCACTTTTCAGATTTATGGCGACTTTTCGGGCTATTCCGACATTGCGATTGGAACGGCTCGCCTGTTTGGCATCAACGCCATGCGCAACTTTAATTTTCCCTATTTTTCGCGCGACATTGCCGAATTTTGGCGGCGGTGGCATATCTCGCTCAATACATGGTTTCGCGATTATTTGTACATCCCGTTGGGTGGCAGTCGCGGCACGAAAGGACAAGTAGTGCGCAACACGTTCATTATCTTCCTTGTAAGTGGCTTTTGGCACGGTGCCAATTGGACGTTTGTTTGTTGGGGAGCGTATCACGCCGTACTGTTTTTGCCGGTTATTTTGTCGGGTAAAAATCGGAAACATACCGACACGGTAGCCAAAGGGCGGATATTACCCGGTTTAAAAGAATTGTGCCAACTGGCACTTACATTCGGGCTGGTGGCTTTTGGGTGGATATTGTTTCGGGTAGAAAATATAACTCATGCGTGGAGTTATATTTCGGAGATATTTTCGGCTTCGCTGTTTACAAGACCGACGGTTCATGTTCCCAACGGCGAAATTACGCTGTTGTGCATTGCCATTTTTATGGTGATGGAATGGCTGGGAAGAGAGAATCAATTTGCGATAGAAAAGATGGGTGCAACATGGAAAAAGTCATGGAGAATAGTGCTGTATTATGCAATTGCAATTGCAACTTTATTGTTTTCAGCACCATCAGCACAGGAATTTATATACTTTAAATTTTAAGGCAATGAAACAGTTTATATACAAAAGTGCACTTTTTTTACTCCCCATTGTTGTGTTGTGTGGAATCACTCAAATAGGCTATTCGACCGGGGAAGGCGATTTATCAAGACTGGGTTATTTGACGAAAGACACTCCCTACTGGAAGCAATTTATCCGGAATACTCCTGTTTATTATGATAAAATATCGGAGTTGGATACTACAAAAACGATGAAACACTCAGTACTGACTATTGGAGATTCTTTTTCTAACCTCTTTGCCAATAGTAATTATGTTAATTATCTGGCAGAATCCGATTCTGTTTCGGTATTGAATTTCATCGTAACATCATCTTATAATGTTTTTAGTGATTTATCCGGATTTATCAATGGAGATGTTTTTGATAAGGTATCTGTAGATTATGTTATTGTTGAATCTGTGGAACGTCTTGCTCTTTCACTTAGCCAAACGATTGATAAAAATTGGTCTATTCAGTTAAAAGACATTGTCCGTCCAAATGAAGAGGAAATTATAACCATTCAACCGCCTCAATTTATAAATAAGAGTAAGTTGCTGTATCCATTTTATCTCCTCATGCGCTCCATAGCAGGCGAAGGAAGAAGTTTGGGGTCTCAGTGCTATCAATTTACTTTAACTGCTCCCCTATTTTCCGGAAAACGAGCAAGTGACTTGTTTGTTTATCATGAAGACATAATGCTGGCTCACCAAAACACGCAAGAAGCCGTCGAAACATTTAATGAGGAACTTAATGTTCTCTCTGCACTGTTGACGAAGAAAGGGATTAAACTGATTGTGCTTCCGGCAGCGAATAAATACAGTGTATATTACGAATTTATTCAATCGAAAGAGAAATATCTCAAGCCTCAATTCTTTGATTTACTTAAACCGTTGGATAAGTCGTATATCTATATTGACTCTCACGAAATTTTGGGAAAAGCCGCCGCACAAGGTGTCAAAGACCTGTATTTTGCAGACGATACGCATTGGTCGCCCATAGGAGCCAAGTTAATCGCGGAGGAAGTGGCGCGCAGGATGTCTTGCGCTTCAAAGTAAACTGTAAATG
>BNTR01000264.1 GCA_025996755.1 Bacteroidia bacterium
AAAAGCCGAACTCACAGGCGAGGTAAAAATTTACGGCACCACGACAGCTGGACAACGCCTCAGAGCAGATATCGATGCCCTTGTTGGAAATGGAATCGGTGACCCATCCTACCAGTGGAAACGGGGAAACGCGAATATTGGTACAAACGACCAATACTATACCTTACTGGGTACAGATGCAGATAAACGCATCACCGTAGAAGTGAGCCGCGTCGGATATAACGGAAGCAAAACCGACTCAACGCCGCCAATTGTACCTGCTCCCCTCCCCATTTTAGACGGCAGCGTACACATCACCGGCTTCGTGCAAATCAGAGAAACCCTCAATGTAGAAATCAGTGGACTTCAAGGAAGCATAACTCCCACCTACCAGTGGAAAAAGAATAACACGAATATTCTCAACGCAACCGACAGCGAATATGTCTTAAAGGATACCGATTTAGGTGCAATAATCAAAGTAGAAGTGAAACGCGCCGGACATGTCGGAAGCCAAATCGACTCAACGCGACCAGTTGCTGACCTCCCCCTTTTAACAGGTACGGTAAGCATCGATGGCATCAAGGAAACCGGACAAAAACTCACTGCAAATACCTCCGCCCTTGGTGGAAGCGGAGAAAAATCCTACCAGTGGATACGGGGGGAGAACGATACTATTCGCGGGGCAAACGGCACCCGCCAATACTATAATACTGTGCTTGCCGATTCAGGTAAAAAAATCACAGTAGCAGTGAAACGTTACGACAATTCCGGAAGCAAAACCGGCCAAACGCCAAAAATTGCCCTCCCCCTTTTAACAAGCGTGGTAAGCATCAGCGGCACCGCGATAGCCGGACAAACCCTCACTGCAAATATCACCGATCCTCGTAATGCAAGCGGAACCATCTCCTACCAGTGGTGGAGACAGAATGGCACAACTTCTACTCCTATTGGTACAAACAGCCCAACCTATCCCATAGTGGTTGCCGATTCAACTGGAAAAATCACCGTAGAAGTGAGGGTTTGTCCGGCTATCGCGGTGCCGCTGATGCTTACCACGCTTGTTAAAAGGGGGAGGGCAATTTTTGGCGTTTGGCCGGTTTTGCTTCCGGAATTGTCGTAACGTTTCACTGCTACTGTGATTTTTTTACCTGAATCGGCAAGCACAGTATTATAGTATTGGCGGGTGCCGTTTGCCCCGCGAATAGTATCGTTCTCCCCCCGTATCCACTGGTAGGATTTTTCTCCGCTTCCACCAAGGGCGGAGGTATTTGCAGTGAGTTTTTGTCCGGTTTCCTTGATGCCATCGATGCTTACCGTACCTGTTAAAAGGGGGAGGTCAGCAACTGGTCGCGTTGAGTCGATTTGGCTTCCGACATGTCCGGCGCGTTTCACTTGTACTTTGATTATTGCACCTAAATCGGTATCCTTTAAGACATATTCGCTGTCGGTTGCGTTGAGAATATTCGTGTTATTCTTTTTCCACTGGTAGGTGGGAGTTATGCTTCCTTGAAGTCCACTGATTTCTACATTGAGGGTTTCTCTGATTTGCACGAAGCCGGTGATGTGTACGCTGCCGTCTAAAATGGGGAGGGGAGCAGGTACAATTGGCGGCGTTGAGTCGGTTTTGCTTCCGTTATATCCGACGCGGCTCACTTCTACGGTGATGCGTTTATCTGCATCTGTACCCAGTAAGGTATAGTATTGGTCGTTTGTACCAATATTCGCGTTTCCCCGTTTCCACTGGTAGGATGGGTCACCGATTCCATTTCCAACAAGGGCATCGATATCTGCTCTGAGGCGTTGTCCAGCTGTCGTGGTGCCGTAAATTTTTACCTCGCCTGTGAGTTCGGCTTTT
>BNTR01000265.1 GCA_025996755.1 Bacteroidia bacterium
TTCAAAAAATCGACAATGCAATCGGCATCCGAACGGCGATTGTTGCGGGTGATATTGGCACGCTTCAACACTACAACGATGCCTATTCGTTTCAGCAGGACAAGTTTAGAGCCTGCGTCGTGGATTCGTTAAGACGAGGCGACATATCCATCGAACCCATCGAAAACGCACTAAGAAACACCCCGAACATTGAAAATCTGGATTTGAACCGAATTGCCAATCTCATCATAGAACTGCGCCGGCGGCAACTGCCCGAACCCGAACCGGAGGTGAAGCAGGTGGTACAGCAGCCCGTTGAAAAAAAAAGTAAGCCCGTAGTGCAGTCAAAGGCTAAGCCGGCGGAAAGTCCAAAGCAGAAACCCAAAGTGGAACTTGCGGAGCAACCCAAACCGAAACCCAAAGAAGAAGCCCCCGCTGCGAAACCGAAGCCCAAGGAGGAACCCGTGGTAGCCCCCAAGCGAGAGCCGGTTGTAGCACAAAAAAATGAGCCTGTCGAAAAGCCGACCAACAAAACCGTCGTGAAAATGCACCAACAGAGCGGTGTCTTTTTCGTCCCCTGCCGGATTAACGGCACCATGATGCAATTTATTTTCGACACCGGCGCATCCGATGTTTCCATGTCGCTCAATGAAGTCCGGATTCTTTATGACCAGGGGTCATTGACCGACCGTGATTTTCTGGGCACGCAACGCTATCAGGTTGCCGATGGCAGCATCGCCGAAGGCACGGTCGTAAACCTCCGTTCTGTGGAAATAGGCAACCGAATGTTGCACAATGTGCAGGCATCTATTGTCCACAGCAAGGATGCGCCCATGTTGCTGGGGCAATCTGCGCTGGCGCGATTTGGGAAAATTTCCATTGACTATCAAAAAGAAGAAATTACTTTTGAATAGCAGTAACTGATTTACGCCTTCACAAAGAAAATGCTCAGTTCATAAAGCCCGTAGAGGGGAAAAAAGACGAGCGAAAGCGTGAACGGGTCGCCCGTAGGCGTGATGACCGCCGCCACAATCAGCAACACCACGATGGCATAACGGCGATACTTGCGAAAAAACGATTTCTTCAGAATACCAATCTGCGACAGGAGCCACGACAGCAGCGGCATCTCAAAAATCATCCCCATCGCCAAAATCAGCATCAGAAAAGTGTCCATATACGAATCCAGCGAAATCTCGTTGTGAATCACATCACTCAGCGAATAGGAATAGAGAAATTGCAGCGTCATCGGAAAAATGGCGACATAGCCGACTGCGCAACCGATGAAAAACATGACCGACCCCAGCATAAACACCCAGCGCACGTTTTTCCGCTCGTGGTCGTAGAGGGCGGGGCTGACGTAGTGCCACGCTTCAAACAGAATATAGGGACAAATCAGCACAAACGCCACCCACCCCGAAGTGCTCAAATGGCGGAAAAACTGGGCAGTGAGGTCAATGTTTATCATGCTGACCGTGTGGCTCGTGTCGCAAAAATCCGGCAAAAAGGACAGGTGTTTACTCCATTCACACAGATATTCATACACGAAAAAATCGGCATGGGCAGGTCCCAAAATAAAATTGTCGAACAGCCACGGCATAGCCACGAAAGCCCCGATTGCAAAGATAAGCAATACCATGACAATACGGAACAACGTCCAGCGGAGTTCTTCCAAATGGTCCCAAAAAGACATTTCAGGGGTGTTCATTGTTGGCTGTCGGGGAAAGATTACGCCTTTAATTCGGTGCTCGCATCTTCCTTAATATCTTTTTCGATGTCCTTCAGCCCGTCTTTGAAGCCTCTCACACCTTTGCCGATGCCGGACATCAGTTCGG
>BNTR01000266.1 GCA_025996755.1 Bacteroidia bacterium
CTTTCCATGGCCACGCTTCAATGTGTTTGTGCATACGCTCTTTTAATTCCTCTCCCGTAATTGAGTGTGCCATCAACTCTTTAAACTCCTCACTAAATTGTGGCGTTTCGTCATCACACCACAATCCTGTTTGTGCATGTCGCACCGGTTGTAACTGTTCCATATTTATCTGCTTTTTTAATGAATAATTTTCTGCAAAGGTAGCATTATTTTTTGAATAATGAGAATGTCCGTTGCCTGCGTGGATTATTGCAGACAACGGACATATAAAGGATATTGCCAAGACGGGTGTTATTCCTCCCAGCCCGAAGTCTGTACCAAATTCGGATTTTTGGCGCGTACATTGGTCGGCACGGGATACAGATAGTGTTTGTTTTCGTTAAACACGCGATTGTCGGGGGCAAACTGTGTGCCGGCATAAGCATTTATGTATTTTTTGCCATTCACCTCGAAAGTAACCGGTGGAGTAGTTGCCGTAGTAGCATCGTAGCGTCCTCCGGCGGCTATGTCGGCATCCTCAAGGCGTATGCCCAATACCGGTTTGGCGAGATATGCACCCTTCTTCCATCGCATCAGGTCGTGGTAGCGGCTGTTTTCGAATGAAAGTTCCACGCGACGCTCACGGCGAATTTCCACCAGCAGCGAAGAGATGCCTTCGCCGGCATATTTGGTATCCATTGGCGGGTTCATATCGAGGTCGGGCATTGCCACGCGGCGGCGAAGCAGGTTGATGCTACGGTCGAGGTCGTCCTGCGTTATCGTCCCCAGCTCTGCTTTGGCTTCGGCGTAGGTCAGCAACACCTCGGCATAGCGCAGGATGGGAAAATCCGTTACCTCACTGTTGCTCGCCAATGCGTCGTTTTTGTTCCAATTCTTGATGTAATTGTAGCCTGTGAGCGATACCCACGAATTTCCTGCCATATAATTCAAACGCGGGTAACCTTTGGTGGAAGTGGGGTCTGTACCGATTATCGCCGTTTCTTGACGCGGGTCGAGCACCGTTTGTGACAGGCGCGGGTCGCGATTATCGAAGACGTCCTCAATAGCGTCGTCTTTATAGATTGCGCTCAAGGCAACAGGCTTGGCTGTGTTGTCCGCTTCCTTACACAGATAATCGTCAACAAGGTCTTTTGTAACGCCTATCATGAAACCATTGGTAACAAGATTGCCGTTTATACTGTGGGTGTATTTTCCCGCATCGTAATATTTGGCAATAATAACCTCCGAGTTGCCGTGCAGGTCGAGAGAAGTAAAGAGGGTCCGGTAGTCTTCATTCGGATTGCCGGTGTTGTAAATCTCATACTTGTCCGATTTCATCACTTTATCGGCAGCATCCACGGCGGCTTCGAGGAAACGCTGGTAGTCAGTCAATCCGTGATACTTGCGCCATGTGCCTTCGTAGAGGCAAATGCGTGCCTTGAGTGTCAGCGCGGTGTATTTGTTCACACGGTCGGGACTGCTTGCGGGCCATGCTTCCGGCAGATAGTCGATTGCTTTGTTGATGTCGTCCAAAACGGCATCGGCAACTTCGGCGCGCGTGTTCTGCTTGGCGTACAACTCGGGCGATTTCTCGTTGAGCGTGTGCAAAATGAGCGGCACACTGCCATACTCCTGCACCTTGTCGAAGTAAAACCATGCCCGCCAAAAGAGCGACTCGCCGGCATACCTGTTACGGGTTTCAACGGGGACGCTCGTTGCTTTCTCGTAGTTTTCAAGAAAGAAATTGAGACGATACAGTAGCCCCCAATTCCAACTCAAACCGGTGGTTGTGGTAGCACCCGACGGGATATTATGCAG
>BNTR01000267.1 GCA_025996755.1 Bacteroidia bacterium
GAAAGGAAAAAACTTTTAAAACTATGGGGCGACATTTTTGACCATTACTGCCAAATTATAGGAATGACACCTGACCTTTTCAAAAAATCCAAATCACCTTATAAACCCATAGAATTGGAATAAAAATGTTATGGTGCACGACAAATTTCCCTTTTGAAATTGCACACGGCGGTTTTTTATTTGCAAACGTTATTAAAATTTTTTGTAACTTTGCATCCGTAATAGTAAAAATTATTTATCATGGCAACAGCAGTCAAAAAAAAGGAAGTTAATTTAGTGGATGAAGCAATTAATTTGCTTTTGAAGCGTTCCGGCGTATCAAAAAAAGAACTTGTGGACTACGCAATTAAGAGTTGGGCAAACGACAATTTAGATTTGTTCACTTCAGCAGAACTGAAAAAATATCAAAGTGTTATCCTATGAAATTAAATCAAAACAACATTTTTGTAGATACCAATGTCCTAATAGGTGCTTATGCCGGAAAACAGAGTGATTTAAATTGCCTAAACTATTTATTTTCACTTACGGGGAAGCAACTTTTTGCCTCTTCGCTGAGCATTGCCCAATGCGTATCCGTTTTTCAAAAACGCAAAACGAATGCTGAAATAAAAACCTTTGTTCGCAATTTGCTTTCTAAATTCACAATTATCAGTTTTGAAAAGAATGATATAATTGAGTCCTTAGATATAGACAAGGCAGATATGGAAGATAATATTCAATATGTGCTAAGTCGCAAATTAAAGTGCTTTTTCTTTGTTACCAACAACAAAAAGGACTACACCGATTTTCTGAATATCAAGACATTAAATTCGCCGAATATAAGATTAATAAAGAGAAATTAAATAAAAATCCATAAAAGAAGCCTGGGCTATCTACTATTGTGAAAGTAAAAAAGGGAAATTTGTCGTGCACCCAATGTTATACTTTGTTTGCATAAATGAAAAAATATAATTAACTTTGCAGCGTAAATTTTGAAAATTAACAAAATGAAACAATTAATTGCTCTCGCTTTTATTTTAATCTCGATAGAGGCAGTCGCTCAGCCGCAGAGTTTTATGCCGAATGACACACGCGATATTTCTTCTTTATCGGTTATAGATTCCGGAAATATTAAAATAACATATATTCTGAATCAATCAGAAAAAGAGCCAGATAAAAGCGATGATATACAGATATTGGAAATAGGGAAAAAACTGTCGAAATATTATAGCTATAATATTTTTAAGGTCGACTCTTTTCGTACTGATTTTGCAAAGCGAAATCCCAATGCTGGAGTTGTACCGGCATATAGATGGTTAGACTCCGATAAATGTTTTTGGAGTGACTATTACAAAGATTATGCGACAAATGAGATTACTGAATATGCGTATATGCCAATGCGCATTCCGAATTATCAATACTCGGAAATCATTGATTTTGATTGGCATATTCAGGAAGAAACATCGATGGTAGCCTCCTATTTGTGCCAAAGAGCGACTTGCTCTTTTCGTGGCAAAAACTATACGGCGTGGTTTAGTCCGGATATTCCCATAAGCAACGGTCCGTGGAAATTTGGCGGTTTGCCGGGGTTGATATTGAAAGTGTATGACGACCGCAACGATTATGTTTTTGAATGTATCGGTATAGAAAATCGAGAAACGAGATTTCCAATTACCAGTTATTATGACCATCGTGATTATAAAAAGATTGAAAGGAAAAAACTTTTAAAACTATGGGGCGACATTTTTGACCATTACTGCCAAATTATAGGAATGACACCTGACCTTTTCAAAAAATCCAAATCA
>BNTR01000268.1 GCA_025996755.1 Bacteroidia bacterium
CGGGCAAACAAAAGCCAACAAACAGTACAACCGGTTCAGACATTTTGGAGGCGACAAGGTAAAAATGGACTTTGCCATCTTCGCTATAGCCTTCAACTTGGGTAAAATGCACAAAAAAGCCAATAATACCAATAATCCCGCACCCCAGCGGATTATTAGCCCAAAATTGTCTGTGCTAAAATCAATTCTTGATTTTTATCCGCAACAGCTAAATATGGCTGCTTAATTCTTTTAAAAAAGAGGCTGCCCTTTTGAGACAGCCTCTCGTTGCCTTGTCTAATACTCTTGTTTCCATATTGCATCACGTCTTATCGGCAACAAAGGTAAGCAACTTTTTCCTATCTCCCAAATATTTTCTGTTAAACTTACCAACATCTCCTCCCCCTACCGCTAAACAGAGGTCTGAACCACGATTTTAATAAGATTAAGAAGATTACCAAGACTGTAAAGCATCTTGATAATCTTCTTAATCTTATTAAAATCGTGGTTCAGACTACCCCTGTTCGGCATAGCGTCCACGCTACATATATGGCAAGGCTCTCACCTTGCAGTGCAAGCCGAGAGCCTTGTTTCTATCTCCAACGCAGGCAGAGCCTACGCTGAACAGGATAAATTATTCTACCGTTTTACCGGCATCCTTTATATACTTGACAAACTTATCCCATTCTGCTGCCCTCTTCTGGGCATTCTCGTCCCGCTCCCGCCGAACGTCATTGGATAAACTTGACCAGTCCCCGTCTAAAACTAACGGATAACCGTCAGACAAATAGAAACTGTCACCCCAGAAAGTAAAAATCAGGTCGTTATGCGCATAACTGGAAAGTCCCCTCTCAACTGGAGTTGATTCAAACAATGGTTTGCCGTCAAAATAAAATGTCAGCTTAGTTGAGTTGCTTACACGTGCACGGACTTCTTCAACGGTCAAATCGGTAAATACAATTTCCCTTGTTTTAATATTAAAGGATTTAATATCATCGCCTGTAAAGGCAATGAATTCCTCACGAGGAGTTTCCGAAACGGGAGGAAAGTATTTTCGCCACCACCCGGTTCGACTGCATCAGGCTTCTCCGGTTCGGAAAACAACGCTCTTGTTGCCATTGCGGTCAATTCGCCTGTTAATTTTTCTTCCATTTTGTTTGCAGTTTCATCATTGCTGCACGAGAAAACGAACAAACTCGCAATAAAAAAATAAATCTTCTTCATTTTGTTTACATTTTTAAATTAATACTATTAAAGCTTCCTTTATTTTCACGGTGCAAAGGTACAACTTTTTTCAATAGGATATATCAATTTCTACCGAACGATGCAATTTCTACGGATTGCCGGAAATAGCACCTCACAAAAAGAATTAACCATTACATCTTAAAATTTGTAGTTATACCCCATTCGCACCACCTGCGTCTCATAATAATCGCGGAGTGTGTAACTGAATGTCCCGCCTTGAATTTCTTTGCGGATAACCATCGTATTCAGCAAGTCCGTGGCACTTAAAATCAACTCTCCCTTGCCTCGCTGAATAGTTTTCTTCACACCCAGGTCTAAAGAAAACCGCGATTGAATTTTTCCCTGCGGGATGATGTCGGGTGCCAGCCAGACTGCTGATAGCTGCATTTCAAATTGTGCAGCCGGGCGAAACAGATTGTTCAACTTTACGTTGCCGGAATACATATTTTGCCGCCCGGCTGAAAAAATATGCTGAATCGGATACTTGTTTTCCACCGTGAAGGCGTTAATCCGGTTGTAGTAGATGTTGCCGTTCAGATTGGCGG
>BNTR01000269.1 GCA_025996755.1 Bacteroidia bacterium
TATCGTATGTCCACGGCGAACAATCTACCTTGTCGTAAACGTACTTGCCTTCGTGTGCGGGGATGTCGGCGCCCTTTACCCTGTAAGGGAAGAGCGCAAATTTGCCCGAGGTGTTGTTGTCGGAGGCAGCACTTCTGGTGTGAGTGGTAACGTCGTCCGTGAGGTCGATGCTCAGCCCGTTGTTCCACAACTGGTGCGCCAAACGCCAGCGTTTCAAATCCCACCAGCGGTGGTTTTCAAAGGCAAACTCCACGCGGCGTTCCTTCTCAATGTCGCGCAGCGTAACGGCGGTGAGCGGCTGTATGCCTGCCCGGTCGCGCACTTTATTAATATACGCCACAGCATCCGCCTGCTCGCCAAGTTCCATGCTGGCTTCGGCGGCAATGAGCAGCACTTCGGCGTAGCGCATACGCACAAACCACATATCGCTGCCAACGCCACGCGTAAATGCCGCAGGAGTGTAATCCATAAACTTGCGGAAATTGAAGCCCGTATTGTTGTGGGTCGACGCTTCCGAGCGATTAGGACCATCCTTCGACACCAGCATATCGCCATCGTCATCTTTCGTATCCACATCATTGGAGGCACCTACGATGGTCCATTCTCCATCTACAAACTTTTTCTGCCCGCTTTGGTAGATAACGGTGTTGCCGTTCCAGTCGGCACCCGAATAAAGCACCGAGCCATAGAGACGTGCGTCCTTGTCGGCAAACAGGTCTTCGGGCTTATCGTAGAAGACGTAGTCGCTGCCGTCTGCGGTGCGCGTTTTGAGCGTGCCGTCGCGGTCGGTTTTGTACTCAAACGCTTCCACTAAGTTCAGGATAACCGTTTCCCGATTGGCATCGGCATCGTTTGCCTGCGAGAGGGGACCGTTGCCGTTGGTGAAACCTGTTTTGCCATCGTTGCTTGGCACAAAATGGTCTCTTACCCAAATCACTTCGTTGTTGCCGCTCTTTTTGCATACGGCTTCGTAGAAATTAGCACCAAGGTCGGGATTTTGCCGGTACAAATCGTACTTGCCACCCGCTTCGATTTCCTTCGCCGCCGCCAATGCTGTCTGATAGTAGGCATTGGCTTTGGCTGCCGGAATACCCACTGCGCCGCCCTTGTCGGCATCGTAGTCCGCCGATTGGATAGGGCTTGTCATCGCGTTGTTGTACTTGGCAATGGAAGCCGCATACACAGCGGCTCGCGCCTTGAGCACCAGAGCAGCCCATTTGTTGGCACGGGCAGCATTGGGCTGCGGTGCCTCGGGGAGCATAGTCGCAATTTTCGTACACTCGTCTATGACGTAGTCATACAACTCGGCTTCGGTGCTGCGTGCCACCTGTAGTGCGGTGATGTCCATTCCGCCCGCATACTCAAACACGTCGTCGCCCACAATAGGCATTCCGCCCATACAGCGTCCCATATTGAAATACGTCCAGGCGCGGAGAAAGCGCACCTCGCCTTCGAGTTGGTTTCGAAATGTGGCACTGAGATTGCTTGCCGCCGGAGAGCGCACGCCCACCAGAAATTCGTTGATGTCGCGAATCAGCCGATACTCGTGCACGCGGAAGATGTCGTCATTGTATCCGCCCCCGTTGCTTGCTTTCCGCCAGCCGCCGCTGCCCGAGTTGGCGCACTCGTCCGTCTCCATGTAGAAATCGACATCGTCTATGCGCTGACCCCAGTCCACCCTGCCGTAATAGTTGGCAAGCACTGCCTTAGCCATGTTTTCGTCCGAGAACACATCTTCGTCCGAAATGATATTTTCCGATAC
>BNTR01000270.1 GCA_025996755.1 Bacteroidia bacterium
GTAAAACAGATAAAGCAATGGCAAAAAGATAACCTCTGTGACTCCTTATCTGTCAAGAGAAATAAGTTTTATAATATGGATATGGTTGGTTGTTGTTTTTCTAAATGAAGCGATTTACGCCACCCCACCCGTAGGGCTTTCATATCAATAGAAAAACTATGCAACCTCATTTTTACCTCATTTTCCTAACAAAACCACCTCGTGATAGCCCTTAGTAGCCCTCGAATATTTATTATCCTCCCCCTCCCTTATTCCCTTATTTTTCTCGTCATCAATAGAATAAGGGAATAAGGGGGAGGGAGGATGGGGACACGTTTTGGCTACTAAGGGGAAAAAAATGAGCTAATGAGAATACTGTGTCGCAACGAATAACGGTTGGGATATGCCACGCAAAGGCAATGGTCCGGTCGGTATATGGACTTACGAGTCCGACAGTATTCTGATTCAGTATTGTATTGCATACAAAAATAAAACATCGGAGGGGGCTGATGACGGAGGTGGTTTTGATTTGGACGGTGGAGTAACCAATTCAATCATTCAATATTGCCTTTCGTATGAAAATGAGGGTAGCGGCTTTGGGCTTTTCCAGTATGCCGGAGCAAGTCCCTGGTATAACAACACCATCCGTCACTGTATCAGTGAAAACGACGGTAGCGTTTCGGCAGCACAGGCAGCTATCTATGTCTGGAACTCGTCGGATGATCCCGAACAGCTTAAAGATTGTTATATTTACAACAACACGATTTACAACGAAAAAGGCACTTTCATCAATTATGCGGCTCAGAGCAAGCATCTTGGATTCAAATTTCACAATAATATTTTTGTTACTAAAGATGAGTTGATTACAAGCAAAGAATCAATAACAAATCCGCATCAATTGATGCGGATTTGTTATTGATTCTTTGCTTGTAATCAACTCATCTTTAGTAACAAAAATATTATTGTGAAATTTGAATCCAAGATGCTTGCTCTGAGCCGCATAATTGATGAAAGTGCCTTTTTCGTTGTAAATCGTGTTGTTGTAAATATAACAATCTTTAAGCTGTTCGGGATCATCCGACGAGTTCCAGACATAGATAGCTGCCTGTGCTGCCGAAACGCTACCGTCGTTTTCACTGATACAGTGACGGATGGTGTTGTTATACCAGGGACTTGCTCCGGCATACTGGAAAAGCCCAAAGCCGCTACCCTCATTTTCATACGAAAGGCAATATTGAATGATTGAATTGGTTACTCCACCGTCCAAATCAAAACCACCTCCGTCATCAGCCCCCTCCGATGTTTTATTTTTGTATGCAATACAATACTGAATCAGAATACTGTCGGACTCGTAAGTCCATATACCGACCGGACCATTGCCTTTGCGTGGCATATCCCAACCGTTATTCGTTGCGACACAGTATTCTCATTAGCTCATTTTTTTCCCCTTAGTAGCCAAAACGTGTCCCCATCCTCCCTCCCCCTTATTCCCTTATTCTATTGATGACGAGAAAAATAAGGGAATAAGGGAGGGGGAGGATAATAAATATTCGAGGGCTACTAAGGGCTATCACGAGGTGGTTTTGTTAGGAAAATGAGGTAAAAATGAGGTTGCATAGTTTTTCTATTGATATGAAAGCCCTACGGGTGGGGTGGCGTAAATCGCTTCATTTAGAAAAACAACAACCAACCATATCCATATTATAAAACTTATTTCTCTTGACAGATAAGGAGTCACAGAGGTTATCTTTTTGCCATTGCTTTATCTGTTTTAC
>BNTR01000271.1 GCA_025996755.1 Bacteroidia bacterium
TTTTGCCGCCAAAGGTGCCGTCCATATCCGATGTGATGTTGGGCTGCCCCGACAAGCCGGAGCCGATGTATGTGGGGATGTGGAAGCGGATGTATTCCCACAGCCCGCCGGTTTGGTCGCCCGACCAGATGGTGGCATAGCGTTGAGTGCCCGCCCAGCCGTCTAAGGAGATGATGAATGGGCGCGCGGAGTTGCCGTAATAGGTCATAATTTCCGCCGCATCCGCCACGCCGTTCAGCCCGAACGAATAGCCGCGACCCACCCACGCCACGTCCGTTTTCAGGACGCGCACGCCGGCATCGCGCACCTCTTTCACAAGGTCGCGCTGCAACAATGCACTGATTTCCGGCTTCGGATGCAGGTCGGATTGTGTCCACAGCCCTATCTCTACACCATTTTCGCGCGCATAATCGCCCAACTCTTTCAAGTTTTGAATATTTCCGTCCAATGTTTCCGTCTGCCCATAGCCCGCACCATAGCCATCGTTGGGCAAAATCCAGCCCAGCGGCATATCCGCCTTTTTGTAGCGGTCGATGACGGCGCGTGCCGAAAATTGGTAGTTATTCAGTTCGCCGTTCAGCGATTCTTTCGTGCCGCCGTTGTCTTTTTGACTTTCCTTGTAGGTTTTACCGTCCTCAAAAAGGATACCTGTGGGGTCTTCTTTCCAATAATCGCGGTTGTAGGCATTCAGATGCCCTTGATAAAAGCCGAACTTGGGCAGCAGCACCGGATTGCCGGTCAGTTGATAAAAATCGTTCAGCAGAGCCACCGCACCATCATCGACCATAAAAAACACATCCAAATAGTCGTCCGTATGAAACAACTGCACCAATCCCTTTTCTTCCGAACCAAAAGCATACCGCTCTTTTTTGAACGTGTGCCACATCACGGCATAGCCGTTGGTCGACCAGTAAAAGGGCGTGGGCGAAGCCACGCCGCCATCCGTCCAACTATTCTGATTTTCAATCTCAATCGTCTTGCCCTTGTGCGAAAAACGCCCGTTCTGCACGCCGCCGCCGTAGAAATATTCGTCAGGATGTTCTTTGAACGTGAGCGTCACCTTGCCCTTTTCAAACACTATGGGTTTGACCTCCTCAAAAGCAATTTTCCCCGTCTTCCGATTCATAACGCGCAGCAGCGAAGTGGCTTTATCTATCTGAATAGCAATCTTTTCCGTAGAAATAGAAATCACCCCATTTTGGTCGTTCACATCCAATGAGGAAACTCGTTGGCGGGGATTATCCACCAAAATCTGCGCCTCCGGCTCCGCTTCCGGCGCACGCAAAATACCGCCCGAATTGTCCTGAAACAGGCGCACAATATTGTCGCCATAAAAATCAAACGTCATCCGCCGATTGCCGTCCAGCAACACCTCCACCGTAGTAGGATTAATTTTTTGAGCACCTGCAACGGCTCGAGGCTGTGCTTGCAAGCCCACCACCGATAAAAACACTAACGCGAGAGAAAAAATGTTTTTCATATTTTTAAAATTTTTCTGCAAAGTTACATATAATTTTTGAATTTTTGGGGAGATT
Source organism: Bacteroidia bacterium (assembly GCA_025996755.1). Taxonomy (GTDB): domain Bacteria; phylum Bacteroidota; class Bacteroidia; order Bacteroidales; family Azobacteroidaceae; genus Azobacteroides. Next base: position 1,536 of record BNTR01000271.1, read on the forward strand.
ATTTTTTATTGCGCGCATAATTAGCATTATGTTGAATAGAACACCGAATGTATGCAGATTGCTCGCTATGTTTGCAACAAATTTGGCAATATCAGGCATCGTGTTTTTTTGTAACATTTTTTTGCGGTGCTATATTCCGGCAATCCGTAGGATTGCATCGCTCGGTAGAAATTGATATATCCTTCTCCCCCTTGCATTCCGTAGGAATG
>BNTR01000272.1 GCA_025996755.1 Bacteroidia bacterium
TCACGATGTCCTTGACCGCACTGACCGGCGGTATTGCATTTGTACGGCGATGCTGTTTGACCCGAAGAAGGTAAAAGGTGAAAGGTAAAGGGTGAAAGATAAAAGGTGAAAGATAAAAGGTGAAAGGGTGAAAGGTTAGTGGGTAGTGATTGGTGGTTAGTGATTATAAGGTACAAAAGAAACCTCATTTTTACCTAATTTTCCTAACAAAACAACCTCAGTAGCAAGGTAATATGGATTTAATTTTCCTAACCTCATTACCTCATTGATGGTTGGAAAATGAGGTAATGAGGTTGGGGTTAACGGAGCAGGCAGCTATCATTTTCTACTGAGGTTGTTTTGTTAGGAAAATTAGGTAGAAATGAGGTTCAAAGCAATAAAAAGATGAATTATGAGTTAGTAAAAAACAGGTTTTAAAAATATTTCATCATGAAAAAGAGCATTTGGGTATTGATTTTTGGAATGTTGGCGGCTTGTGCAACCACAAGTTTTGGTCAAAACATACAATGTGTATTGAAGGGCGAGGTTGTAAACCGTCCGCAAAGCAGTCGTTTGATGCTGTTGAAACCGGAGGAAGACGCACGCACGGCAGAAGTGATTTATATTTCCATCCAAGCCGGAAAGTTTGAATATGTGTTGAATGTCGATACAGAAGCAGCCTATCAGTTCATTTTTGAAGATGAGCATCTGAACGGCGCATGGAGACCTGTTGATTTTATCGCAGAACAAGGAACGATAAATTTTGTGCTTCATCCGATGGATGAAGCGGAGAAAAACGTGATTGAAGGTGGCAGATATATGACCGAATTTAGAAATACCTACAAAATGGCTGTTGAAAAGGAAATGCAATACGCCAAAGACCATCCGAATATTGTGGGTTACACGCTACTCGTAAAAAACATTAGACATGGAATCGAACAATCAAAAGAAGACATATCGCCCCTGTTGAAAATTTATCGCGATATATATCAGCCCCAATACCCCTATCATCCTTACACGGCATTGATTGAAAGTTATAGCGGTGCAGCGTCGGTGAAAGTGGGTAATCAATATGTGGACGTGACCGCTGTGGATAACGATGACAAAGAGGTGAAATTGTCGGAACTTATCAAAGGAAAAGTGGCATTAATCCACTTAGCCGCATTATTTTGTTATCACTTACAAAATATTTGAATAGATACAAAAATAATTGCAAAAAACGTTTGGTAATTCAAAAATTTGCATTACCTTTGCAGTCTAAAACAATTTAAAACAAATAAAAATATGGAAACAACAGTAAAAAAACGTACACAGAAAGTATCAGCTGCAAGAGCAGTCATTCAAAAGATGATAGAGGAAGGAAAGCCATTATCAGCAGGTGTCAAGTATTGGTTAACGATGGAGAACATTGATGATGGTTCAAAAATGGATATGAGGGCTATATTACGATGAGATACTATATAGATACCAATGTTTTGATATTTTATCTATCAAATACCAGAGATAACCTGAGTTCAAAAGTATTCAAGATTTTATCTGATTGTGTCAATATGATTTATGTCAGTTCAATAGCTGTTCAGGAATTACTGTTATTGTATCGAATAGGCAAAATGGGGCATCTCCGTTTCAAATCGGAAGCCGACATATTAGAGAGAATCAAAAACTTGAATGTTGAAATGGTATTTTTCAATGAATACCACTTTGCCAAGTATGCCAAATTAGAAATTGTGGCAGGACACAAAGACATGAACGACC
>BNTR01000273.1 GCA_025996755.1 Bacteroidia bacterium
GACCCTGATTCGATTAACGTTGATCAGGAAACCTTGGTCTTTCGGCGTGCGGGTTTCTCGCCCGCATTATCGTTACTCATACCTACATTTGCTTTTCTATCCGCTCCAACACGCATCGCCACGTATCTTCAACGCTGTAATAGAATGCTCCCCTACCAATTATTCATTACTGAACAATTCTATAGCTTCGGTAATATGCTTATGCCCGATTATTATCCATGCCGGAGCACTCGACTAGTGAGCTGTTACGCACTCTTTAAATGAATGGCTGCTTCCAAGCCAACATCCTAGCTGTCTTTGTACTCTGACTTCGTTAGTTCAACTTAGCATATATTTGGGGACCTTAGCTGATAGTCTGGATTCTTCTCCTTTCGGACACGGACCTTAGCACCCGCGCCCTCACTGCTGCAATTAGTTTTATGCCCATTCGGAGTTTGTCTGGACTTGATAGGCGGTGAAGCCCTCGCATCCAATCAGTCGCTCTACCTGACATAAAAAATTTACAACGCTGCACCTAAATGCATTTCGGGGAGTACGAGCTATCTCCAAGTTTGATTAGCCTTTCACCCCTACCCACAGTTCATCCGGAAGCTTTTCAACGCTTATCGGTTCGATCCTTCAGTTGGTGTTACCCAACCTTCAATCTGACCATGGGTAGATCACTTGGTTTCGCGTCTACCCCCACCGACTAATGCGCCCTGTTCAGACTCGCTTTCGCTTCGGCTCCGTGACTTCAATCACTTAACCTTGCCGGTGATGGTAACTCGTAGGTTCATTATGCAAAAGGCACGCCGTCACGGATAAATCCGCTCCGACCGCTTGTAGGCAGACGGGTTCAGGGTCTATTTCACTCCTCTATTCGAGGTGCTTTTCACCTTTCCCTCACGGTACTGGTTCACTATCGGTCTCTTGGATGTATTTAGCCTTGCGGGATGGTCCCCGCGGGTTCGTACAGGATTTCTCGTGTCCCGCACTACTCAGGATACCACTAAGCTTCGTCGAAAAGTCGTGTACGGGATTTTCACCCTCTATGATTCAACTTTCCAGCTGATTCCACTTTCCCGATTTCTTGCTACATCGTGGTCCTACAACCCCGGTATTGCCTAAACAACGCCGGTTTGGGCTCCTGCGCGTTCGCTCGCCACTACTTGCGCAATCATTATTTATTTTCTTTTCCTGTGGGTACTTAGATGTTTCAGTTCCCCACGTTTGCCCCGCTTAAAGCGGTAATAGACCTTCAGTCTATTAGGTTGCCCCATTCGGAAATCTCGGGTTCAAATGGTTATTTGCACCTCGCCCGAGCTTATCGCAGCTTATCACGTCCTTCATCGCCTCCAAGAGCCAAGGCATCCACCGTCTGCCCTTTCTTTCTTATTTCTTCTTGAAAAATTACGAATTACGAATTACGAATTACGAATAATGCGAACATCATCTGCTTTCCTTAACCCGTAGAACGCAACCTTTCGTCTCTAAAACTCAAACCAAGCATCACTGAAAACATCTGCCGAAACAAACGTAATTCGTAATTCGTAATTCGTAATTTTAGAGCATTATTTTTGTTGCTCTACTTTGTTTTCTTGTTTTGTACCAATATGTCAAAGAACGTAAGCCTTGCGGCTTGGTGGAGAATATCGGATTCGAACCGATGACCCCCTGCTTGCAGGGCAGGTGCTCTAGCCAGCTGAGCTAATCCCCCGTTTTTCGGATTTGT
>BNTR01000274.1 GCA_025996755.1 Bacteroidia bacterium
CTCACAACCTTCACATGGCAGCCGGAACTACCGGAGAGGGGCAAATACGCCGTCTATGTGTCCTACAAAAGCCTGCCGAAGAGCACGCGAGATGCGCGCTACACCGTCTATCACACTGGCGGGCAAACCACGTTCAGCATCAACCAGACGATGGGAGGCGGCACGTGGATATACCTTGGCACGTTCGACTTCGACGAAAGCAGCAGCCGGGTGGTGCTGTCGAACGAGAGCAAAGACAAAAATAAAATCGTTACTGCCGATGCCGTGAAAATCGGCGGCGGCATCGGCAATATCGCCCGCGGAGATAGCATACACACGGAAACAAGCGGTCGCCCGCGCTACGTTGAGGGTGCGCGCTACTGGCTGCAGTGGGCGGGGATGCCCGACAGCGTTTACAGTTGGACACACGGCACGCGCGACTACACCGACGACTATCAGAGCCGCGGCTTGTGGGTCAATTATATGCGCACACAAAACGTCCCGCTGGATGCCGCCTTCGCCTTCCATTCCGATGCCGGAACGACCTACGACGACTCGATTATCGGCACGCTGGGCATCTGTATGACACATTTCAAGGACGAGGTGTTTGCCAACGGCAAGCCGCGCATCCTGTCGCGCGACCTGACGCAGACCGTTGCCGACGAGATTGTCCGCGACATCCGCCTGCAATATGAGCCGCGATGGACGCGCCGCCACATCTGGAACCGCAATTACAGCGAAGCCCGTCTTCCGGAGGTGCCCACGATGCTCCTCGAACTGCTTTCGCATCAGAACTTTGCCGATATGCGCTACGGACTTGACCCCAATTTTCAATTTGCCGTGAGCCGTGCCATCTACAAGGGGCTTTTGAAATTCATCGCCTATCAAAACAACTATAATTATGTCGTGCAGCCGCTGCCCATCAGGGCGTTCAGCACCAAATTCACCGACAGCCTGCACGTGCAACTCCAATGGCAGGCAACCCTCGATTCCATCGAGCCGACCGCCGCGCCAACGGGTTATATCCTCTATTCGGCGGTCAATGGCGGCGATTTCGACAATGGCGTGCCGGTCAAAAACACGCAGCACAATGTGGCAATTCAGCGCGACACGCTCTACCGCTTCAAGATTGCGGCGAGCAACGAGGGCGGCGAAAGTTTCCCGTCGGAAACACTGGCGGTGTGCCGCAAGAGCGACGAGAAAGGCGTGGTGCTGGTCGTAAACGGCTTCACGCGCATCTCTGCACCCGAAAGTTTCGCGAGCAAAGACAGTCTGGCGGGCTTTTTGGACTATCTCGACCACGGCGTGCCCGACAGGGTGCAGTATAATTACATCGGCAGTCAGCACGAATTTCGCCGCAGTGTGCCCTGGATGGACGATGATGCCGCCGGTTTTGGCGCGAGCAATGCCAATTACGAAACGTCGCTCATCGCCGGAAACACGTTTGATTATCCCGCCCTGCACGGTCAGGCGATTGTGGAAGCGGGCTATTCGTTCGTGTCGAGTTCCGCCGAAGCGGTGATGCTGGGCACGACGAATATGAACGATTACCGCGCCACCGACCTCATCCTCGGCAAGCAGAAGCAGACGCAAATAGGACGCGAGGGCGCAATGCCGCCGCGTTTCAAGACCTTCCCCGACAGTCTGCAAAGCAAGATTAAGGCATATTGCGGGCAGGGAGGCAACATTTTTGTGAGC
>BNTR01000275.1 GCA_025996755.1 Bacteroidia bacterium
TCGTTTTTCACCCAATTAGACAGTGTGGTGCTGGCAGCCATGTTTAACGAATTGGATGCCCGCCTGATTTTGCTGGAATTTGGCGGCAATATGACCCCATCGATAACGGGCGACAAGTCGGTGGCGGCTTATCAAAAGACTATGTCAGAGCAAATTGCATTTCTCAAACGACTGTGTCCGCAAGCAAAAATCATCCTGATTGGTCCCGCAGATATGTCCACCAAAATAAATGGCGAACTGCAAAGTTATCCCTATTTGAAAAAAACGATTGCCGCCCTGCGTGACGCCGCTTTGCAGAACGATGTCGCGTTTTGGAATATGTATGACGTGATGGGCGGGCAGAACTCGATGATTAGTTGGGTCAAAAATTCGCCGTCGCTGGCGGCTACAGACTACATCCATTTCAACGCCAAAGGTGCCGAGCGCATTGCCGAGTTGTTTTACGAATCGCTGATTCTCTACTACGATTATCGCCATTTTATGGCAGCAAACAGGGAAAATATATGACCATTCTCGAAACAATCTGCACCAATAAACGCCTCGAAGTGGAGGCACAAAAATCGGCAACGCCACTCCCCCTGCTGAAACGCCTGATTGCGCAGCACGAGCGCGCCAAAATATCGTTCAAAGCCGCGTTGCAACAGTCTGCGACGGGCATCATCGCCGAATTTAAACGCCGGTCGCCATCCAAAGGCGAGATACATCCCAACGCGAATGTGGCTGAAATCGTGAGCGGCTACGAAGCGGCGGGTGCAGCCGCCATCTCTGTGCTCACAGACGAACAATTTTTCGGCGGCAGCAGCACCGATTTTCAAACGGCGCGCAGCACCATTTCCAAGATTCCGCTTTTGCGCAAAGATTTTATCGTGGACGAATACCAGATTTTTCAATCCTGCGCAATGGGTGCCGACGTGATTTTGCTGATTGCAGCCTGCCTGACAAAGGAAGAAGTTGCCCGCTTCGCCACCGTGGCGCACGAATTGGGGATGGAAGCCCTGCTGGAAATCCACAACGCCGACGAACTGTTATACATCCTGCCGACAGTGGACGTGGTGGGCATCAACAACCGCGATTTGAAAACTTTCACCACCGACATCAGGCACACCATCGAATTGGCAAACCAACTGCCCGCAGGCTATGTGAAAATCTCAGAAAGCGGGCTATCCGACCCCAAAACAGTCATCCAACTACGCCAAGCAGGCTTCCAAGGCTTCCTGATGGGCGAAACATTTATGAAAACAGACCATCCACCACAAGCTCTCCGGCGATTTATTGCGAATTTGTGCCAATGATTTTTTTTTTGCAAAAAAATTTGCACATTCCAAAAATTTATCGTACCTTTGCACCGAATTATAAACATTTTATATACAAAATATGTTCAAGTTATCGTCATCATCGGCATTAACTCGCTGCAAGGCAACGAGTTATAGAGTATTCGCGCTGAGCCTCACGTTCGCGCTGTCTGCGTGCGCCTCCCACCTGTTGGAGGAACAAAAACCCGAACTGTCCGGCGGCGACGGCGGCGGCAAAGGTGCCGAATCCACCCCGCAATGGGTGTTGGACGATGTTACGATTGAAGCCATGGTCAAAAGCGGCGGGCTTATCATCAACTGGGTAACTCCTGACGGGGGAGGGGATACGAATAATTCCGCCTCCACGCGCGTAACCATCG
>BNTR01000276.1 GCA_025996755.1 Bacteroidia bacterium
TTGATGGAACCGGAAACATCACCTATCGGTGGAAACGGGGAGACGACTTGAATATTCTCGGGGCAAACAGCAAAACCTATACCTTAGTGGCCTCAGATGCAGGTGCAAAAATCAAAGTAGAAGTGAGACGCGACGGATATGCCAAAAGCCAAACCAGCGAACCAACGGCGACAGTTATTCACCCCACTTTAACAGGCACGGTACGCATCACCGGCACCGCGCAAGTCGGACAAATCCTCACAGCAAATATCTCTGACCCCGATAGAAGCGGAAACGGAACCATCACCTACCGGTGGAAACGGGGAAGCGTGAATATTGGTGCAAACATCCCAACATATCGCTTAGTGACTGCCGATTTAGATTCAACCATCACCGTAGAAGTGAGCCGCGCCCTAAATTTCGGAAGCATAACCAGCGAACCAACGGAGAAAGTGGTAGCTGCCACTGTCATCATCCCCGAATTAACAGGCGAGGTATACATCACCGGCACCGCGCAAGTCGGACAAAGACTCACTGCAAATACCAGCTTTAGTGGAAGCGGAATCTCCTACCTGTGGAGACAACAGAATAGCACGAGTTATATTGGTACAAACAGCACCTATACCTTACTGGGTACAGATGCAGATAAACGCATTATCGTAGAAGTGAGCCGCGCCGAATATTCCGGAATCATAACCAGCGAGCCAACGGCGACTGTGAGCCGCGCCCCTTTAACAGGCACGGTAACCATTGACGGCACCGCGCAAGTCGGACAAACCCTCACTGCAAAAACCAGCTTTAGTGGAAGCGGAATCTCCTACCAGTGGAAAGCGAATAACAAGGATATTTCCGGGGCAACCAACTCAACCTATACCATAGTGGCTACCTATGCAAATACAAGAATATCCGTAATGGTGTGGCGCGAAGGATATAACGGAAGCCAATCCAGCAATGAAACGGCACCAGTTACCTACCCCCTTTTATCAGGCACGGTAAGCATCGATGGCACCGCGGAAGTCGGACAAACCCTCACTGCAAATACCACCCTTGATGGAAGCGGAACCATCTCCTACCGGTGGAAACAACGGAATAGCACGAGTTCTATTGGTACAAACAGCACCTATACCTTAATGGGTACAGATGCAGGTAAATACATTACCGTAGAAGTGAGCCGCACCGGCAATTCTGGAAGCGTAAGCGATACAACGGCGGCAGTTGCAAAAGCCGAACTCACAGGCGAGGTAAAAATTTACGGCACCACGACAGCTGGACAACGCCTCAGAGCAGATATCGATGCCCTTGTTGGAAATGGAATCGGTGACCCATCCTACCAGTGGAAACGGGGAGACTTGGATATTTCCGGGGCAAACTACCAAACATATACCTTAGCGGATGCCGATACAACGAAAAAAATCAAAGTAGAAGTGAGACGCGTCGGATATAACGGAAGCCAATCCGACTCAACGGTGCCAATTGCACCTGCTCCCCTCCCCATTTTAGACGGCAGCGTACACATCACCAGCACCGGTGCCGTGCAAGTCAGACAAACCCTCAGCGTAAATATCGATGGACTTCGAGGAAGCATAACTCCCACCTACCGGTGGACACGGAGAGACACGCTTTTTGGTACAGCCCCAACATATCTCTTAAC
>BNTR01000277.1 GCA_025996755.1 Bacteroidia bacterium
TGAAATTCTTATAAATTGCCGCAAAGGTACAACATTTTTTTTTATTTCCAAATGTTTTTGCAATTTTTTGCCAAAAAAAAGGTGAAAATTTATTCTCTTTTTATTTCAAAAAATATTTTGCTGATAATCAGTGATTTACGTCAGACTTGGTGCAGAAAGGGTTAAAAACATTTGGCAGTGTCAAAAAGATGTCGTACCTTTGCACCAACGTGTTCACCCCGCTTCCCGTTAGAACAGCGCGCTCAGGGTGAACTTTTTATTTTTTAATATATGCCGAAAGTTGCTTATTCTAAAACGTTTCTTTCTTGTTCTGCGCAAATTGCACTACTAAAATCTCGTGGAATGCAGTTTGCTGACGAAACAAAAGCCTCGCATTTGCTCCAAAATGTGAGTTACTATCGTTTCAGTGGCTATTGGTATCCATTCTTAGCCGACAAGCAAACACATATTTTCAAACCCGATACAAATTTTGAAACGGCATTTAATCTATACAAATTTGACCGTGAACTCCGCCAACTGATTATTTCAGAATTGGAAAAGATTGAAGTCGCCGTCCGTTCCAAAATGGCTTATGTGCTTTCAACTGCCTGCGATGCTTTTTGGATAGACAATGCAAATTTGTTTGTTGATTCTGCAAAACATCGCGTAACACTTGCCAAAATCAGCGAAGAGTTATCCAGAAGTGATGAAGAATTTATTATGTCATTCAAATCAAAATACACCAATCCTTTTCCGCCCTCGTTTATTTTATTGGAAATCACCTCTTTTGGTGCGCTGTCCCGCTTGTATGAAAATTTAAAATCAGGAAAAGCAAAGAAAGATATTGCTAATCTGTTCTGTTTATCAGATAAAGTTTTTGCCTCTTGGCTTCACAGTCTTGTTTACGTGCGAAATGTATGCGCACACCATGCCCGAATATGGAATAAATGGTTACAAGTCCAGCCATTATTTCCAAAACATACGAGTAATATATGGCTCATTGATAAAACCGTCAGCAATAGGCGGATGTATTATGTGCTTTCGATGATTATTTATTTGCTCAACACCGTCAATCCAAAGCATACTTTTAGGCAAAAATTAGCGGCTTTGTTTGCCAAATATCCCAACGTGGATAAACGGGCGATGGGCTTTCCTGTCGATTGGGAAAACGAACCGCTTTGGTCCGCACCAATTCATCTGCAACAATCTGTTTAGCGGGACAGTGAATGCCTTCAACCATTTGAATCATGATTGAGCAAAAAAAAGTAGAAACGCGGCACGCCGCGTTTCTACATATCACACATCTGTATATGGTGAATTTAATACCCCGGATTTTGCTGACCTTCGATGCCGCCCTTTTTGAACTCGTTGATGGCTGCATCAGGCAACGGAAACAAATGCGCATTCTCTTCGCCCAATTCGGTGATGTGGTCGGTGTAGCCAAATGCTAAACATTTTGCCGCCATTATTTCCACATACTTGTTGTTGCGAATCAAATCCTGGCGGCGAACGCCTTCGAACCAAAATTCGTGGGCACGCTCCCAAAGCAGTTTGTCAATGAAATCATCTTTGCTGCTAAATCCTGCAAGCGTGAATGGTGCTAAGCCCGCACGGGTGCGAACCTCATTGAGAAAATCAACG
>BNTR01000278.1 GCA_025996755.1 Bacteroidia bacterium
TTTCATCAAAAATCAATATCCAATCATCTGCTTTCTCTTTCTCTGCGGTAAGACAATAATACCCCAACTTCTTGACCCACAACCCGTGCTGCGCGACGGAGTTCTAACGTCTTTCAAATCAATGCTTAATGTCAGTATCATAATGGACAAAGCACTGCTGACACTTCTAAATCTGCTTGAAGTAAGAAGTTTCGATTTCAAGAAAAGCGTGATAATCGTTATGCTGTAATGAGATAACTTCGGCTTCTCTTCCTTTACAAAAGGTCTATTTGATGAAGTTTTTTTTTAATCGCCTCCATACTTTTTTTAAGCGTTGCGTTCTCCGCTTGGGCAGTCATCGCTTTTGCCTTCCATTTTTCTCGCCCATCTATGATTTCCACCATCCGGGCTTTTAATGCCTTATTCTCCCATCTTCGGCTTGAAGCCATTTCTTTCCAATAATTTTCATCTTTCATAATGCTCTATTTTTATTGATAATTTTACAGCGCAAAGGTAATGAAAATAATTGATGGTTGGCATTTTTATTTGATTATTTTTAGATTTACGCCACCCCAGGCGTAACCTTTTAGTAAATAATCTTTCAGCGTTTTTGTCGCCCAAATACGAAACTCCGTGCCTCGCTGCGATTTCACCCGATAGCCGACAGAAATTATCACATCAAGATTGTAAAATGCGACAGGTCGGTCGGCATTTGCAATTTGCAAAAAATGCAAATTGCTTTTTTCGTCTAATTCTCCTTCGGAGAAAACATTTTTGATATGTCGCGAAATGACTGATACGTGCCTGTCAAATAGCATCACCATTTGCGCCTGTGTAAGCCACACAGTCTCATTATCAACCAACACCTCCAACTGAATAGCGTTATCCGGCTGATACAGAATAATTTCATTTTTATTGTTTACCATCCTGCAAAATTACGTCTTTTAAAATATCACAACAAATGCTTAATTCTTTTTTTTGAGGGAATCCGTAGGATTCCGGAAATAGCCCTCAAAAAAAGAATTAACCCTCTTTTTAACATTCTCAAAGACGCTCGTACACCTCGTTCCTCTGCCGCTTTTATTTTGGAAAAAAAAAGTTCAGGATGTACAATATCTATAATTTCTTTTGGGGAGGTAGAAATCTCAATACTTTTATGGGCAACGATAAACATATTTTGTTTATACCAAAACTCTATATTTGGATTATTCCATATTTGGTGCCGAATTACATCATAAAATAGAAAATCATGCTTTTGAAATTTATCTCTCCAATAGGATGCCCACTGCTCATTGAGATGATGGTCCCCACCTTGCGCAGGAATGGCCGCAGAAAACAAAATAATATTACCGGCATCTACCAATGATTGAACTATAACATCAGCACTTGCCTCTGAAATGTGTTCTACTACTTCCAATGAAATCACTAAATTATACTTTTTACCCAACTTAATAGGCTTTTCCATATCAACATACATAAACTCCTGTTGGTTTATGTATTTAAAAAGCAACTCTGTGTTGCACCATTCCCCGTCTAATCCCAACACCTCCTCTACACCATTTTGCTTAAACGCTTTTAACCAAGTTCCTATTCCGCAACCAAAATCAACCACTGTTTTGATTGTTATGGGTAAATGTTTT
>BNTR01000279.1 GCA_025996755.1 Bacteroidia bacterium
CCGGTGTACAATTGGAGGCGGGGTATGATTTCTCTTGGGGACTATTGCAAGACAACTCGGTGGCAGGGCTGATTACCTATGTAAAGCCCAATTCTCCCGCATCGCAAGCCGGATTGAAACGAGGCGATTTTTTCGTCACTATCAACGGTGCTCGACTGCCAAGGAACAATGATGAAGTTTTGCGGAATTTGCAGAATGCACTTTATGCTAATCATACCTTGGGAATTATTGAGGGAAATTCCATCAGAGAAGTATCCCTCTCAGTCGTTAAATACGAAGAAAATCCGATTTTTTTGGATACCGTTTACGAAATAAGCAACAAAAAAATTGGTTATCTGATATACAATTTTTTCGCCCAGGATAACGGCGACAATAGCCTCGCTTATGTAAAAGAATTGAATCAGGTGTTTGGTAAATTTCAAGAACAAAGCATTTTTTCAAGACCAAATAGAAAAATACGGTATGGATGGGCGGACTGTTTTGGAACGTGTCCCCATAAATAAACTGATAGGGCTTAATCGCATCTATGTTCTCACTGCCTCCGATAGAACGGCATCAGCAAGCGAATTGATAATCAACGGATTAAAACCCTATATGAATGTCGTTCTCATTGGAACGACTACCGTCGGCAAAAATGTAGGCTCAGTCATACTTTATGAGAGAGACCCCCAAAAGCAAAAAAACAATACGTGGGGTATGCTGCCCATAGTTTTTAAAATTATGAATGCAGCCAACTCATCCGACTATGGCAATGGTTTTGTACCTGACGTAGAAGTGAAAGAACATCAAGAACTTCCAATATTTCCTTTAGGCGATACCGAAGAAGTAATGTTACGAACGGCTCTCACTCACATCGGAGTACGTGCCGAAGGGAATAATCTCAGAGCCGAAAAAACAGCACCATTTTCGTTTCGTCCTGTGATTTCAAGCATCGACCTCACTCCGGCACGCAAGAATGTTGTTTTAGATTAAGTTCGTCCTGTGATTTATTTTTCTGTAAAATAATTTACCAACAGGTGTAAAATAACTTTACACCTGTTCAATCTTTCGTTTTTGTAATCATCCGAATATCAATGGCTTATGACTTTGGCACGAATTTAGCATTTAATTGAGTAGAACAAAGAAATTAAATGTAAAATGAAACACAATTGGATGATATGGGCAGTATTTTTTTCGCAAATGGTTGGTGCTCAAATGGTTGGTGCGCAGGAAAAAGCACTCGCTTTGGACGAATGTATCCAATATGCTATCGTGCACAATCCGCAGCGGACTCGGCAGGAGGCGCAGAATGCCATTTATAAACTCGACCGGCTGGAGGCGATTGGCGGGTTTTTGCCTTCCGTGGGCGCAGGAACAAATGTGCGGATGAGTTTTGGGCGGCATACGGATGAAGAAACGAATGCCTACGTCAGTGATAATACTTTCAGCAATGCCTACGAAATTTATGCTTCTATGACTTTGTTCGATGGCTTGTCGCAAGTGTATCGGGCAAAAATAGCGAAAATCAACCGTCTGAAAGGCAACGAAGACTTGCAGGAACTCAAAGACAAAATCGCTTTCGAGGTGATGGAAATCTTTTTC
>BNTR01000280.1 GCA_025996755.1 Bacteroidia bacterium
AAATGAACTGCTTGCTACTTATTTAGATGCAGAATTGGTAAAATTGAAACGCAATGAATATCAACTAGACCATCCAATTAAGTCAATGTCTGTGGATGTGTGGACGGATACCAAAGTGGCTTTGGTGGAACTTATTTATGCGATACATACCGCTAAGAGCGTTAATCGCGGCAATATTGACATTAAAATGTTGGCTTCAAGATATGAAAAAATGTTTCACATTGACCTTGGTGATTTTTACCGGATATTTCTTGAAATAAGAAGTAGAAAAGGCAGTCGAACAACCTACCTTGACCGCTTATCTGCAGCACTAAACAAAGAAATGGATGAGAGAGATAGTAAGTAGTTGAAAATGAATGTTTTGAGTTAATCTAAAATACCCAAGTTATACCCAACTTGGGTATTCGATTTTTATATGCCTGACCCTCGTTTGACGGCTTGTAGAGGGTGCTGTTTTGAAGCAAAAGTATTGAAAAAAAGCCTCTTTTGTCCGTTATATTCTCTTTATGAAAAATATTTCATTGTGAATCAATCACATACGTCTTTTTTTAGAAAAAATCGTACCCAACTTGGGTCTAACTTGTGAACTCCGTATTTTTCTATTCCCGACCTTTGCAGCAAAAAAATTATGGAAGTAATAACAATCGAATCGAAAGCATTCAAGAACATTATTGAGCGACTGGAAAAAATCAGTCGGTATGTCAAGGAACATTCGGAAAGCGACCACGAGGGGTGGGTCGATAGCCATGATGTTTGTACTTATCTCAAAATCAGTATTCGCACTTTGCAGCGATTGCGTGCACAGAAATTGCTCAATTATTCCATTATTCGGGGTAAATCTTATTACAAATTGAGCGAAATACAGCGTATGCTGGACGAAAATTTAATAAAGGGCAATCCACAAAATTTTCAGGACTTGTTAGCAAATTATTACAAAAATGCTAAGTAAACAGGCGATATTGGATAGGACGAATAATGGTTTTGAAGTATTCCGTTATTACATTGATGCACAATGGCAGTTGGGCAAAAATTTTTGCAATCCATTGTATGATGACAAAAAAGCATCGTGCAATGTCTATTTTGACCGCCGATACAGGGTGTATAAGTTCAAAGATTTTGGCAATGATACGTACTCCGGCGATTGTTTTTCGTTTGTTGGTTTTCTTAAAGGCTTAGACTGCAACAATACAATTAATTTTGTTGAAATACTCAAAATAATCAATCAGGATTTATCGCTGGGGCTGGCTGACAGCAGTTATACATTTTCTCAACCCATAACCGCAAAACCGAATAAACAAGAACTGCCTGAACCTAAAAAAGCAAAACGGTTTTCCTTCATTGTTTTCACTTCTAAATTCTTTTAACGAAGCAACTTTATAGAGTTTCAATGTTTCGGACGTAATGCCATATTGTCCCCAAAAGGCTAATGCTTTAGGTGAAAAATTTTGTAAAATAACAGAATAAGGTTTTGCTTTTTTAGGTTCAGGCAGTTCTTGTTTATTCGGTTTTGCGGTTATGGGTTGAGAAAATGTATAACTGCTGTCAGCCAGCCCCAGCGATAAATCCTGATTGATTA
>BNTR01000281.1 GCA_025996755.1 Bacteroidia bacterium
GCCGATGCCTTTGATGAGGGCGTGGCGGAGGCGGTCAGCGAGGGGGTGATTGCGCCACTCCAGCCGGTCATTGTGGGCTTTTAAACCTGTTAGGTCTTCGAGACCTAACAGGTTTTTCGGGATTTCAGGATTTTGCGCATATTCCATCAATTTCTCCGCCGCCTCCACATTGCGATTGAAAATCACATCTTCCACAAGCGTCCGCAAATCCGCCGAAATATCATCGTAGGCAATTGTAGCAGAGGGGTTTACGATGCCCATATCCATGCCTTTTTGCACTGCGTGATATAGGAAAACCGTGTGCATAGCTTCGCGCAGCTCGTTGTGACCGCGAAAGGCGAATGAGAGATTGCTCACGCCGCCGCTGACTTTCGCGCCCGGCAGATTTTTCTTAATCCATTCCGTTGCCTGAATAAAGGCGAAGGCATAGCCGCTGTGCTCCTCAATGCCCGTTGCCACAGCCAGCACGTTGGGGTCAAAAATTATATCTTGCGGGGGGAAACCAGCCTGTTCGGTCAGCAGTTTATACATCCGTGCGCACACTTCAATCTTGCGCTCAAAGGTGTCTGCCTGCCCGTTTTCGTCAAAAGCCATTGCCACCACCGCTGCGCCGTAGGCGCGGATTTTGCGGGCTTTCTGCAAAAAGTCGGCTTCTCCGTTTTTGAGGCTGATGGAATTGACCACCGATTTGCCTTGCAGCACCTTCAAACCCGCCTCGATAATCTTCCAATCCGAACTGTCCACCATCACCGGCACGGTGGCAATATCCGGCTCCGAAGCCATCAGGTTGAGGAACGTGGTCATCTCTTTTATGCCATCGAGTAGCCCGTCGTCCACATTGATGTCGAGGATTTGCGCACCGTCTTCAATTTGCTGGCGGGCGATTGACAGAGCTTCTTCGTATTTTTTCTCGTTGATGAGGCGGAGGAATTTGCGCGAGCCGGCGACGTTGCAGCGTTCGCCGATGGGGTAGAAGGTGGCGGGCTGGAAGGGTAGGGCGTTTATTCCTGATAATACTAATTCTTGGGACTGTTGGGACTGTTGGGGCGATGGGGACTGTTGGGGTGCACTTAAACCTGTTAGGTCTTCAAGACCTAACAGGTTTTTCTGGGGTGCACTATTCTGCACGAGTTCTGCAATCATTTTGATATGGTCGGGGGTTGTGCCGCAGCAGCCGCCTATGATATTTACCAGCCCTTCGTCCAGAAATTCCTGAATTTGTGGTGCCATTGTTTCGGGTGTTTCGTCGTATTGTCCGAGGCTGTTGGGCAGGCCTGCGTTGGGGTAGGCACTGATGTAGAGGGGTGCGCCTGCGGTGTGGGGATTGCGGGTCAAGTCTGCAATAGCGCGCAGGAAAGGCTTCATGTCGCTGGCTCCGAATGAGCAGTTTAGCCCGATGCTTAGCAAGTTGGCGTGTGATACCGATGCCAGAGCTGCCTCCAAGGTTTGTCCCGACAGGATGCGTCCGTCTTTTCCTGCGAGGGTGTAGGAGAGCATCAGCGGGATTTGTTTGCCTGTTGTCCGCATTGCGTCTTCTGCTGCCATGAGGGCTGC
>BNTR01000282.1 GCA_025996755.1 Bacteroidia bacterium
GTCGCGCATTCGGATGATTTGCCGCTGCAATTCGGGCAAATGTTCGATGATTTGTTTGACCAATGCCACCGCATCGTGCTGTTCAAGCGTCGAATGGGGCGTTTCCCGTGTCGTTCCCAACTGAAAATCATCGGCTTCCGTCGTTTCTTTCTGCAATTTCAAACGGTCGAGGCAACTGTTTTTCGTCATCTGCATCGCGAAGGCGGCGGGATTGACCACCGTATCCAACTGTTCGCGCCTGTTCCAAAGCCGCAGCAGCACCTCCTGCACCACATCCTCGGCATCTTCCGGCTGCTGCAAGTACTTCACAGCCGTCCGAAAAAGCGTATCCCGCAGCGGAATAACTTCTGATTTGAACCGTTCTATTTGCATATCTATAAAGATGACGAATGGGATGAGAAATTATAACATCGCCGAACAATTTTTTTTACGGCACGGGGAACGCCCCATTCGACGCTTGAACAGCACGATGCGGTGGCATTGGTCAAACAAATCATCGAACATTTGCCCGAATTGCAGCGGCAAATCATCCGAATGCGCGACGTGGAAGGCTACGAATTGCAGGAAATCGCCGACATCACCGCCACGCAAATCACCGCAGTAACCGTCAATCTTTCGCGCGCACGAAAAAAAGTGAGAGAAACATATTTGAAAATTATGAATTATGAAAACAAATGAAAAGCAAATAGCAGCATTGCTCGACAAGTATTTCGAGGGCTTGACAAGTTTGGAGGAAGAACAGACACTGCGGGATTATTTCCAAAAGGATACTATCCCCGAAGCGTTGAAGGTGTATCAGCCTATATTTCAATACTTTGCCTCTTGTCATTGCGGGCTTGACCCGCAATCCCCTGAACGAAGGGTGCCGGTTAGTGATGGGATTGCGGGCTTGACCCGCAATGACAGTGTCCGTTGGATTTTAGCCATCGCCGCCTCCCTCCTGCTGCTCATCACCGTGCGCTTGGCTTGGAACGTGCCGGAAACGTCGCAGGCATACATTGACGGGCAGAAACAGGCGGATATTGCCGTTATGTCATCGCAGATTGATGCGATAGATTTATTTTTAGGAGATAATTAAATTAAAGGAGTATGAAAAAGTTGAAAATTTTTTGCTTATTGTTGGTATTTACGATGCCGAGCTTGGCTGTCAGTGCGCAGGACGGGCTGAATATCGACCGGATATTCAACGATTACGGTCGGCAA
This sequence comes from Bacteroidia bacterium, assembly GCA_025996755.1. Taxonomy (GTDB): domain Bacteria; phylum Bacteroidota; class Bacteroidia; order Bacteroidales; family Azobacteroidaceae; genus Azobacteroides. The sequence continues at coordinate 1,204 of BNTR01000282.1, forward strand.
AAAGGCTCTGTGCTGCTTGTGCTGGCAAAAGATGTGCTGGGCGAGCACAGCAAAATCAGTCAGTATAAAAGTCTGATTGTGGCATCCGCCGATTCTGCGATGCTGAGCAACACCTGTGCAGCCATTGGCAGCGATTTGGGGGCAGACGGAACTGTGATGTATAGTTTAAGAATGGGCAAATCAACGACTTACGAATATGCGCTTCTGTCCTACAAAGCAAAAAAAATGACTCTTATTTACATCAAAGGCGATTTCCCGCCCGACGAACTGAATGCGGAGTTGAAAAAATTGAAAAATTTATTTATCAGAGTAAACAACAAACAAATAAAATTATAAAGTATGAAAA
>BNTR01000283.1 GCA_025996755.1 Bacteroidia bacterium
GCAATATAGCGCAGTTTAAAGTCGTGAAAACCCGCTTCCAACGGCACGGAGCCATTGATGCGCTTCACGGAGTGCGAGCCGTCGTTGTCCACTACTAACTTGCCGTCGATAAACAGCTTGCTGCCATCGTCGGAGTTTGTGAAAAAATAATACACTGCCTTTTCCGGCACCTTGATATAGGCGCGGTATTCGTAAGCGAAATCTCTCTTATCCGTATCGTCAATGCCGATGCTTTTCGTTGTGCCACGTTCGAGCGGGGTGGCTTTATCCAACTCATCCACACTCTCGAATTTTCCTTCATAATAGGTGTAATTAGCCCCCTGTATGGTGGGATTTACGGCGGCGGCGGGTAAGAAATTCAGCCCTGTTTCGTCCACCGGACTGATGCCTGACGGATAGAAATAGAGGTATTCGGTGCCTTCTTTGGTGCGTATCCACGTGTCGAATGTCCGCTGATTTTCACGAAGTTCGATGATGCGGCTGCCTATCTTGTAATAGTTGGTGTTGCGCCCGTAAGCCAAGGCGATGCCGTATTCCAAGCCGATGAAATCGTTGCTGTGGTCGTGCCCGCAGAAAGTTCCCATCACGTCGCCCATCTCAATCATGGAGGCAAACATACCCGTGTTGAGCAGTCCCGGACAGGTCGGCTCGCCGTAATCGCCCACCGTGGTGGGTGCTTTTCGGGCAAGCACATTGTCATATTCCAGCAACGGGATATGGAAAAACGCCAATGCCGGCAGTGGTTTGTTGCCGTTGGCAGCCGTAAAACGCTTGCTTTGTTCGCGATACCACTCTATTTGGTCGTAATGAAACCAGTCGTAATAACTGTAACTCTCATAGGCTGAATAGTCGTTAGAATCCATACAATAGAGCACCGCAGCCGGCTTTTCGGAGGTAGACGACCGCACGGGCAAGGCATAAGTGCCCACGCCGTAAAGGTCTTTGGGACCCTTCTCGCCCACAAAATAGGGCGATGCCTCCAGCAGGTCGAATATCTCCTCGCGGGTAAGTTTAAACTCGGCATCGTGATTGCCGTTGACCACCGCGAAAGGCATTTTTTCATCTTCAAGGATGCTGATAAACTTCAGCCAAGATTCTTTTGTTTCCGGATCGGTGATATTGTCGCCGGTAAAAACAGCCACGTCGGGCTTTTCCGTTTGCAGAACATAGCGGAGAGTTTCCTCAATCCGTCCATTGTTTTCACCGTTTCGCCAGTGCATATCGGCGAATTGGGCAATCTTGAACGTCCCGTTTTCGTGGAATTTCAACTGCGGCTTTGCTAATGCAGCCGTCTTTGTCTGTTGCTGACAGGCTGTGAAGCCTGAAACGATGACAAGAAGCAGGGCAATAGCCCCACTTCTTGCTGTGAATTTTCTTTTCATAAATTTCATTGATATAATGGATTTTGAATTAGCACTCCATTCGTCTTGTCAATTTGCTCCTGCGGAATAGGGAAGAAATAATGCTTAGGTCTTTGAAACGTACGTGGACATTGTCGCTTTGACTGCCACCTTTGGACCCGACAATGCGCCACGTACGTTTCAAAG
>BNTR01000284.1 GCA_025996755.1 Bacteroidia bacterium
TACGAAAACTCAAAGCCCAATCGGCGGTTGAAGAAGAATGTTTCCGCACCGATTTCAAATTCGTCCGTTAATTCGGGCTTCAAAAGTAAATTCCCTACCCTGTTGGACACCGAAAAGGCATTTACTCCACCCAATGGAAATGTCAAATCATCAATACCCGGATAGCCCGGATTTGTAATCACACCTGCCACAAAGCGGTCGAAAACGCCATAGCGGGGAGCATCCTTACCTGTTCTACCGTAAGCGAGGCGAATTTTGGCAAAGTCAAGAACGCCTGTTTCAATGTTCTGCTGCTGCAAAAAGTCGGTAGCGATAAAACTCACCATCGAAGCCGGATAGAAGTAGGAATTGTTCTTTTGGGGCAAGGTGCTCGACCAGTCGTTGCGCCCTGTAAGCGTCAAATAGAGGTAGTCTTTGTAACCCAAATCGGCATTGACATAAGCACCCAAAATCCGATAGAGCCAAGAGTCTTGTTCGGCAGTAGCCGGAGAGAGTGTGTTGTTGAAATTGTAAAAACCGGGCACATCAATCGAGGTTATAGCCCCCTTGACGGCATCATACGAAGATTCATTGACATTGGCTCCCACCACAACGTTCACCGAGATGTCGCCAAAGCGGTCGTTGTAATTAGCGAAAAAGTCGTGATTGGTCTGGATTCTTTGACGTCTCATCTGCTCATAACTGCCCGGGTCGGCAGTAGAAGAACCATCGTTGGGCGACCCCGGCGTGAATTTAATTGCCTCCCTGTGTATATCGGAAATAGCGGACTCAAAGTCGCCACCGAAGCGATAGGTCAGTTTCAACGTCTTCAACACGTCATAATCCAACTGCACTTTGCCGAAGAATTTATATTTGTTCTGCACCGCTTCTTTCATCGCCAAAGCATGATAGGGATTGATACCGTAGGGCGTGAAATAGTTGTCCAGATTGTTGAATTTGTTGTTGAGGTCTTTCAAATCAACGATGGATATATCCGTAGCAATTTCATTCAGCGACCGATAGATTGAATTGTCCTGTCCGGTGGGTGCCACCTCATTTTTTTCTGCACTGAAATTAAATGAACTGCTCACCAGCACCTTGTTTGTCTGATGCGAAGCATTGGTCGCTATCGTATAGCGATTGTAGGAATCGTCATCGGTAGGGATGGGTCCGTCGATGCGATTTTGTGACACCGACACGTGGTATTTGGTTTTTTCCGTGCCACCCGTCAACGAAAGCGCATTGTTGAAACCAACGCCCAAATCGTAGAAATCGCGGATGCGGTTTTTCAGATAAACGTAGGGTTTCAGTTGCTGGCTGTTGCCCACCACATTGCCCCAAACGCGGTCTTTGCCGTCAAACGCAGCACCCCAGTTGCCGTTTTCATCCAGTGCGCGGTCGCCGCTCCAGCCTTGCCCAAACAGGGATTGCTCTGCCGGCAAACGACCGATTTGTTGGATAGTTACGCCGCCGTCGTAAGCCACCTGCACTTTGCCATTGGTATTTTTTCCCGATTTGG
>BNTR01000285.1 GCA_025996755.1 Bacteroidia bacterium
GGCAACCGTACCCAGCAGAATGGCTGCTACCAACCATGCAGAAACAAATCTGCATTTCGTATATATTTTAATCTTTTTCATCGTCAATTTATTTTAAAATGTTAAATTAAGCCCTACGGAGAATACTCGCTCAAATGGATATGTGAAACTACCCGTGCCGATTGAGTTACCTCCATATATCGATTCGGGGTCATAAGGACCTATGAGGTGCGAAATTTCACCAATATTCTCGCCACTCAGATATATCTGGGCTTTGCTTAGGAATACTTTAGAAGCCAACACCTTAGGCAGTTCGTAGCCAATCGTCAGGTTCTTCAGACGCAGATATGAGCCGTCTTGCAGATATTTTGTCTGTGTTTGCCTGTTTTGATTGCTGCGGGCGCGTGTCAGAGGGAAATAGGCATTCTGGTTATCAGGTGTCCAACTATCTGTAATCCAGTACTTTTGCGTGTTATAGTATTGTGTACCCATCGGGAAAAATTCCTCCGTACCGTTCCAGAAGTCTTTCTTGCCAACGCCTTGCAGGAAGAAGCTCAGGAAAATACCTTTCCATTGCGCCTCGCCGGTGATGCCATACTGGTAGCGCGGCGTGCTGTTACCAATCACGAAGCGGTCGCCCGGGTCTTCAAGCGTGTTTTTACCTGTATTGATAGCCTCATCGCCGTTACGGTTTTTGTATTTTATATCGCCCGGTTTCCAACTTGAGCCAAAAGTTGCCTGCGAAATAATAAGCGATTTGTTTATATCACCGTCCACAAAATCGGAAGCCGTGATGAATCCCGCGGTTTCGTAACCCCATATTTCACCGATTTTTTTGCCCTTGTAATTATCGGTAACAGTTCCGGTGCCTCCTTCCCATTTAGTGATTTCGGCTTGCGCGTCGAAGAGGTTAAAGCCCAGACTGTAGGAAAAATCGCTGCCGATGCGGTCGTGCCATTTCGCGGAAAGTTCCCATCCGCGCGTAACCAATTCTCCCGAGTTTATCTTGGGGGCTGTGGCACCCAGCACTTCAGGCAGTGTCGGACTCATCAGCATATCGGAGGTGGTTCGCGAATAGAGGTCAAATTCTACATCGAGGCGGGAATCAAGCAATCCCAGGTTGATACCAATATTGGAAGAGGTTACTTTTTCCCATGTGAGCGAAGTAATCGGCAGTTGCGAAGGCGGATTGATGGTCTTTTGCGTGTTGTCGTTGCCAAAGAGCCAACTGCCCGCAGTGCCATTGCTCAACGCGGAAATGTAAGGGTAATTGTTCATATTACCAAGACCTAATCCTTCCAACATTTGGTTGCCCAAAGTACCATAGCTGGCACGGAGTTTGATGTTACTGAAAACAGGCTTGGCAAATTCCATAAAACTTTCTTCGCTCAGACGCCAGCCCACCGATGCCGACGGCAGGAACACAAAACGTCTGTCCTGCGGGAAACGCGATGTACCATCGTAACGTCCCACAATTTCCAACAGATAACGACCGTCGTAATCGTAATTGATACGCC
>BNTR01000286.1 GCA_025996755.1 Bacteroidia bacterium
AGCCCAATGTCATTAAGTTAAGCTATAATTGACTGAAAATCAATTGGACAATGAGGGGAAAATATTTGAAAAAAATAAAAAACCATTGGTTTAAACAACAATAATCTGTTGTTTACGTTGTATATCAAACAACAAGACAATGGTAGCAATAAATGTACGAATAATGAAGGAGTTGAAAGAGTTTATGGATGAAATAGTAAAGGCAAATCCGGAAGTTCGGGGCAAGTATATTTGCAGTCCCGAAGACTTTACGCGTAATCGGGACTTGCCCTTTTCTACGGTTGTGCTGATGATATTGAATCTGATGAAACGCAGTTTGAGCATAGAGATTCACTCTTTTTTCAGTTATTTAGGACATCTGACTTCTGTTACTAAGGCGGCTTTTTGTATGCAACGGGCTAAATTACAACCCGAGTTTTTTGCTGCATGGAATAAAGTTTTAGTTGATAGTTTTTACAAAAATTATGGAGAAAACGCCAAGCGCTGGCACGGCTTCATCCTTATGGCAATAGATGGGACAACCCTCTCACTACCCAATACAAAGGCTCTGCGCGCGCTTTATGGTAGCTCCGGCAATCAACATGGCGAGCAAGGTGTGACGGCACGGTCTTCTGTTTTGTACGATGTTCTCAACGGGTTGGTCATATCCGGCAGTTTGGATCACTATACCACACCGGAACGTTCGACAGCCATTCGGTTTTTGCAAAATGTTCCGCAAGACAGTCTGTTGCTGCTTGATAGAGGCTATCCCTGTTTTGCTTTGCTTTATTTGCTGACTCATGTAAATAAGCGCCATTTTGTGATGCGGGTCAAGAGTAGTTTCAGCAAACAAATTCAAGCCTTTGCCGAATCTGCTCAAACTGATTGTCAGATAGAAATCACGGCCACTTCCGGCGGAATTGGTAGATTGAAAGAAGAAGGGATAGCGATTGATTCAAGCGCATCAGTCGAAGTTCGTTTAGCCAAAGTTAAATTAGATAACGGCGAAGAAGAAATCCTGATGACCAGCCTGTATGACCCAAACCAATATCCGTTGGCAGACTTAAAAGAGGTTTATTTTATGCGTTGGGGCATTGAAACCTATTACGGCTTTGAAAAAAATGAATTGCAAATAGAGAACTTTAGTGGCATAAGACCCCTGTGTATTTTACAGGATTTTTTTGCTAATTTATTTGTTTATAACTTGCAGAGTATCATAGAAAAACAAAGTGAGCCCTATCTGGAAGCGGTCAGTAAAAAGCGCAACTACCACTATAAAATCAATAAAAATGTAAGTTTTGCAATGCTCAAAGACAGGATGGTAGAGTTGTTTTTGGAAAGAAAAGAGCCGGCAGATATTTTAATGGAATTACAGGCATTATTCGAGCAAAATTTGGAGCCGGTTAGACCCGGCAGAAAATACCCGCGAATAAAGAAAGTCCGCAAAGTGAACGGAAAATATATCACGCTAACTAACTATAAAAGAGCAATATGAAGATTAACTTAATGACATTG
>BNTR01000287.1 GCA_025996755.1 Bacteroidia bacterium
GGGTATCAACACCGTAGTAGGCTTCACCGGAAGTCCTCTCTGGCGTTACCTCTATTCTTTTCCTCCTATTTCCGAGAAGTTCATTGCGGATGGCTATGCGGAATTTGCAAGTCGGTTTAAGCCTATTCTTGATGAATACCAAAAGTTAGGCATCCGCTACGCATTGGAGGTGCATCCTACGGAAATCGCTTTCGACACCTATTCGGCTCGCAGGGCTTTGGATGCCTTAAATAATCACCCGGCTTTCGGATTCAACTACGACCCCAGCCATTTGGGCTACCAAGGCGTGGATTATGTCGGCTTCATCTACGAATTTGCAGACCGTATTTTCCATGTGCACATGAAAGATGTGTATTGGAGCGATACCCCAAAAAGAGTGGGTGTTTTCGGCGGACATGTTACTTTCGGCAACCCCGAACGCTACTGGAATTTCCGCAGTCTGGGACGTGGAAAAATCAATTTCGAGGAAATCATCCGCGCCTTGAATGCCATCGGCTACACGGGTCCGCTATCGGTAGAATGGGAAGACAGTGCCATGGACCGCGAACAAGGTGCCATCGAATCCTGCCAATTGGTGAAATCAGTTGATTTCAAACCATCCGCCATTGCTTTCGATGCTAACTTCGGGAAATAATTGAATGTTAAAGAAAATAGCATATCCGCTGTTTTTGCTGACGATTGACGTAGCTTGTTTCGGACAATGGACTATGCCCGATTGTTCGTGGACGCGAAAAATGGGCGACCGCCCTGTTTATACCGACTTAAAGGCTTATGATTCGCCCGGCGTTTCGCCCGAAACGATGACTAAAAAAGGGATGCCGCTGGGCGGAATCGGCGCGGGGAATTTTATGTACAACTTGTCGGGGAGTTTTGGTCCTTTTCAGATGAAACCGGGCATTTATGAAGAACGCTTCCTGAAACAAGCCGCCTTTCACGTCCGCGAAGAAATCAAAGGCAAGGCGGTCAGTTATACTTTGGCGACCGAAGATGTGTTGCCTGCGTGGAATAAATTGAAGAAGGGGGATGCCGATTACAGGGCATTGTTTCCCAAAGCGACTTTCGACTATAAGGTTTTTCGGAGCAATATCTCCCTGCTGTATTTCAGTCCCGTTATTCGCGAAAATTACAGGGAAACGTCCTATCCCGTCGGTATGTTCCTTTTCAAAGTGAAGAACGACAAGGCGGAACCGGTCAAATTGTCGTTTATGTTCACTTTCCCCAATGCGCCGTATATTATTGGAGACGAATCGCAGAGCAATGCAAGCCCGTATAATAATTCTTGCCGCACCGGATTGTACAACAAAGTGGTGAAAAATAAATCGCTGACCTCTGTCGTGATGAGCGCGAATGATTATCGGAATACGCAGGAAACACAGCATACGAATTGGTGTATCGCCACTTCCCCGCAGGCAACTTACGTGGATTTGTGGGATGGCGAAGGCGATGGCAGCGACATCTGGGCGGATTTCGCGCAAGACGGCAAATTGTCGAACA
>BNTR01000288.1 GCA_025996755.1 Bacteroidia bacterium
AAACAAGGTCGAAATCACCAACGAAGATGTCGTGAAAGCAGCACAAAATGCCGCACGCGCCCAATTTGCGCAATACGGGATGAGCAACGTACCCGACAATATGCTCGACAACTATGTGGGAGAGATGCTGAAAAAGCAGGAAACGGTGCGCGGGCTTGCCGATAAAGTGTATGAAAACAAGCTCATCGCCATTTTGAAGGAGCAAGCCACCCTGCAACCCAAAGAGATTTCAATAGAAGATTTTCAAAAATTATTCAACAATTAAATGACAAACGATTTCAGAAATTACGCAACAAAGCACCTTGGCATCAATTCCAACGTGCTCGACAAGTACGCGACCGTCACCGCGAGCATGACTCCCTACATCTTGGAGGAACGCCAATTGAACGTGTCGCAAATGGACGTGTTTTCACGATTGATGATGGACAGAATCATCTTTCTGGGCACGCAGATTGATGAATACACCGCTAATGTGATTCAGGCGCAACTCCTGTACCTCGAATCTGCCGAGGCGGGCAAAGACATCATGCTCTACATCAATTCGCCGGGCGGCTCGGTCTATGCCTGCTATGGTATGTACGACACGATGCAGTACATAAGTAGCAAAGTATCAACGATTTGCACGGGGATGGCGGCTTCTGCTGCGGCTGTGCTGTTGGTTGCCGGCGAAAAGGGGCTGCGCTATGTGCTTCCCCACTCCCGCGTGTTGATTCATCAGCCGCTTGGAGGCACTCAGGGGCAGGCTTCGGACATCGAAATTCAGGCGCGCGAAATCATCAAAATCAAAAAGGAAATTTACACCATCATCTCCGAGCATTCGGGACAACCCTACGAAAAAGTGGAGCACGACGGCGACCGCGATTTCTGGATGAATGCGCAGGAAGCCCTCGAATATGGTATGGTGGACGAAATTTTGAGGAGTAAAATTAAACAATGAAAAAACCACAAATTATTGAAAAAGAACAAAATAAGGGAGTTGAAAATCTCGGTTGCCACGTTGAAAAACAAGATATACAACGCAGCATTAGACCGATTTACAAAACCTCCGATTTTGCTTTATACAATAATGATTGCTTGGAACTGATGGCGCAGTTTCCGGATAATTATGTGGATATGATTTTTGCAGATCCCCCCTATTTGTTGTCAAATAACGGTTTTACCTGTCAAAATGGGCAAATGGTTAGTGTCAACAAAGGAAAATGGGACAAAAGCAAGGGGTTTGATGATGACTTGAAATTTCATGAAACTTGGATCAAAGAATGTAAACGAATTTTAAAACCGGAAGGAACAATATGGGTAAGTGGGACATATCATTCCATTTATCAGTGTGGTTTTTTGTTACAAAAACTAAATTTTCATTTATCCGTGCCTGTGCCAGCGAGCGTATAAATATCCGTTTGGCAAGTTTCTGTGTCGTCTTTCGGGCGATGATCGACGTCGATATTCGACATATCCGCACGTCCGTGAGCATCTAAGCGTTCGGTGTGTTTC
>BNTR01000289.1 GCA_025996755.1 Bacteroidia bacterium
CAAAGAGCGGATGCAGGCGATTGTGCAAAGTATGGATAAGTTTTACTACCAATTTGGTGGGATACATTTGGTCGTGATTGACGGCATTGCCGATTTAGTGCGTTGCGCTAATGACGAAGCCGAAAGCATCGCTGTTATTGATGAGTTGTACCGCTTGGCAGGGATTTATAAGACCTGCATTATCTGTGTGTTGCATTTTATCCCAAACGGGATGAAATTGCGTGGGCACTTGGGCAGCGAACTGCAACGCAAAGCGGCTGCCATCCTCTCTATTGAGCGGGACGATGAGCCGCAAATATCGGTTGTCAAAGCCCTGAAAGTGCGTGATGGCAGTCCGCTGGATGTTCCGCTCATTCAATTTGCGTGGGATAAGGAAAAGGCAATGCACTCCTATCTCGGCGAAAAGCCCAAAGAAGAAAAGGAAAAACGCAAGGAAACGGAGTTGGCGGGTGTTGCGCGTACCATTTTCGGCAAGCAGCGGCATTGTACTTACGTGGATTTGTGCGAACAAATACAGGCAAATTTGGACGTAAAAGAGCGCACCGCCAAGAGTTATATCAAATTTATGCGGGAAAAGGAAATCATCCTGAAAGACCCGTCAAACACAACTTATTTTATTATTGGTCACATTTAAAATCAAATACAATGTTTATAGAAAAAGAAAAATTCAATGCGTGGATGGAGCGCATTATGGAGCGGTTTGACAGGTTGGAAAACAAGATAAACAAGGAAGAAAGTCCGCGCTATAAATTGAACGGCGAACTGCTGTTTGACAATCAGGATTTATGCCTGATGTTGAAAGTCAGCAAGCGGACATTGCAGCGTTACCGCAGTGCAGGCAAACTGCCTTTCAAGCGGATTGAGCAAAAAACCTATTACTTGGAATCGGATGTGCATCGGTTTATTCGGGAATATTTGCAGTAAATTTTCTTATTATGCAGCCAACCCCCGCCAAACCGATGCCAAGCCCTGCCACCTGCTGAAAAAGCCATTATTACTCCACTTTATCCAATTACTTTTGTGCCGCATTAATAATGATGCGTCATTTAAAACATAAAGTATTATGGACAAAAAGTTATCAGACCGGGATGTTCTCCTGGTCAAGGAGAAGGACAGCAACGAATTGAAAGTTGTTACAGGGCAAAACAAAGACGGCACGCCGAAGACCGCTTCGCCCCAAGAAACGGACAATCCCGATTTTCTAAAAATCGACAAAAACGGCAATGTGTTGGAAAATTTCTTTGCCAATTTCATGCGGCAGGCAAAAGACCCAACACAGTTTGAATTTTTCAAAATGCCTGCGCTCATCGTAGAACAAGGAGGTGTAAAAGATTTGCAGGCGGCAGCAGAAAATCCGGAAAAACCCGAAAACAAGGCAACGCTGGATATGCACCGCGTAGAGCCGGAAGCATTTTGAAAAATTCAAACTGTGTTGGGTCTTTTGCCTGCCGCATGAAATTGGCAAAGAAATTTTCCAAC
>BNTR01000290.1 GCA_025996755.1 Bacteroidia bacterium
GGAAAAACCATTTCCGCCAAATTTGCGCATCGCTATTTCGATGAGGTGACGGTTGGCATCGACCTCACGGCGAGGGACTTGCAGCACGCGCTCCGCGCCGACGGGCTGCCCTGGGAGGTCAGCAAGGCGTTCGACAATTCGGCAGTGGTCGGCGATTTCCTGCCCATCGACAGCCTCCACACGCCCATCGACAGGATGCCTTTTCACCTGAACATCAACGGACAAACCGTGCAACAGGGCAATTCCGCCGATATGCTGTTTCGATTCGACAAAATCATCGAACACATCAGCCAATTTTTCACACTGAAAATCGGCGACCTCATCTATACGGGCACCCCCGTCGGGGTGGGCACCCTGCACATCGACGACCATCTGGAAGGCTATTTCGGCGACAGAAAATTGCTGGATTTTTGGATAAAATAACCTTAAACAGTGAATTGAAAAAAATTGTACCTTTGCACCTGCTTATCAATAAACAGTTGAAGAGATGAAACATTCGGTTTTTGCAGCAGTGTTGCTGTGTGTGATGTTGGCGGGGGATGCGATGGCGAAGCCCGCGCGTGGCGGAACGGAATTGGCGGCTGTGTTTTTTCCGGTTGGCAGTAGCGATGTGCGTGCCGGTCAGATGGCGGGCGTGGCTAAGGCGGCTGCCTATTTGGCGGCTCACCCCCGTGCGGGATTGGTGCTGGCTTCTTCCGACGACTTGCCTTTGGCGAAGAAACGCTCCGATGCCATCGTGGAGGTGCTGACGGTGGAGTTTGGCATCGCCGCAGAGCGTTTGTGCGCCCGCTATTATGCGCGTGCCGTGCAGCCGTTCAGCGAAAACGGCTTAGACTGCGTGGTGCTTCTTGTTCAACCCTTAAAACGTAAAAAATGAATATTGCAGTAGTAGGAACCGGTTATGTGGGCTTGGTGACAGGCACGTGTTTCTCGGAGATGGGTATCAACGTCACGTGCGTGGACATTGATGCCGCGAAGATTGAGAAGTTGAAACAGGGCATCATCCCCATCCACGAGCCGGGGCTGAGCGAACTGGTGCAAAAAAATTACCACTCGGAGCGGCTCCGCTTCACGACCGACCTGACGCAGTGTCTGGACGATGTGGAAATCGTTTTCAGTGCCGTGGGCACACCTCCCGATGACGACGGCAGTGCCGATTTGCGCTATGTGCTGGACGTGGCGCGCACGATTGGGCAACATATTAAACGGTATATCCTCGTGGTGACCAAGAGCACGGTGCCCGTGGGGACGGCGCAAAAGGTGAAGGCAACCATTCAGGCGGAACTCGACAAGCGGGGTGTGAGTATCCCGTTTGACGTGGCATCCAACCCCGAATTTCTGAAAGAAGGCACGGCGGTGGACGATTTTATGCGTCCCGACCGCGTGGTGGTGGGCACCGAGAGCGACCGCGCCCAGGAACTGATGGGCAAACTCTATCGCCCGTTCACGCTCAACAACCACCGCGTCATCTAC
>BNTR01000291.1 GCA_025996755.1 Bacteroidia bacterium
GGAAATCCAGCGCAACGTTCAACTTTCGTCTGTCGTTGTTGGTCATCGTTCCTACAAACCAATCATTGCCGTTGCGGCGTGCGATGGTGATATATTTGCCTATTTCGCCGTGTATTACTTTCGTTTCTCGGGAGGCGAATATCTGCACATCACGAATGAATATACGCAATACACCCTGCCCAAAGGGGCAAAAGCCTGGTTTACTCAACGGGCGCAATCGGTTTACGAACTGTTGCCATTGCAGAATTGGAAGGGCGAGAGCGAACGCCCTTTGGTGATTGAACTGCCGCAAGGACTTTATGTGTTGCTGACAGAAGCCGAAATGGTCAATTATGCACGAACAAAATTTGTGGTGGCAGATGCTAAAACCAACACCCTCAAGGGAGCAATGTATGGCGCAGTGGACGACATTGCCCCCTACAAAACACCTTGGCGGGTGATTATGGCTGCCGCACAGCCGGGGCAACTCATCGAAAACAACGACCTGATACTCAATCTGAATGAGCCGTCCGCTATTGAGAATCCTTGGTGGATACGTCCCGGAAAAGTAATGCGTGAAGTGACGCTTACTACCGAAGGTGCCAAGTCGGTAGTCGATTTTGCGGTAAAACGCAATCTGCAATATATGCTTTTCGATGCCGGATGGTATGGTCCCGAAGGCAGCAAAGCTTCCGATGCCACAACGGTAACGCTTGACCCCGCCCGAAATAAAAATCCCAATGCGCTAAACTTGCCGGAAGTTATTGCTTATGCAAAAAAACACAATATTGGTGTCATCCTTTATGTGAACCAACGGGCACTTTATCAGCAATTGGATGAAATATTGCCTTTATACAAAAGTTGGGGCGTTTCAGGCATAAAATTCGGCTTTGTGCAGGTAGGCTCGCAATTCTGGACAAACTGGATGCACGAAGCAGTAAAAAAATGCGCCCAATACGGTCTGATGGTCGATGCGCACGATGAATACCGCCCCACCGGTTTCAGCCGCACCTATCCCAACTTTATGACACAGGAAGGTATTTATGGCAATGAAGAATTTCCCGATGCCACCACCAATGTTACGTTGCCGTTTACCCGCTTCACACAGGGTCCTGCCGATTATACAATCTGCTATTACCGGCAAAATTTCAACGGCAACGCCAAACCCAATACCGACCACGGCTTGGTGAATGCCCGTCTGATAAAAGGCACTTCGGCACACCAATTGTCTATGGCTGTCGTGTATTACAGTCCCTTGCAACACGTTTATTGGTACGATAAGCCTTCCGACAGCAGGGATGAACCCGAATTGGAATTTTTCGACCGTGTCCCCACCGTTTGGGACGAAACGAAAGTAATACACGGCGAAATAGGCAAATATATCACCATCGCACGCCGCAACGGCAATGATTGGTTTGTAGGAACGATGACCAACAACGACAGACGAAAGTTGAACGTTGCGCTGGATTTCC
>BNTR01000292.1 GCA_025996755.1 Bacteroidia bacterium
CTCCCGGAGGAGCGTTATACGCCCTTACCTCGAAGGTATAGGGTTGAGCGTAAATCAAATTTTCAACCGTGAACGCAGGATTTATCAGATTGTTGTTGAAGATAGGCGTGCCGCCGCTCGGATTGGATGTTAGCGTGTAGCCTGTTACTGCTCTGCCGCCGGTCGCAGTTCCTACCACCGCGGCAAACGATACCGCTGCCTTCGTTTCGTTGCGCTCAACGTAGGCTGAAACTATGGCGGGCGAATTGGGTGGACCGGCGGGCGTTGCCTGCAAGGATGTCGAAGGGGCACTTGTTCCCGCGCCATTGACTGCCGCTACCGTGAAAGTATAGAGCCGTCCGTTGGTCAATCCCTCTACCGTGATGGGGCTGGAGGTGCCGTTCACTTGGTTGCCCACATCGGGTGTTACCCAGTACGATGTGACGGCACTGCCGCCTTCGTCCGTCGGCGAGGTAAAATATACCTTTGCCTGCCTGTCGCCCGCTACGATTTGAGTAATTGTGGGCGCAGTGGACTTGCGGCAGGGTATTACCGTGGGAGAGTATCCCGCATCCTCACCCATACCGTTGGCGTTGATAGCCCGCACGTTGAACGTATAGCCTGTGCCGTTGGTCAAACCCGATACCTCGATGGGGCTGTCGGAGCCTCTGCTGTAGAGAGATTGGTACATCGTCGGTGATTCTACCCTCACCTCATACCCCGTGATGTCACTGCCGCCGTTGCTCGTCGGTGCAAGGAACGATACCAATGCCTTCCCGTCGCCCGGACTGGCTTGAACGTCTCTGGGTGCACTCGGTTTAGTGGTGGGCTTCACATTGGCAGACGGTACCGAAGGACCACTCACGCCACTGATACTGGATGCCTTTACCGTGAAGGTATAGGACACGGCGTTTGTCAATCCCGTAAAGACGACGGGGCTTGAAGTGGCTCTTCTCACTAAGTTGCCCGGATTGGACGTTACCTCGTACTCGTAGATGGGGCTGCCGCCGGTGTTGAACGGTGGAACAAACTTTATTTCGACCTGTCCGTCGCCCGGTTTGACTTCCACGATGGTGGGCGGGTCGGGTGCGGTAGGATTCGGAGTGTTGGAGAAAACTGTTACACTGCCGGTGTAAGTGCTGCTGCCGGGGGTGGCTATTGCCACACAGGTAATTTTTTTGCCCAAGTCGGCGGCTGTTATTGTATAAGTGTTGCGGTTGTCCATGCTGGACATCACTTTCCCATTGCGCATCCATTTCAAAGTATACTCACCGCGGGGTATGTATGTCGGTGCAGCCTGAGCAATAGTACAATCCGTTCCGACCCCAACCGGTGTGGAACCGGAGCTGCTGTTGAAATGAGCAGGTATCAAAACGATTTTGTTCGCCTGCGCCTGCACAGAGTTGCTCGCCAGCGGCGGCACAGTGCTGTAGGCAGTAGTATTCGTAGGGGTAGCAAGAACACGGTAAT
>BNTR01000293.1 GCA_025996755.1 Bacteroidia bacterium
ATATACCTGCGGGCTTTTAAAATTGGTCGTTTCAAAGTGCAAGAATAAAGCTAACGCTTTTCTATTATTTTAATATTTTATTCTCTTCTACATTTTATTTATTTTTTTCCGAGGCGCAGTTGCTGAAACTCATCAATCCATTTCTGCTCGACCCCAAAGACGTTGGCGGATTGGGACTTACGACCGGCGAAGTAGGCTTTGTGTATGGCACCATCGGCATCGTTGGCTTGACCATAGGCGGCATCATCGGCGGACTGGCAGCCGCCAAAGGGGGGCTGAAAAAGTGGATATGGCCCATGACGCTCAGTATGTTGCTCACCGCCGTCACGTTTGTCTATCTGAGTTTCACGCAGACCGACAGCCTGCTCCTCATCAATATATGCGTCTTCGTCGAGCAGTTCGGCTACGGATTCGGCTTCACAGCCTATATGCTCTACCTGATGTATTACTCCGAAGGCGAACACAAAACGGCGCATTACGCCATCTGCACCGGCTTTATGGCATTGGGGATGATGCTGCCGGGGATGTTTGCCGGATGGATGCAAGAGCAGTTGGGCTACAATCATTTCTTCGTCTGGGTAATGATTTGCAGCATCGTCCCAATCATCGCCGTGTCGCTGTTGAAGATAGAGCCCGGATATGGAAGGAAAAAAATAAATAAAATGTAGAAGAGAATAAAATATTAAAATAATAGAAAAGCGTTAGCTTTATTCTTGCACTTTGAAACGACCAATTTTAAAAGCCCGCAGGTATATAAGTATCGATGCTCGCGCGTTGCGTGGGACGTTTACTTATTTTGCGGGTGAGGTGCTTGGTCGTACCTAAAGTGCAGATAATGACATAGTTCCACGCTTTTCGTTTGCGATAAAACGAACACAATGAGCGAGATACACATAGGCGAGGCGATTCGGCAGAAGGTGAAGGAGCGTGGGCTGCACGTGACCGACTTTGCCGCTGCCATACACTGCAATCGGACCAATATATATGCCCTTTTCAAGCGCAAAAGCATTGATATTGAGCATCTAAAACGGATTTCCGAAATTTTGAATTTCGATTTTCTTGCCATTTACAGAGCCCCGCAACCGAAATATTTGGTGCTCCTCGAAGTGGATGAACAAAGTCTCCAAAAAATTGCAAGCGACAAGTCAATCCTTCTCATCAAAAAAATAGCAGAATAGCGCAAAGTGTCAAATATTTGTAACACTTGGAGGCAAATTGCGGGGGTTGTGTATAAACATTTGTAACACTTTTTTGAGGGGTAAGTGGCTGAAAGGCAGTAACTTTGCACCCGATAATTTTATCACATAATTAAAAAAATAATTGGTATAGGCGTTTAGGTCGCCCCAATAATTTGCTACCTTTGTAGCATGGAAGAAAGGATAAAATTTAAGGGAGTGAACTCAATCAATTTTTACAGACAGTTTCAAACGGATACAGATTGTTATCA
>BNTR01000294.1 GCA_025996755.1 Bacteroidia bacterium
AGCCGAAGATGGGAGAATAAGGCATTAAAAGCCCGGATGGTGGAAATCATAGATGGGCGAGAAAAATGGAAGGCAAAAGCGATGACTGCCCAAGCGGAGAACGCAACGCTTAAAAAAAGTATGGAGGTTATTAAAAAAAAACTTCATCAAATAGACCTTTTGTAAAGGAAGAGAAGCCGAAGCTATCTCATTACAGCATAACGATTATCACGCTTTTTTTGAAATCGAAACTTCTTACTTCAAGCAGATTTAGAAGTGTCAGCAGTGCTTTGTCCATTATGATACTGACATTAAGCATTGATTTGAAAGACGTTAGAACTCCGTCTCGCAGCACAGGTATGCTGTGGGTCAAAAAGTTGGGGTATTATTGTCTTACCGCAGAGAAAGAGAAAGCAGATGATTGGATATTGATTTTTGATGAGAGTATCGGGATAGGCAAAGAAACGATGTTGCTCATTTTGGCGATACGTCGCAGCCAAATAGATTTTACCCGTCCGCTGACTACGCAAGATATGACACCATTAGTTGTAAAATCAAGAGAAAGTTGGACCGGAGAAGATATTTTTGCCGAAATAGAGTACTGCAAAGAACAATTAGGCGGTATCATTTATGCCACCACCGATGGTAGTAGCACATTGAAAAAAGCACTTCGCTTAGCCAACATACCGCATGTTTACGATGTGACGCATGCAATAGCCATCATGCTTGAAAAACTGTATAAAAATGATGAGATATTTAAGAAATTAACCGGCGATATGGGTAAAATGCGGTTGAAATTATGCTGTGGTCAATATGCACATATTATACCACCTAATCAACGTTCAAAATCAAGGTTCTTAAATTTAGATATAATTTCTAAATGGGGAATGCGTGTAATTAATGTATTGGATAACAAGCAAATAGAGAAAGAAGAGAGAGATTTATTGGCATGGATAGGTGAGTTAAAACCGTTCATTTTAGAAATGCAAAATATCATGAGTGCTATCGAGAAACTGTCTGTTTTGTTAAAACATAACGGGCTAAATCAGCAAACTTATAAAGCGTGTCTGAAGATTTTAAAATCAACACCCAACAGTACGAAGCAAGAATTGTTTAACACCTTATTCATTGAGTATCTGGATAATAACATGCAGCAAAGGACGAGAAAAAAAGAAACTTTAATGTGTTGCGATGATATTATTGAAACTATTTTTGGAAGATACAAGAACGAACTAAATCAAAATCCGATGAACGGAATAACCGATATGGCACTGATAATACCGGCAATGACGTCCAACTTAGATGAAAAAGAAATCATGAAAGTAATAGACGGGAATACGGTAAAACAGATAAAGCAATGGCAAAAAGATAACCTCTGTGACTCCTTATCTGTCAAGAGAAATAAGTTTTATAATATGGATATGGTTGGTTGTTGTTTTTCTAAATGAAGCGATTTACGCCACCCCA
>BNTR01000295.1 GCA_025996755.1 Bacteroidia bacterium
TTCCGGTGTCAGCGGGCGAATTTTGTCGGTGAATTGCGTCAGGAGGCGGATGATTTCGCGCCTTTCCTCGCTTTCCAGTTCGCGAATCTTGTTGTTGGCTTCCACCACCTCGGCAGGCTCGATGAAAACGGTCTTTCCGGTGGCGGATTCGTCGTGCACAATACCGCGCAACTTGCGTTTGAAAGCGGGCGAAATCGGTATCACGAGCCGCCCGTCGCGCATGGTGGGCGCCACGTCTTTTTCGACCAGCCCCTCCGCCTGCGCACTCCGCAAAATGCTGTTGAGCGTCTTCGAAATACTGTTGGCAGTCTGCGCCAACTGCCGCCGAATTTCTGCCAACTCGGGCGAAGCACTATCCTTAACGTGCCCAAAAGGGTCAAGAATCCGCTCAATCTGCCGGCACAAATCGGGAAAAACGGGCACGTCGGCAGCCAAAGCCTGCAAATGCGGGAAATAGCCCCCTTTGCCCCCCCTCAGGGGGGAGAGGCGTTGCGAAAAATTTCACGATAGCGTTGATAGTATCCAGCGACCGCTTGATGTCAAACAATTCGTTTTCAAGCAAATAAGTGCCATCAACTCGAATCTTCTTTAACGCTTCGCGCACGTCAAAGAAGTTGTCGGACGGGAAAGCGTCGGCATCGCGCAGCACCTGTGTCATCTCGGCAGTCTGATGCAGCAGCGTCCGAATCGCCTCCGGCTCGGCAGAAAAAGCCATCTCCTCCACCTTTTCTGTTCCTAAGGGCGAGAGGCAGCGCGCCGCCAGTAGTTGGCGGATGTTGTCGAAGGCTATTTTTTGTTCGTAATTTTGGGGGTAAATCATTTTTTTGTCCTTTAGACTGACTTATTATGAAAGACTTGTTTCGTTTTTTATTGTAATTGCATTAGTTCCTTTGACCATTATTTTATGTTTGTCTCTAAATTGTTTCCATTCGGTTGCTTTTATTAAGTGATTATGAAAATTTGTTTTCCCTTTTCTTGGGAAAGAGGCAACAGCATACACAACTTTATTATGTTCAATAATCCCCTTATCTCTAAATAACTTGACATGAACAATAAATTTATTTTTAACGTCTTTATAATAATTAGAAGCATTGCTTGGTTTGCAATCTTTTATTTCAACAAACAAAATCCAAGAGTTTTTTGTATATATTGTTGGATAAATAACACATTCACATTGCTTTGGCTCTTCCCCCTCATCCCCAATAAACCATTGAGGTTTGAAAACTGATGCTGTGACATGAAGTTTTGTTGGATTTGATATTTTTAGCGAATTGACATTCGCAGGTTTTACGCAATGAACTTCTACAGCTCTTTTTGACATAGTCCGTTCGGTATAATCAACAACATGAAATTCATCACTATCAATGTCTTGATGTGTAATCTTATTTGCCCCAAACTTCGTAATAATATCACTCTTCATCTTGGTAGTAATTAAGTATTT
>BNTR01000296.1 GCA_025996755.1 Bacteroidia bacterium
CTGCATTGTTCGTTTTTGCGTGATTGAGCATATTTTCCTCCAATTCAGGTCTAAACATCTCAAAATCAATTACTTTGTGCAATTTTTCCAATGGATTGCCCAACTTCGACAGTTTTTCTTTTGCAAAATCTTTATCAAAAAGTCCTGTTTTGCCCTGTTTTTTGTATTTTGTATTCATATCCTTTTTTTTGATGCAAAGGTACATATAATATCTTGAATATCAAAGCGTTGAATTATTAGAAGTGCCCTTTATTATCAACCTGTTCAAACCGCTGATTGAGGGCGTAACCTGGGGTGGCGTAAATCGCTTCATTTAGAAAAACAACAACCAACCATATCCATATTATAAAACTTATTTCTCTTGACAGATAAGGAGTCACAGAGGTTATCTTTTTGCCATTGTTTTATCTGTTTTGTCGTATTCCCGTCTATTACTTTCATGATTTCTTCTTCATCTAAGTTGGACGTCATTGCCGGTATTATCAGTGCCATATCGGTTATTCCGTTCATCGGATTTTGATTTAGTTCGTTCTTGTATCTTCCAAAAATAGTTTCAATAATATCATCGCAACACAGTAAAGTTTCTTTTTTTCTCGTCCTTTGTTGCATGTTATTATCCAGATATTCAATGAATAAGGTGTTAAACAATTCTTGCTTCGTACTGTTGGGTGTTGATTTTAAAACCTTCAGACATGTTTTATAAGTTTGCTGATTTAACCCGTTATGTTTTAACAACACAGACAGTTTCTCGATAGCACTCATGATATTTTGCATTTCTAAAATGAACGGTTTTAACTCACCTATCCATGCCAATAAATCTCTCTCTTCTTTCTCTATTTGCTTGTTATCCAATACATTAATTACACGCATTCCCCATTTAGAAATTATATCTAAATTTAAGAACCTTGATTTTGAACGTTGATTAGGTGGTATAATATGTGCATATTGACCACAGCATAATTTCAACCGCATCTTACCCATATCGCTGGTTAATTTCTTAAATATCTCATCATTTTTATACAGTTTTTCAAGCATGATGGCTATTGCATGCGTCACATCGTAAACATGCGGTATGTTGGCTAAGCGAAGTGCTTTTTTCAATGTGCTGCTACCATCGGTGGTGGCATAAATGATACTGCCTAATTGTTCTTTGCAGTACTCTATTTCGGCAAAAATATCTTCTCCGGTCCAACTTTCTCTTGATTTTACAACTAATGGCGTCATATCTTGCGTAGTCAACGGGCGGGTAAAATCTATTTGACTGCGACGTATCGCCAAAATGAGCAACATCGTTTCTTTGCCTATCCCTATACTTTCATCAAAAATCAATATCCAATCATCTGCTTTCTCTTTCTCTGCGGTAAGACAATAATACCCCAACTTCTTGACCCACAACCCGTGCTGCGCGACGGAGTTCTAACGTCTTTCAAATCAATGCTT
>BNTR01000297.1 GCA_025996755.1 Bacteroidia bacterium
CATGCGCCGCAAATGGACAGGAGAAATGTCGGGCTTATCAGGCTCTCTATTTGTATCTTTGGTGATTTCAGCCGGCTCAGTTTCGCCCCACATGGGAAATTTCTGAAAATTAGTGGATGTGGTTGCGTTCCATGGCGTTTTTTCGGGCAGAGAAAATTCTAACTTGGTGTACAGGTCAGATTTTGTCTTGATGTCACCATTTACCAAAAGAGCACTAATTTCGTCTGCGGCATTTGTGATGACAACAAATTGTTGTTTAACCTGGTATTTTGTTTGAGCCAGCATCACCATTTTCGTTTTGTCGTCGGACAGTTTACCTGTCACACTATAAGCAAACGAAGACGCGCCGGTGATGGTATCCACTTCAAAAGCCAATACATAAATACTGTCAATAGCGTTCTCGTCGTCATCGGTAATAGACCTCAATCCCGCTTGGATATTTCCGGATACATTCAATCCGATGTGCAACTCTACTTGGTCGCCATTCAATTGGACACGTTCAGAATCACTTGCAAATTGGTCTTGACAAGAAGAAAACGCCACCGCAGCAAGAAAAAGAAAGCCGAAAAAACTATTTATCCGTTTCATATTTTTTATTTTTTAATTTTTATAAATCCAAAATAACCCCATTATCCCACTCAACCTCACCCCAATCATTAACAGTGATTGTTACGTTACGCGCACCATCCAAGTCGATGTCAAGGTTGAATGTGTGATATTTCTCAATATCAAATGTATCGAGCGGGTGTGACATTTGCCACGATTGCAAAATCAGCGACACCAAACTCGTCTGGTCAGGTGCACCAAAAGCCATCCGCCCGGCTTCATTATCTATAGTTAATGAAGGCTTGGGTGCGCCCTGCTCGTTGGATAACTTCAAAACACGCATCGTTGTTTCGATGGTATCTTTCTCACTTCCAACGGGTTTAACACCTTCCGAAACATAGTAAAACCGGGGGCGTTCCAAAAATTTATTGCCCAGCGAGTATTTTCCACTGTTGTCATTAATCACAAATTTGTAACTTTCGCCGTCGTTTTCTGGTGTTATGCTCTTCCCAAATACCTTAATAATGAGTTCATTAGTCTGCGGAACAACGGTAATCGGCACCGTATTGTTTGTTCCGGAGGTCGAGTGAAGATGTTGCTCTGTGAGTCCCTGAAAAAACGGCTTAATTTGTTCCGTGTCTCTAATGGTAATAGAGTCGCGCTCTATCTCCGGCAACTGCATATAAACCGTATCTTCATCAAGTATATAGGTATAGGGTTCATTGTCGCTTCCCTTTTCCTTCAAATTGAACCAAACCGCAAAACTGTAGGTAGTATCCAATTCCAAACCCAACTCTCTCACACTTAGTTTTTGGGGAGGCAGTTGCAACCGGCGAGTCACAACCAAACTGTCCTTGTCGTCGTGTCCTTTGGTAAGCACAAAAAGT
>BNTR01000298.1 GCA_025996755.1 Bacteroidia bacterium
GAAGTATTGTATTGTAAGGTAAAGGGCAGAGTGAAATTATCCGCTTTTATTTCATACAGTGGAATCGGTATATTTATAGTACCCGATGCCAAAGAAGGTTGATGACTCCCGTACTGCCGGAATACCGCAGAGGTAGGGGATGGTGGGATGACCGTAGATAAATACCTATTGTCTTGTGCTATCAACTGTAATATATTCAGTGATGCGAATATTATAAATAGTATTTTTGATTTCATCTTCTATATTTTATTGTTTGCATTTATTTTTTAATATTTGAACTTTAAGTTCAGCATAGAATACCGCCTTGCTACAAGCCGTTAGACCTGTATTTTTCGACTTTTTATTTTCATATTCTCTATTCATTTTTGTTTTTATTTCTAATATTATTACTTCTTTTTGTACAATGTGCAAAAACTATTTTCCATGAATAACTTTTAATATCTCACCATTACTTTTACGGATTTCCATATAGGCAACACCGCCAAATGTATCGTGGTCTTCTTTATCCCAATAACCCTCAATAATCCAAATATCATTTTCTAATTTGACAGAAAAAGGTTTCTCATTTTGTATGTTTGCTTTAGGGTATTTGGCTGTCCATACGATTTCTGCTATTTTAGCAGCAATTTCAGGACTTGAAATAAATCCTTCTTGAGGAATAGAGCCTTCAATATCGGCATATTCTTTTGATGACAAATCTGGATTCATAAGATAATCAATTTGTTGAGTTTTTTCTTCATTAACAATGGGAGTATTGTTTTGTTTACTGCATCCAATAAACAAAATACTCGGTAACAATGCGAGAAAAAAAATAATTTTATACATATATTATTCAATTTAAAATTGCCATCTTATATTATCTTGTTTCCACTCCGCTCGGCGTAGGCTCTGAGCCTACGCCGTGTTAATCGCAAGTCCACAGCCTTGCTACAAGCCGTTAGACCTGTATTTTTCGATTTTTTATTTTCATACTCTCTATTCATTTTTTTATATCTAAATTATTACTAATCATTGCTTTATATAAATTTTGCAAACTATGTGATGGAAATTATCTATGATACTCTATATTGCCTATTGTTTGCACAATATGGAGTTTGCCACCATAAACACCTAAATCAACTTTCAATATTTCTTTTAAATAGATAAAAAATAAATCATTATCCATCAAATCTGGACTTTCGTCTTTTATTCGTATCATTTGTTCAATTATCCATGAGAGACTATTTTGATAATAAACATCATAATTTTCTTTGTATTTTATTAAAACATAATAACCTCCATCTATATGTCCTGAATAATCGAACTTATAAATTCCAAGAGGAATATTAATATCAAGACTATCCATCAGCGGATTTGACAACTCAAATATATTAAGATATTGTTCATAATCTTTACTTCCCAATATAGGTATTTGTTCTT
>BNTR01000299.1 GCA_025996755.1 Bacteroidia bacterium
CCCTCAATATCTTGAAAGGACCGAATGCCGCCGCTTTATACGGCTCACGTGCTGCGCACGGTGTGATTTTGATTACCACTAAGAAAGGAACAGCGCAAAAGGGGTTAGGCATCACTGTAACTGCCGGTGTATCCTTTGCGAATATTGTAAATCTGGCTAAGTATCAGAATGAATTTGGACAGGGAACCGAAGGCGAGTTTAGCTTCGTGGATGGTAAAGGAGGCGGTTTAAACGATGGTTATGATGAAAGTTGGGGTCCCCGCCTCGATGGGCGGCTTCTTCCTCAATTCGATAGCCCCATTGTTGGTGGCGTACGTCAAGCAACCCCCTGGGTGGCGCATCCTGACAATGTGAACGACTTTTTTGAAACCGGCGTTACGCAGGATTACGGTATTTCGATTG
Organism: Bacteroidia bacterium; assembly: GCA_025996755.1. GTDB lineage: Bacteria > Bacteroidota > Bacteroidia > Bacteroidales > Azobacteroidaceae > Azobacteroides. Next base: position 403 of record BNTR01000299.1, read on the forward strand.
CCAATGCCGGCGATAAATACAGTTACAAATTAAGCACTCACTATCAAGACCAGACCGGCACCGCGCCCAATACACAAATCAAGAAAACAAATCTTTCATACAGTGGCGATTATGAATTGACAAAACGCATCAAAGTGGGTGCAAACGTTAATTATATCGTAACCGATTCGCCGAATATTCCCGGTACAAGTAATGGTAGCGGCGGCAGTTTGCGCGGAAACAACATTATGTTGCAATTCTTGTGGTTTGGTCGCCAGGTGGATACCAAATCCTTGAAAGAAGGGCAAACAGTTAATCGCAATTGGAACGCCAATTATTACGACAACCCCTATTGGCAACAGTTTTACAATACGACCGAACAAAATCGTAACCGTATCATCGGCGATGTGCATTTCAGCGTAAACCTTGCCGAAGGTTTGGATTTCCGTTTCCGTACATCAACAGATTATTACAACGACAGACGCAAATCTAAATTCAGGACAGGCTCTTCCGGCGCAGGACGTCCCGACGGCTCGTATTCCGAAGATGCTTACACGGTGAGCGAAAACAACACGGAGGCGATACTTAATTACACGCGCAAATTTTCCGATGAATGGTCATTAGACGCTTTAGCCGGATTTAATGTGCGCAACAACAGGTATGAAAACAATTTTCAGAACGCTTCCAAACTTGCTGCGCCTGACCTTTACACTTTAAGTAATTCAAAAGACCCGTTAGTGTCAAACAATGTGCTTAAACGTTCACGGGTGTATAGCGGCTATGCTTCGGCACAGGTTGGCTACCGCAGTTGGGCATTTCTTAACCTCACGGGAAGAAATGACGTATCCTCCACTTTGCCGAGTGCCAATCGCTCCTATTTTTATCCGTCGGCAACAGCCAGTGTGATTTTGAGCGATGCGCTGGACATTAAAAATGATGTGCTTTCGTTCCTTAAACTGCGTGGCGGTTGGTCGGAAGTAGGTAGCGATGCCGACCCTTACCAGTTGGTTACTATCTACGATATAAAACAGGC
>BNTR01000300.1 GCA_025996755.1 Bacteroidia bacterium
TGAACGGAAAAATATCCGCGTGCTGGGTAACTTCTACGGCGAAATAGGCTTTGGTAAGATATTCAAAGAATTGGATGGATTGAAATATCGCATCCAAGTCGGACCGGACTACCGCAGCAATCGCGACGGAACGGCGGATGCTGCCGCATCTATCAACGGAGATGGTAATAATATTGCTATCTACAACACGGGTATCAGGTATTCATGGACATTGGATAACTTAGTTACCTACGACAAGTCTTTTGAACAGCACAACTTGGGCGTAACTTTGTTGCAAAGTGCATCGGCTTATCATACCGAAGGCGAAAGTATGCGGAGTTATGTTTCTTCAGCGAAAGAATTGTGGTACAATATGAGTTCGGCATCGAAGATTCAAACCTACGGCTCATCGCTCAGCGAAAATCAGTTGGAATCATATATGGTGCGATTGAATTATGGCTTTGCCGACCGCTACCTCTTGACCGTATCCGGACGTTGGGATGGTGCCTCCATGTTGGCAGAGGGTCACAAATGGGACTTCTTCCCATCGGCAGCCTTGGCTTGGCGCATGGAACAGGAAAACTTTATGAAACCCATTACCTGGGTCAATCAATTGAAGCCGCGCATTGGCTATGGTGTTACCGGTAACTCGGCTATCGACCCTTACGGCACACTCGGTGCAGTAGTCGCCAATTTCTATCATTTCGGTGGCACAACCGCTACGGGTATGGTGGCAAACGACCCTTCGCTGGCAGTCGCCAATCAGGTGCCTATGGCAAATAAAAAATTGGGTTGGGAAAAGACTTCACAGGTGAACTTGGGTGTGGACTTCTCTCTGCTTGGTGGACGTATTGGCGGTTCGATTGACTACTACCAATCCACGACAAACGATTTGCTGATGGACCAAGCGATTCCCGCTCTCACAGGATACCTCGTTACGCAAGCCAACATTGGCTCTACGAAAAACAGAGGGTTGGACATCACGCTCAATACCGTGAATGTGAAGACAAAAGATTTTATGTGGACATCTTCTTTGACGTATTCTACCAACAAAGATGAAATCACAAAGTTGGCTAACGGTGCCTTAGAAAATCTGAATGGCGACGGTACATGGCCCTGGATAGTAGGACAGCCGCTCAAAGTGTATTACGATTATGAATATGCCGGAATATGGAAGACATCCGAAGCCGCCGAAGCCGCTACATTTGGCAGACTGCCGGGCGAAATCAAAGTGAAAGACATTAGCGGTCCGGATGGTGTGCCGGATGGTAAAATAGATGCTAACTACGACCGCAAAGTGGTAGGTGGCTCCCGCCCCGACTGGTCAGGGGGATTTCAAAACACATTCTCTTACAAAAACTTTGAACTATCCGCATTCCTGTACGCACGCTTTGGTCAAACCTTGAACGTTGGACAAGAAACCCTTTCCGGTCG
>BNTR01000301.1 GCA_025996755.1 Bacteroidia bacterium
ATGATTACAGTTCGCGGTACGGCAATTTTCTCACGCCGCGTTTGCACACGAAATTTGATTTTTCGGAGGCATTTTATATGCGTGCTTCGGTGGGCAAGGGCTATCGCTCGCCTAATGCTTTGGCGGAAAACAGCTATCTTTTGGCGAGCAATCGGGCACTGACCATCAATGACAATTTGAAACAGGAGGAAGCGTGGAACTACGGCGTGAATGCAACGGCGCATATCCCGCTGTTTGACAAGGAATTGACACTAAATGGGGAATTTTACCGCACCGATTTCAGCAATCAGGTCGTTACGGATTTGGACAGCGACCCGCACAAGGCAACAATCGGCAATTTGGAGGGGAAATCCTACGCCAACAGTATGCAATTGGAGGCATCCTACGAACTTTTGCGGGGCTGGACACTCACGGCAGCCCATCGCATCACCGATGCCAAAACGACCATCGGCGGCAAATTGCGCGAAAAACCGCTGACAAGTCGCTACAAATCGCTGTTGACAACCTCGTATCGCACGCGCTTGAAAAAATGGCAATTCGACTTCACCACCCAACTCAACGGCGGCGGTCGCCTGCCCGACCCGGACATCGACAATCCGTTGTGGGACAATGAGTTTGGAGCCTACCCAATCTTGAATGCGCAGGTAACAAAATTTTTCAGAGGCTGGTCAATCTATCTCGGCGCAGAAAATCTAACAAATTTCAAGCAAAAAAATCCGATTATAGAGGCAGGCAACCCCACCGGCACGAATTTTGATGCCTCAATGGTGTGGGGACCGATTGACGGGCGACGAATTTATGTGGGCGCAAGGTGGAATTTGCAGAAATTTCAATAATTTTGCTTACATTTGCAACCGAATGAGATGGTCGTTACGTCTAATGGATAACTAACAATTATTATTCATTTAAAAATTATGTATTATGGACATTGAAGGAGTTTTAGCAATTATCGGGGTGTTTTTTCTCCCGTTTGCATTAGTCATCGTGATTGTTGCTTTGAAGTACAACAAAGACAACAATCAGAACCGGTTACAGGCAGATTTGTATGCCAAAGCGTTGGCAGCAGGGCTACCGATACCGGACAATCTTTTTCCGGAGCAGAAAAAGAAACACAGTCCGCTGAACACCGGCATCATTTGTATGAGTGCAGGCGTAGCCATCTCGCTGTTCTTCGCGGGAGTCGCACTGACTGCCGAGGAACCGGAGGCTATTGCCGGAGCATCTTTCGGAATTATTCCGTTTGTCATCGGTGTAGCGTATTTGCTGATTCATTTTTTGGAAAAGACGAGAAAGCATTGGATTGAGATATTTCGCGGATAAGTTCGCCGTTGATGTCGTGCGAAATCGTCAGCGTGTGCCCCGCTTGCAGTTCATCCTTGACCAGCAGGCGCGAAATGGGGCGGCGGAGTTCGT
>BNTR01000302.1 GCA_025996755.1 Bacteroidia bacterium
TTGTGCAATGCTATATTCTGTAAAATTAATGTGCGGATTGGTGGCGGCATTGATTTTTATCTGCGGGCTTAAATTCCAGTCGCCTGCGGTTAAATGCAATTCTTCGACAATGCTTTTTTTGAACACCCACATACCCGAAAGCGCATCTTTGATAGGGATAGCATACAGAAGCCGTATTTCCCAATTCAAAAGGGCAACGCCAAGCCGCAACTTGAATGGTATTTTTGTGCCGCCTTGCAAAGGATAGCGGTTGCATGAGATGAAATCGTAATTGTTTGCTAATAAAAAGTCGGCAATTTCACCAATCTGCTGAAACGGACAATTTCCGTCGCCATCTCCACAGGTCAGAATATCGCCCGTAGCAGCCTTAAAACCGGACATAAGTGCAAAACCATAGCCGATGCCGCCCAAAGTGCGATTGTCTTCGATGATTTTTATTCGGGCATCTTTTGCGGCGAGTTGTCTGCCAGCCTCAACCGTGTTGTCCAATGATTTATTGCTGACGATGATAATCTCATCCACGCAATCGGGGATTGATTGCACCACATCGGGCAAATTGTTTGCTTCGTTGCGGCAGGGAAGGATTAGACTGATGCTGTTTTTCATTTTAGAAAGATATAATTTCTCATTTTTGGACATAAAAAAGCACGGCAAGACAAAATGCCCTGTTGCAACTGATGATTTTTGCTTGAAAATAAGAATGTAACGTACTGATTATCAGCAAATAGGCTGGGGGGGGGGGGTACAATTTATGCCATTAGTTGAAACCAACGGCAGCGCATGTGTAAATCTATGTAGCATATCGTTTCGCAAAGTATGATAAACTTTTTTTTATTTTTCGGCGACAAAGGTATGCAAAATATTTTGAATGGCAAGCGAAAAATGCAAATTCAAAGCAATTTTTTGTACCTTTGCAGCATAAATGCCGGTAGGGCTTTTCAGATGAAAAATAAATTAATATTTTGCTTACTCTGTTGCTGCCTGTCAGCACACGCACAAATTGGGCGGTGGACATCCCATTTGGCTTATCAGCACGCTACGGCGATGGTGGAAACGCCCCATCACGTTTTTGTTGTTTATGACGACGGGGCTTTGCTTTCTTATTCGCCTGAGGATGAGGAGGTTGTGACGTATTCTTTTGCCGAAGGGTTGCACGACGTGCGCATCACGCAGTTGGCTTACAGTGCCGAAGCCGACGTGCTGGTGATTGTGTATGAGAATGCCAATATCGACCTGTTTTTGGGGAAAAATCAGGTTGTGAATATTGCCTCCGTCAAAAACGATGTTTCTATTCCCGACAAAACGGTTAATAGCGTTACCGTGGTTGGGAAAAATGCCTATCTCGCGACCGCTTTTGGCATCGTGGCGGTTGATTTGAGCCGCAAGGAAATCAAGGGCACCTACAAATTGG
>BNTR01000303.1 GCA_025996755.1 Bacteroidia bacterium
ATTACAATACCAGAAAGCACGCTCTCCAATCGAAGTCACGTTATTTGGAATAGTTACCGAAGCCAAACTAGTACAACTCTGGAAAGCATTCGCTCCAATCGAAGTCACGCTATTTCCAATAGTTACCAAAGATAAACTAGAACAACCACAGAAAGCAAGATTTCCAATCGAAGTCACGTTATCTTGTATTATCACAGTAGTAATGTCTTTTATCCGAGAATCAGAAGAGAGATTGTCTGCCATTGCCCCTGTGCCGCTAATGACAAGGGTCTTTTCATCTGTGCTCAGTGTAGCGATTACATCATCACCAACCTTCCATGATTTGCCGGCACTGACCGCTATTACCGTTACCTCACAAGTAGCCGTTTTGCCACTGTCTGCGGTGGTTGCCGTAATGGTCGCAGTACCCACCGTGAGTGCCGTCACAAGCCCGCTTGTGCTCACTGTTGCTACGCTTGTATTATTGCTTTCCCACGTAACTTGCTGATTGGTGGCGTTGGTGGGCTGAATGGTGGCTGTAAGTTGTTCCGTGCCATTTACAGTAAGCGAAGCGGTGGGTTTGTTGAGTGTTACGTCCGTTACGGGGATAATCGCCGCTGCTACCGTTACTTCGCAAGTCGCCGTCTTGCCGCCGTCCGCAGTGGTTGCCGTGATGGTGGCAGTGCCCGCCGCAAGTGCTGTAACCCAGCCGCTTTCATCTACTGTTGCAACGTAGTCATTGCTGCTGCTCCATGTTACGGTTTTGCCTGTCGCATTAGTGGGCTGCACGGTGGCGGTTAGTTGTTCCATGTCGCCAACAGTAAGCGAGGCAGTTATTGTGTTGAGCGTCACGCTCGTTACGGGGATAGTCGCCGCGGCTACTGTTACCGTGCAGGTTGCTGTATAGTTGCCGTCGGCGGTGGTTGCCGTGATGGTGGCAGTGCCCGCCGCAAGTGCTGTTACCAAGCCGCTTTCACTTACCGTTGCAACGCTCATGTTGCTGCTGCTCCACGTTACGGATTCGTTAGTTGCGTTGGTGGGCTGCACGGTGGCGGTTAGTTGTTCCGTGTTGCCAACAGTAAGCGGGGCAGTATTTTTGTTGAGCAATACACCCGTTACGGGGATAGTTGCCGCTGTTACTGTTACGGTACAAGTAGCCGTCTTGTTGCCGTCGGCTGTGGTTACTGTAATAGTAGCAGTGCCCGCCGCAAGTGCTGTTACCAAGCCGCTTGTGCTCACTGTTGCAATGCTTGTGTTGCTGCTGCTCCACGTTACGGATTTGTTAGTTGCGTTGGTGGGCTGCACGGTGGCTGTTAGTTGTTTCGTATAGCCAATAGTAAGCGAAGCAGTTGTGTTGTTGAGTGTTACGCTCGTTACGGGGATAGTTACTGTTACCGTGCAGGTAGCCTTCTTGTTGCCG
>BNTR01000304.1 GCA_025996755.1 Bacteroidia bacterium
GAGGTTGCAACCACAACTTTGAGGAAACTCCTGTTGGTGAAACTCCTGTTGATGAAACCCCAATCGATGACTCGCAAGGTGTGTTCCCGTTGGACAATGCAACATGGATAGAGTTAGTACACTGGGAGCCGGGTGACCCTTTTGATGATGCTCCACCACTTCCCGAAGATAGATATATTAGTTATTCATTACGGGGAGACACCGTTTTTGATGGTATTGTCAGAAGTAAACTCTATTGTTGTCCGGATATTGAGCAAGATTATTCGGAATTGATAGGATTTATTCATGAAGAAAAAGGAAAAGTGTATTTCAGGCATCGAAAGGGATTAGATTGGTCTACAGAATACCTTAATCTATGTGAAAATGACGATACAGATATACTATTATACGATTTCACTCTTGAAAAAGATGCCATTTATCCCGGTTGCGACATATGGGGAGCGAAAGCTTTTTTATTTGACACTGATACTGTTTTTTTGGGTAATACAAAAAGACGGAGATTTCGTTTTTCTTCAATTCCAGACCCTGTGCGAGGAACTGTTACTCGTAATTATATTGAAGGAATGGGAAGCCCAACAGAATTATTTGAAACAATTGAAACAATAGGTGCGTGTGGTGGTGCTTGGAAACGATTGATTAGTTTTTCTCAAAATGGAGAAGTGCTGTGGACAAGTCCGTTTAATAGTGATGTTCAAACAGGAAACATAATCGTAAAATAAGTCAAATATGAAAAAGATAAAATTTATTGTAATGGCTTTGTGTGTAACGGCAATTTCTTGGGAAGGTTGTGAGGAAACTCCTGTTGATGAAACCCCAATTGATGACTCGCAAGGTGTGTTTCCGTTGGATAATGCAACATGGACGGAAAAGGTACACTTGGCTAATGGTTCAGAGAAATATATTAGTTATTCATTACGGGGCGATACCGTTTTTGATGGTCTCCGCAGGAGTAAACTCTATTTTTGTCCGGATATTGAGCAAGATGATTCGGAATTGATAGGATTTATTCATGAAGAAAAAGGAAAAGTGTATTTCAGACATCAAAAGGGTTTAGGTTGGTCTTCAGGATACCTTGATTTATGTGAACAGGGCGATATAGATATACTTTTATATGATTTCACACTTGAAAAAGATGCCATTTATCCCGGTTGCTTCACAGTGGAAGGCGACGCTTTTTTATATGAGATTGATATGATTACTTTGGGTAATATCGAAAAAAGAAGATTTCGTTTTTCTTCAATTCCAGACCCTATACTAGGATCTTATGCTACTTATAGTTATATTGAAGGAATGGGAAGCCCTCGAAGGTTATTTGAAACAATTGAATATGTAGACTTGAGTGGTGATATCCGGACAAAAATAGAGTTTACTCCTGCGGAGACCATCAAAAACGGTAT
>BNTR01000305.1 GCA_025996755.1 Bacteroidia bacterium
GCGATGCAAGCCCGACGAAATTGCGCTTCAAAACGTGATTTTGCACGACAAACACGGGCGACAAGCCATCTTCAGCGGGTGGGTGCACCATAATGTGTTTGAGGATATTCGATTTTCTGCCGAGGTTTCCTGCGACAACTTTTTGGTCTTTGATGCCACGCAAAAGAAAAGCCCCACATACTACGGAAGCATCTTTGGGAGCGGCACAACCACCATTCAGGGCACGGAAGATTTGGTGCACATTGATGCCGCCATAAATCCGACCGCAGGCACACAAATCACATTCAATTTCCTGAAGGAAGCCGAAGTGAAAGAATACAATTTCATCAATTTTGTGGAACGACAGGCGGATTCGATTGCCGCCCAAATGCAGGCTAACTCGCCCACCAACAGCCTGAGCCGAACAGAGCTCCGCTTCAATCTCACCACCAACGTGACGGATGTTGCCAAATTTAACGTGCTGATGGACGCTACCGGCAAGGACAAAATATCCGGCTCCGGAGCGGGCAATCTGCAACTCCAAGCCGGCACGCAAACGCCGGTGAAAATTTTTGGCACCTACCAAATTGAGCAGGGAAACTACAATTTCAGTTTTCAGCAAGCCTTTTTTCGCGATTTCAAAATTGGGGAAGGCGGCAGTGTAACCTTCCGTGGCGACCCTATGGAGGCGGATTTAAACCTCAAAGCAGCGTACACCGTGTCCGCCAACATCGGCGATTTAGACCAGGGATTGCTCACCGGCAGCGGCTCCGATATGAAACTGAGCGTGCGCGACAATGTGCCCGTCAGTTGCGTGCTGCAACTCAACGGTCGGCTCAACCATCCCACCGTGAAATTGGACCTCGAACTGCCCAATGCCACCGCCGAACTGGAACGTCAGGTCAAGAGCTACATCCGCACGGAGGATATGCTCCAACGGCAAATCGTGTATCTGCTGGCTTTCGGACGGTTTTACACCCTGCCGGAATATACCCGCGAAGATTCGCCGCTGAATAACAACTACACGCTGCTCACAGACGGGTTATCCACCCAATTTTCCAATCTCGTTGAGCAGGTGTTGCCCGGCAGCCTGAGCAAGCACCTGCAGGTGGGCGCAAAACTGCACCAATATTACGAGGGCAACGATGCCAACACGGAGGTGGAATTGATGCTGTCCGCAAACCTGCTCAACAATCGCCTGCTGTTCAACACCAATGTCGGCTACGTCAACACGACATACACCAACAATACCAATACGCGAGATATGCCGTTTGTTGGCGAGTTCGACGTGGAATACAAACTCACGAAAACCGGCAACACCCGCCTGAAAGCCTTCAATCACTACAACTACCGCAACTATTTCAGCCTCACCCCCGAATGGACACAAGGCGTAGGCATCCTCTTCC
>BNTR01000306.1 GCA_025996755.1 Bacteroidia bacterium
CGGGTTTAGTTCGATTTTTCCGGCGTGTGCGGGCAAAGGCTATTGGGTGGAACTGCTGACGCTGGTGGTGCTGCTCTTTTTGAGTGCGGCACTCTTTTCGGTGGTGTTCAATTTGTGCAGCGAGCTGAAATATGGCGTTTGGGCATCCTCTTGCCTTGTTGCGGGGATTGTGCCGTCGCTGTTTCTCAAGGCAGTCCAGAGTTATCTGGCTATTCCGCCGGCAATTCATGCCGTCTGGTCTTATGATGCGGAAATGGGCGAACTGGAGGCGGAGACCTTGGATTCGGACAAAATCATTGTCGTGGAAATGGAACTTTTCAAGCAACCTGCGGACACGGAACTGCTGAACATCAAGGCGAAAACAGCCGAAAATGCACCTTTTGGTGTCTGGTTTAAACTTTTTGTGAAACATTATAATATCCGCTCTCCCTTGCAGCCCATTGCCTGCGAGGCTGACGGACAATCGTTTGGCTGGATTTTTTACACGCAATCAATCTGGGGCGGAAAACGGCATATAGACCCCGCACAATCGTTTGCGAAAAACAAAATCAGGGACAACGACATCATTTTTGCAAAAAGAGTAATGCCCGGCGAGGGGCGCAAATCTTAATAATCAATCAATTAACAAACAAAAATTAGCACTATGAGTACACTAAATTTAGGACAACCGGCGATTGTGGCGACGGTTACGGTTGAAAACAAGAAGGTCGCGTTTGTATCTCTGACGCTCGACCAGCAGATGGGGGAACATCATCATTTCAGCGTTACGCTGGACTACGATGCGACAGGGAAGGCTTTTTTGAGCAGTCCGGAGGAGCAAATTCGCCTGATTGGCAAGCCGTTGCACATCGAGTTGAAGCAGGGCGCGGAGGAGAGTTACCTCTTTAAGGGGGTTGTCACGCACACCATCAACGAGGGGCGCGAGGGCAGGCATGGCTACCTCATCATCGAGGGGAATAGCCCCACCATCCTGCTGGAACGTGGCAAGCGGTGGGACGTTTTCGACAATATGACGCTCACAGAGGTGTGTGAGGAAGTGTGCGACGGGCATCAAAATCAGCATAACCTGCTGAAACTGAGCGGGAAACCTACCCATCAGTCTAAACTCCCGTTTCTTATGCAATACGGCGAGAGCGACTGGCAATTTCTGCGGCGGCTTTCCGCCTTGTCCAAAGAAAATCTGTATTACAATGGCGCAGAATTGGTTTTTGGTGCAGCCCAAGAGTTGCCGACGATGAAAGTTACTTACGACAAGGAGTTGACAAACATCCAATTTGGCACGCGGCTGGCAGCCAATACGTTCAGCCACTACCATTATCTTCCCGAACAGGATGCGACCATCGAACAGGATGCACCACAGCGGATTGACAATGGCAGC
>BNTR01000307.1 GCA_025996755.1 Bacteroidia bacterium
TTCCGTGCCATTCGCGGACGTTCAGTTGCGGGTGGTCTAATGCCAAGGTGCGTGTGCCCACCACGATGGCAGCCTCCTCGGCGCGCATTTTGTGCACCAATTGTTGGGTGAAATCGCTTGAAAAGCGCACCGCTTTTTGCCCGTCGCCCGGTGTGCGCACGCGGTCGACAAATCCGTCTGCCGATTGCGCCCATTTGAGGATAATATAGGGGCGTTGCTTTGTTATAAACGTTAGAAATCGCCTGTTGAGGGTCTCACATTCGGCTTTCAGCACGCCTGTGGTTACGTCCACGCCTGCTTTTTTGAGCATCTCGATGCCTTTGCCCGCCACTTTTGCAAACGGGTCAATCTGTCCCACCACCACCTTTGGAATGTGTCGGGCGATAATCAATTCGGCGCAGGGGGGCGTTTTGCCGTGGTGCGCGCAAGGCTCCAGATTGACGTAGAGCGTTGCTTCGCGCAGCAAATGCTCATCGCGCACCGCACGGATGGCGTTCACCTCGGCGTGAGCCTCGCCAAATTGCCGGTGGTAGCCCTCGCCGATGATTTTTCCGCCGTGCACAACCACCGCGCCCACCATCGGGTTGGGCGCAACGTATCCCAATCCCTTGTGTGCCAATTGCAGGCAGCGGCGCATATATATATCGTCCAAATTTTTCACGCTGCAAAGATAGTGAATTATTTGTACCTTTCCTCTACGAGCTTACTTGTCTCACACGTGCTTTCATTGCCGACACTGCTTTTGCTGTTCATTTTGCAAACACGGGATATTGGCTTTTCAGTCAATTCACCACAAAGGTACGGAACTGAAACAATGTCGGAAGAAACAGTGTTGGGGACACAGTTTCGCAATCAGGCACTTAGTGCTCGTAAATTTCTTTGTTGGTCGAACGGTTTGCCGGTGTTCAGCACATTGAAGATAATCACTAACAGTTTGCGGCGGATATTAGCCGCCTGCAATTGATTGTCCATCTGCCGGTCCAGCCGAACCATACTTTTTGTCAATCGCCTGCTTTGGCGGGTGTATTGACGCATTTGCGCTATAACTGCCTCGGGAACAAAACTGCCCCGTATCAGCTCTTTTTGCAAACACTCCGCTATCCACTGCGCATCCTTCACATCGCTCTTGCGACCGGGCAACTGTCTGATGAAGTAGGGATTCTCCACTTTTAGCGAAAAATCCGCTTCCAAGACCCGCCATATCGGCTTCCAGTAGATACTCGTACTCTCCATAGCCACTTGTCCGCAGCCATGTTCGACCAGCGTATCACGCATCTCCGTGAGGTCGGTGGTGAGCGTGCCGTAACGCTTTTCTAAAAAAATTTTACCATTTTCGTCCAACATACACAAAAATACACTATCTTTGTGCACGTC
>BNTR01000308.1 GCA_025996755.1 Bacteroidia bacterium
AACATTGAGCCTTCTTTGATGTGCGTCCGATAGTCCAACATCGTAGGAATCGGGCGCGTCACCTTGCCCAGCAATTCGTCTTTCACAATCACGAAAGTAACCCCCGCAGGCGCCAAATTTTTCTGCGCGCCACCATAAATCAAGCCGTATTTCTTCACATCAATCGGGCGCGAAAAAATATCGGACGACATATCGGCAATCAGCGGCACGGGACTGTCATAATCCGTGTGAATTTCGGTACCAAAAATCGTGTTGTTCGTCGTGATATGAAAATAGTCCGCATCCTTCGGGATGGTGTATCCTTTGGGGATAAACGTGTAGTTTGCATCTTTGGAAGACGCCACTTCGATGACTTCGCCAAACAATTTGGCTTCTTTTTGCGCCTTGCTTGCCCACGTGCCGGTGTTGAGATAGGCGGCTTTCTTCTCCAACAGGTTGAACGGCACCATACAAAACTGCAAACTCGCGCCGCCGCCCAGAAAAATCACCGAATAGCCATCGGGAATGTGCAGCAACTCCTTAAACAGCGCGACAGCATCCGCCACCACCTTGTCATACTCCTTGGTACGATGGCTGATTTCCATCAGCCCGATGCCCGTACCCTCAAAATCCTTAATCGCCTCAATCGTGCTCAGCACAGCCTCCTGCGGCAAAATCGAAGGACCGGCATTAAAATTATACTTTTTCATATTTTTATTTTTACAATGCCACAAAAGTACAAAATGTTTTTGAATTACAAAACACTCTGCAAACTTTTTTTGCAAAAAAATTTTGCCAATTCAAAAAAAAGTTTTACTTTTGCACTTGATATTTGCTCTATGTAGAGTTAATATCAGCCGATATTTGCTCGAATGAGTGAGCGAATACGAGTGATAACCCTCTAAATAATAGGAGATTATGAAGGCTTAAATGCGGTAATACGCACATTTTAAATTGGAAAAGCGTTATGCTATATTCGGTTTGATGAAATCTTGACAATTTCAAAAACTACCGTGAGTAAGCGATGACGTTCACGCCGGTCGGTGTGGGCATTGCTCATCAAATTTGGTAGTTTTAGGTAGTCAAGAACCTCATCAAACAAATAGATATTAGAGTTTTGTCTGCGCTTTTTTATGTGTGTATCTAAAAGGGCAACAGTTGTCCAAACAACTGGTATCAACTTGGGGCAAGCCCTACATTGTCGATTTGAGTAGGGAAAAAGTTAAATATTAATGTCAAAGTTTAAAATTAAAAGAAATGACAAAGTTTAAAAATGTATTTTTGCTGGCAGCGATGGCTGTTTCAGCGGTAACGTTCACAGCGTGTGACAAAGAGAAAGAGAATGAGAACAACAACACTCAGCAAAGTATCACAGAAATCAAGTCGACTGTGGT
>BNTR01000309.1 GCA_025996755.1 Bacteroidia bacterium
GGCTTCTTAAACCGCTGCACATTGCCCAGCGCATCAAACGCTTCCATATATATAATGTATATGCCGGAGTGAAGTCTGCCGTCGGCGTTGAGATTGACCGTGCCGCTGCTGCTTAGCACCGCGTTGTTGAGCACCGTTGCCACGCGCAGCCCCCGCAAATCGTAGATGAACAGCCGCGCGGTGTAGCCTGCCCTGTCCAATTGGTAGTGGATGGTGTATTGGCTGTTGCTGCCGCTTGGATATTCGAGCCACAGGGCGTTGGATGCGTCAATGCCGTCGATGGCGGTGCTGCCGGTCACGGAATTGGGCTTGCCCGGAGTGCCGCCGAGTTCGAGCGAGCCTAACCAGTTGTCGGCACTGTTGCTCACGTTGCTCAAATCAATACATTCCAGCGAATAGCCGCCGGAGTTTTTCTTTGCCGAACTTTTATACATGGCATCGGAATATTCAAATTCGGCGATGAGCGTGCCCTGTGCATTTTTTAGTTGGAGCAATTTGCCGGAGTTCGTCAGTGTCGGAAATTTGGTGGCTTCCACGAGGTTGATGCCGGTTGGGAACCAACCGGTGGCATCGCTTTTGCACAAGACGAGATACTCCTGCGGCTCAATGCTGCTTTCGGGGAACGGACACGCGGTGGTGCCGTGCAAAAATTGGCAATCTTTCAATTGAACGACCCGGTCTGTGGCATTGTAGAACTCCACATATTCGGGATTGCTCGACCCCGTGCCCGGATTTGCCATGATTTCGCTGAACACAATGTCCCCTGCCTGCGGTCCATCCGTGTTTGGGGTGGGTGTCGGGTCCGGCTTAGGGTCAGGTGTCGGATTCGGCGTGGGGTCGGGCTTAGGGTCAGGCTTAGGGTCGGGCGTTGGGTTCGGCACACTGCCGCTAAACGGCTTTGCCACAAAATCGTCGAAGGAATACTTTTTCGCGTTTGTTTTTGTGAAAAAGCAGACCAGCCCAAACCAGTTGCTTGCGGGGGCGGTGTCCACGACTTTGGCACCTTCCAGCGTCCAATTGGCTTCGCTGTCTAATTTGGAATACAGCGAGAAGTTGCCCGCTGCATCCCATATTGCGCGGAGGGCGACATCGACGGTCGAGAGGTCGAGACGCTTCTTTTCGCCGGTAATCAAAATCGAATTGGTTTTGCCGTTTTGCCGAATCAGGCAAATGTTGTCGTCGGAGTAGCCGATACGGATAAAAAAGCCGTTGAGTTCGCCGGTCAAATCGGCTTCGTTGCTCATGAGATAGACTTTCACGTAGTTAGAATTCGACGGCGAGGGTATTTTCACGCGAAACGTCCACTCGCCGCCCTTGGCAAGTGTGGAGGGCGTTCGCAACTGCACGGTTGCCGCCTCCGTCG
>BNTR01000310.1 GCA_025996755.1 Bacteroidia bacterium
GGTCGGTCTTGGAGTAACTGTTGCGATTACCTAAAGTTTCAAGTTTTTGTTCGTATTCTTCTAACTTGGGTAAGTACTTGTTTTCTACGGTCTTAATCGCTTTTTGTTCTTCTTTGCTACGGTTTTCTCGATTGATGGCTGCAATGCGCTTTCGCAGTTCTTCGGAATTGATGGGAGTAGGCGGCTCATCATCAGCTTGATTATCCCCAGCAATGCCTTCTTCCACTTGTTGGAGCACTTGGCGTATTTTTTCTTCTAATTTTACTTTGTGTTTTTCCACACTTTTACGCCAAACAAAGGTGTATTTATTTGCTTTGGATTCTATTTTGGTGCCGTCCACATAAACCACATTCAAACTCAAATGTCCCATCTCCACCAATAGCGTAATCACCTGTGTAAAAAGTTCATGGATACTCTTTTTCAAATGGGTCGAACGAAAGCGGTTGATGGTATTATGGTCGGGAATGTGATTGCCGGAAAGCCACATAAATGAAATACTGTCGCGCAAACGGTCTTCGATTTTTCTGCACGAATAAACATTGTTCAAATAGGCAAACAGAACGATTTTCAACATCATACGAGGGTGGTAAGCACTGCATCCACCGCCTTGATAACCATCCATAATAGAACGAATATCCAAATTATCCACCACTTGATTAACAAGGCGGGCAGGCGAATCCTCCAGAATTTTCTCATCTAACCGCGTGGGAAACAAACTGATTTGTCCTTGACTGTAATCCTTAAATACTACTTTTGCCATAATGCTTATATCTTTGATTTGCAGATGCAAAGGTACGAAAAATAGGGGAATATTAAATATATAAAAAAATGAGGCTGCCCTTTTGAGACAGCCTCTTTGTTCATCAGGCACTAACTCATTAAATCTCACAAAGTTATGTTTGCCGATATGCCAGTACAAAACCGACAGTTCGCTATTGACGGTAACGGCAACCTTGCGGCGGGCGTTGTCAATCAGCGACACGATGGTTTCAAGCAAGGGTGTGGTGGCTTGCGGAGCGATATTTATCTTTTTGAGAGTTGTTTTCATTTTATTATTTTTTTGAACGCTGATAATATAACCCTTTTCTGAACTGCAAAATTACGTTCAATTAGCGATTGCAGATAATCAATTAAAAATTTGTACCTTTGCACATTATTTATTTATAAAAACGACGACGATATGTGCAATTTTCGTAAAAGCTTTGTGCTTTTTCTGTTTATTTCTGCGGTGCCCGCTTGGGCGCAAGATGCTGTGTTTAATACCGTTAAGGCGGAGCTTGAGCGCAATTTTGAGGTGTTGAAAACGCAGCCGGTGCCGGCTTATTATGGCTTTGTGCGTCTGGATGAGGGGCAGAA
>BNTR01000311.1 GCA_025996755.1 Bacteroidia bacterium
ACAATTGCCCATCTATAAATCTACCCTTTTTAACAACTAATCCGTCTTCCGAATATTCACAAAACTCTCCATTAAGTTGACCATCTTCAAACGTTCGCCTTAAACTAACCTTACCGTTTTTGTGATATGTAATACATTCTCCGTCAAAAATAGAGTTGCTATCATCAAATTCATCAATTGAGATGAAACCTCCTGTACCTTGTAATTCTCCCGTAATGTAATAATCCCGAAACTGCTTTTTGTATTTTGCGCTTTTAGGATAACTCACCAATCTATAAAAATCGGCAAAAGACTTATTTTCAACACCTTTCCAATCTTTGTCATAGTAAATCGTTTCAACTTTTTCTTGTGCAAACGAAGTTTGACAAACCCCAATCATTGATACTCCAATAAGGAGATTTTTTAAAACTTTAATTTTATGCATAATTCATAGTATAATTTAGATTTCCCCTACTCATTTGGCTTTTCAGACACGCCCCGTTTTTGAAATGGTTTCCGGACTCCATTGCGCTGTGCGCATTCAATTTTTCTTTTGTCGTTTTCATTTTTCTTATTTATTTAAATTAAACTTCACTTTTGCACATAAAAAAGCGTGGTACTTTTGCAGTATCCCGCTCACTGTGGTATTTGCCTAACCCGTAACAACCAGAATAAGTAAAAGTCCACGCCCGAAGGCATAGACATTTCAACTTATCTTCCTGTTACTTCAAATGGCAAATTTTCAGTGAGAAAGAATAACCTAAAACGCTATTACAATATGTCCTATTTGTGCATATTATATCTTTTCTATGTCATCATACTACTTTTTTTAATTGTTTTTATAAATTTCGGCAACAAAGGTAAGAGTTATTTTTGAATTTGCAAAACAGTTTTGCAAATTTTTCATGAAATTCCAAGAAATTCGGCGGAATGATACGACGACCGCACCAATGGTCCACTTTCCACATGCTTGAAGCCCATAGATTGCGCCAATTGCTTGTATGCCGCGAATTGGTCGGGGGGGACGTATTCGACCACGGGCGCGTTATTTTTCGCCGGTTGCAGATATTGCCCTATGCTCAGCAGTCTGCAGCCTGCATTATGCGCATCTCTCAGAGTTTGAGAGACCTCCTCCGGCGTTTCGCCCAAGCCCAGCATCAGACCTGTTTTGGCGGGGATGCCCGCTTCCGCAATCTGTTTGAGAACAGCCAAACTTGTGTCGTATCGCGCCACGCTGCGAATGTCGGGGGTCAGGCGGCGCACGGTTTCCAAGTTGTGCGAAATGATGTCGGGACGTGCGCCAATCACCTGTGCGATAAGCGATTGGATGCCTCGAAAGTCAGGGATGAGCACCTCGATGGTCACGGC
>BNTR01000312.1 GCA_025996755.1 Bacteroidia bacterium
GAAATTATGCTTGTCTTTAATTGTCAGTCGTTGAAAAATGTCTTTTTCGATAATGGTGTTTAAAACGCTTTCAACAAAACTATCTGCCTGTTTTTGACTGATTTTCTTCTGGTTATAATATTCGGGAATACCGCCCTCTTGTAAAAAATTAGTCAGAATTTCCACTTTTGACAATCCGTTATTTTGTTGATATTCAGCATTTTGATAGTCTAAAACCGCCAAACTTTTGTTTTTTTGTAAGTTTGGCGATTTGGAAGTGATAAAATGGTGATATTCAGCAAATTGCAATGGCAAAACATTCGTTTCGATATATCTTCCTGTGAGCAATGTAGCCAACTCGCCCGAAAGCAGATAAGCATTTGAACCCGTAACATACAAATCCACATTTTTCTTTATAAAAAGCCCATCTACAAGGCGTTGAAAAACAGCAATATTTTGAACTTCATCTAAAAAAACATAATTCATTTTATCAGGCAAAAGCCGAATTTTAATATAGTCGTAAATCGCTTTCCAATCACCGATAGTATAAATATCGGGGTCTTCAAAATTAAGGAATTGGATTTGTTCCTGCACAATGCCTTTGTGCAAAAGTTCGTCAGCAAACATTTGCAACAGCGTGGATTTGCCGCACCGCCGCACCCCTGTAATGACCTTGATAATATGCTGGTCTTTCAGATTGCGGAGCGTTTGCATATATTGTTTGCGCTCAATGAGATTTGATACGTTTTGCTGTTCAGACATATTCATTTTTTAATGCAAAGGTAATCAAAATTTGTGATAAATCGACTCCCTTTTCCCTGACTTTGACATTTGGGTGACGCATTGTCAAAGTCAGGTGGTGAAAACTGGTATATTCATCTGTATTCTATGTTTTGAGGTGAGGGCATAAGGTTAGGAATGTTATTAAATCTACCGAGCTTTGCATTCCTACGGAATGGTGGCAAAAGCGAAAAAATTCGCCTGACCCTTTCAGTTCGCCTACCTTTTTTTGCTCTACTCCAACCTTTCAACTCTTTTTCTCGCTTTATTGCCAAATCGAAATACGCTATTTCTTCGTAATAAATGCAATATTCAAGATTGTATTTATCTGTAAATGAATTTTTTATCAAATGATTTTTATGTTCGTAAATTCTACGGCACAAGTCATTCGATAGCGTTGTCTTGCTTTTATTAGTCATTATGTAAACACATCCGAAGTTTGTCATAATCTATCATTTTGGTATAGGCGTTTAGGTCGCCCTTGTTAATGTATTATATTTCAATCTTATAGGCTCATGAAAGACCATTCTTTTAATGGTCAAATCAAAGATTGACCTCATAAAAGCCCTTCTATTGAACCGATA
>BNTR01000313.1 GCA_025996755.1 Bacteroidia bacterium
ATAAAATAGGAATAATAAACGCTATGAAAACAGGGGCAAACAACGCGCGAGCCGAACGATTAAACGGGGCAATACAAGAGTTAAAAACAATCGGAAGAGGTTACAGAAATACCGCTAATTTCAGAACGGCTATTCTCTTCTTTAACGGTGATTTAGAGTGCTTTCCACACAATTTCCAGTAGAACCTATATTGTCAATGTTGACTTTGTTCACACGCTTTTTGAATTGACAACTATTTTACCAAACAATCTGATTTATCCGCTTGTTAAGTTGCTTTATTTTTTCAATTATTATGGTAAAAGATGGCGAATCGCCATAGGTCATTGTTTGCATTTTGTGGTAATCATCTTCCCAATTTGCAATTACACTTTCCGGTGGAATAATGTTTATCGTTGCGGGCAAAAGTGTATCATAGTCAAAATCTTTCATTGCAATAAACATCCGGCGGTGGGCAATGATTGATTTGTACAAATCGTTGTTATTCAACGCTTTTTCGGCAATGGACGTGTCTAACATTCGTACAATATCGTACAAATGTCGGCTCATTCGTTCCACTCTAATTTTTTCTTGGTTTTTCTTGGCAAATTCTTCGTGCAATAGGCAAACTTTTTCCAAAAATGTGCGTTCAGGTGCAACTGCTTGAATTTCAAAGTTTTTTTCGGCAAAAGGTCTGTCAGCAAAATGTTCATCTATCAACGATTGAATTTTGACTTTTTCGAGCGGCTCTTTCATTGAACGACCATTGACTTCCAACACAACCACATTTTTGATATAAACACTTTCGATAAAGACAGACTTGTATTCAATGAAAATTTTTTCGGGGTCAATGGTGGTAATGTCCGTGATATTCATTTTAACAGAAAACATATTTTCGGGTATGCGGTCCGCAATCATTTGTTTTGCCAAATCGTGCTGCAGGGTGTTACGGCAAAACTTGCAACACGCCTTTCGCAGATTTTTACTGATTTGTTTGATAGTAAAAGTTTCGCCTTGAAAGCCAAAATATTCTCGATTGATTGCAATATCAACATCTTCCGAAAAACGCTCGATGATATTCCAACATTTGCTCAACGAAGTTCCGCCTTTGAAAGAAATGTTATCTGCATAAGGCAAAGCAAATAAAGCGCGAAGTACGGCAGTAACCCAAACATCTTTTTCGATTGCCACCGCAGGCAAATTCAATGAAAGCATTGCCTCATTTATATTTTTATTGGTATAGGCGCTTAGGTCGCCCTTGTTAATGTATTATATTTCAATCTTATAGGCTCATGAAAGACCAATCTTTTAATGGTCAAATCGAAGATTGACCCCATAAAAGCCCTTCTATTGAACCGATA
>BNTR01000314.1 GCA_025996755.1 Bacteroidia bacterium
AGCCACTCACTATCTGTTCCATTGCGGTCACGCAGGGCGTCACTTTGGTGATGTGCCGCGCTTGCTTGCGAATGGCTTCCACATCTTTCATCTTCATATTTTTCATATTCTCGGTGCCCACCATAACGCCCATAACGTCTTTTCGGACATTGCTGACCATAATCAGATTGGTTCCAAAGCCGGAGACCTGATTGCGGATGAGTTCCGTAGAACTTTGTCCGAGACTGACCATCAGCACCACCGACGAGATGCCGATGATGATGCCGAGCATCGTTAGCACGGCGCGTTTTTTATTCAACAGCAGGGCTTGCCATGCAATTTTGATGAGATTTTTTGTTTTCATTGCGTTTTATTTTTTAATTGTTCTTCTTAATGTTGAAGACAAATGAGGCTGGAAAATATTTTAATTTTGCTTATGTGTGTGGAAAAAAGTGTATCTTTGCAGCGTAATTTTGAGAGAAAAATGTAAAATAAACATCTAAAATCGAGAGAAAAATGTATAGAACGCAATTTAAACAGTTGTTACAGTGGAAATTAGATAAAAATAAAAAGCCACTCGTATTTTTAGGGGCAAGACAGGTAGGTAAAACTTATCTCATAAAAGAATTTGGCAACAAAGAATATCGCCAAATGGTGTATGTCAATTTTGATGATAAGAATGCGCCCCAAAATATGTTTTTGCAAAATTTTGATATTCAGCGCATTATCACAGAACTTGAATTTTATTCGGGTTTGAAAATCACGCCTGAAGATACATTGATTGTTTTCGACGAAATTCAATCGGCGGAACAAGGTATCACTTCGTTAAAATATTTTAACGAAAATGCACCTGAATATCAAATAATTGCCGCCGGTTCGTTGCTTGGTATAAATATTCACCCCGGAGAGTCGTTTCCTGTAGGTAAAGTTAGCTATTTGCAACTTAACCCGATGTCATTTTACGAGTTTTTGCTTGCAATGGGCGAAGAAAACGGATTAGCTCGCATTTTACGCGAGAAACGGTGGGACTATTTACCCTCCTTTGCCGAAAAGTTTAAGGAATTTCTCCGCTACTATTTCTACATTGGCGGAATGCCCGAAGTCGTATCCGTTTTTGCGCAGGACAGAGATTGGCTAAAAGCGCGAAAAATTCAAAACGAAATATTGAAAAATTATCAGAATGACTTCTCAAAACACGCGCCAAAAGAAATTCTGCCGCGTATAAATATGGTTTGGGAAAACATTCCGGCGCAGTTGGCAAAAGAAAACAAAAAGTTTATTTATGGCATAATTAAGGAAGGTGCGCGGGCAAAGGACTTTGAATTGGCTATTCAGTGGCTTGTGGATGCCGGT
>BNTR01000315.1 GCA_025996755.1 Bacteroidia bacterium
TTGCGGGAACTGCTTCAAAGCCGACAAAGTGGTGGTGTGTTCCTCACCACGATTCACAAGTTCACGGAAGATACGAAGTTGTTAAGCGAACGAAACAACGTCATTTGCATTTCCGACGAAGCCCACCTCCGGTATCTTATAGGTTCCAAACTGCACTTCAAAATCACGAGATGTGCAAGCACGTGCTAATCGTGTCATCCCGACTGCTGCTTGTTCTAATATTTCAACATAAACTTCATCCCGTTCTACCGGTGGATAGCCAAATTCGTCCAACAACAAAATCAAGCCGACTTTCAATGCTGATTTTATGTCGTCGCGCTTACTCCAATCCGGAAACTTCGTTTGCGAATCGACTAATTCTTTGACGGCTTTGGCAAGTTCAATCATTTGAGCGTCCGGATATTTGAAATCGTATTTGATGCAGAGGTCTTTTAGTATGTCGTAAAAGGCTTTTTCTTCAAGATTGATGCCTAATTCGTCGCCTGCCGAAAATTCTTTGCGAACTTCCCAAATTAAATTCGTGAGTTGTTCCGCCATTTCTTCATAGACTTCGCTTCGCAAAATATCGCTCTCATCGCGCTGATTATACCTTTCTACTAACGATTGCATTTTCTTTGAAAAGTCGATGCCTTTTATTCTGTTTACCTTCTTTATTTCGCCAATAACCTTTGCCAAGAGTTGTTGCAGCAATTTGATTTTCGTATTCGGCAGTTTGATGTTATTGATTTTTGCCAAATAATCTTCATCAAAAAGGTCTTGTTCGGATTGATTTTCGTCGCCCATTTTGAAAATTTCTTCCACGCCGTCGCTTGCCAACGCATTTGTAATCATTTCACGAACACGGGCATTCATCTGTGCGGTGTCGGGTGCATCGCCTTTGTTGTATTTGGCTAAGGCTAAGTTCATTTGCTTTTTGATGCCGATATAGTCCACGACCAAGCCTTTGTTTTTGCCTTCAAATTTGCGGTTTACGCGCGAAATGGTCTGAATTAGATTGTGTTGCGGTATTCCTTGCTACCTAACAGATTGTACAACGTTTCGTCATCGTCTTTCCCACGAGTCATTATCATTTTGATTTGTTCCAATTTCCGTTCGGGACGGAGGGCAATGACGTTTTTGTAAAATTCGTAGGCTATTTCGCGGCTGCTGCACACAAACAGGGCTTTTCCGCAGACGGTTGCTCCTTCGGAAACGCGGTTTTCATATAACTTATTGATTTGTTGACTTGCTTTGCCACAACTTCCATTTTCACATAATTGCTTTTACAAACCCTCATTATTTGTGTTTCTAACTCGTCTTTTTTCAATCGTGTTAAGGTGTCACC
>BNTR01000316.1 GCA_025996755.1 Bacteroidia bacterium
TGGACGAGTGATGGTATCAAAAAAAACAGTAACTTTGCACCCGATATGTAATAAAAAATGAATAAAAACAATTAAAAAAAAAGATTATGAATATTTACTTTTTACACAATCCATTGTGTATTAAAGAGGATGCATGGCATGCTTTGTTAGAGGTTTTAGATATTGATTGCGTTATTGATTTATTATCTTATAAAGAAACGACGATCAATCCACCAAGTTGTCACAACAAAGTGTTTAGTAATATTAAAGAAAGATATTGCCGAAAAGATATGCTCCCTTCTAATTTTTCAGAATTATCAAAGGAAGAAAAAGGTAAGGTTGTGGAAAAAACAAACAATCGGATTTTTGGCAGAATAATCGAAAAGGCGAAAAAATATCACGGAAAAAAATCTTACAGTGATGGACTCTATATTCGCTATGAAAAAGATAGAGGCAATGTTCTCGTATTATGTTTTTTCGATAACCAATCAGGCGTTATTGACTATTGTGCAAGATATTTTTGTGGTGCAATTCATAATCAAAATATTTGTGATGTGGGTTTTGTTGATTTGTATAAGTTACACTTTACTTTGCGACAAAGTTATTCTTATAATACACACTATAAAGGGAGACCTCGATACGCAAATAGATTTGATTTTCAAAATGACGACGATTACAGTGATTATGAACGAGAAAGGCAACAGTATCAGGATTATTACGACGCAGGAGATTTTTGGCACGCTAAATTCCATTATGATACCGATAAACGAATAAAAATATGCGAAACAATGGACGGTATCTTTTCAAAATTAGAATCTAAATACGATATAACTGAAAAAGACCTTTTCAAAGATGAATTAGTCGAAAAAATCATTGCAAATAGGAAAAGGTATGATGAATCGGAAATATATAGGATTTTGAAAGAGGAGCAAGAACGTTGGGATAGAGAAATGGATGATGATTGGGTGCAATTAGGAAGAGATGAGGTGCGGAGTTGGGACAGAGATTTTCCAGGTTGGAATGATGGAGATTAAATAATCAATGAAATGTATTATTCATGTTTTAAACGACGTTATCCTAATGAAATCCTCATATATATTGAAGAATTCAACAAACAAAATGGAACTGTCTTATTTGATTTTCTTGACTTTGATGAGTATTCTCTTTTTACAAATACAATTAATCGCAACTATGATTTGAGTCAGCCGACAATGGTTTTGTTGGAAAACTACAACAAACGAACAATCCGGGAGGACACAATTTATTCTATTAAACCAGAGATAATTCAGACATGGAGAAAGCAGTCTTCTATAGATTCTTTTCTGATTGGCT
>BNTR01000317.1 GCA_025996755.1 Bacteroidia bacterium
TGATTTTGTGGTAGAGTGCTCCATACCAGTTGCCGGTGTTCCAGGAGGTCTTAAATCCAAGTTCGGCGGAATGGGTAAATTGCGGGTGCAAAGCCGGATTGCCTACCTTCACGATTTCCGCATCGTCGTATTTTGGGAAAATACGGATGTCTACTTCGTTCGGACGGTCAACTCGCCGATTATAAAAAAGGCTGATTTTGTTCCGTTCATTGAACTTGTATGCCAGCCGAACAGTCGGAAAAGGTTCGATATAATTGTAGCCGTCGCTTTTGTAAGTCGGATGGTCTGGGTTTACTTCGTATTTCAGATTCACATATTCGACACGCAAACCGAGTTCCGCTTCCCAGCGTTGGCTTTCATAGACGTAATTTCCATACAGGGACGGGATAAGTTCCTTGTAAGTGGCTTTTCCTCCGGCGGCAACATCAAAGGCGGTTGTCTCTTCGTCGGCATGGAACTGCATATCGGTGGGTATATCCCTTATGCGGAACTTGATGCCCGTTTCCAACCGTCCGTTTTTCAGCGGTTTTATGTAATCAACATTGAAATCCATTACCTGTTCGTCAGAAATGAGTTTATACCAGTCATAATACCCTTTTGGGGCAACGGTCAGTATATTGTCGAAAAAATATTTTTCATCTTCACGGTGGAACGTGTAGTTGAAGCCCACATTCAGCAAATGTCCCGCTTCCTTGAATTTATGCCGCCAGGCGGCGGTAGCCATCACGGTTGTTTTCAGTTCGTCTTCGAGGAATTGCCAAAGGCGGCGACGTTGCGTAAGGTCGGCGTTGAAGAAGGGCTGGTCGCCGTGGTCAAGCAGTTTCTCACCGCCGTACAATCCCGATACGGTAAGTACGTTGTTTGGGTCAATATCCCAGTCAGCACCCATTTTCAGGGTAGTAAAATGCGTGTCGCGGTTTCGTTGGAGTTGGCTTCGCACAATGTTTCCGTCCGAATAGGTGCGTGTAACATATTCATTCTTATTCAGCGTTTCGGTATATAAATAGTCGCCCTGAAAAAAGAGATTGACCTTTTCTTTCCGGTAATTGACCGACAGCGATGGATTGACTTTGGGCGTTCCGGTGTATTGCGGGCGCATATTGGGCAGATTTTTCTGTCGCTCCCACAAAGCACCCATGCCGGTGGATACGCCTGCTTTTCCGTTAAACCCTTCGCGGTCGGTTTTCTTGTAAACGATGTTGATGATTCCGGCACTGCCGTTGGAGTCGTATTTGGACGAAGGATTATTAATGATTTCAATACGGTGGATTGCCGATGCAGGAATATTGTCCAATCCTTTCTGGTC
>BNTR01000318.1 GCA_025996755.1 Bacteroidia bacterium
GCAAGTCTTGCTTCTTTGTTTGAAACTCTAATCGTATAATACTTTTTCTTTGTCATAACATTTTCTTTTAAAAATAAATTTTAATTAAGATACCACTCCTTTCAAATTCATTTTCATCAAACACAATTCTTGTGGTATTTTCTGTAATAATCCCACGTTTGCACAACCATTGAATTGCATCTGTTCGTGTTTGAATTTGAGGATTAACCTCTGTAATTTCAGATGTATTCATGTTCAATGCTTTAATGACATCTTCGTTTACGTGAAATTCTTTTTCATATTCCCTGCATTTTTCTTCCAGTCTACTTGCA
Organism: Bacteroidia bacterium; assembly: GCA_025996755.1. Taxonomy (GTDB): domain Bacteria; phylum Bacteroidota; class Bacteroidia; order Bacteroidales; family Azobacteroidaceae; genus Azobacteroides. The sequence goes on from BNTR01000318.1 coordinate 312, forward strand.
TAGTATATCCTTTCCGCAGGGTTTAGAAGTGTAAGATAAAATCTACCTACTTTGAATACATCTCTGGTGTAATAAGGGTTCAGAGGTAAATCTCTATTAATAACTTCACGATGAAAAGCGAACTCTCTCATAACATTTTCCTTTCTTTATTTGTTAATTTCAATTGATGACAGATTATTGCGTATGCCGTGCGCTCGTTTATGAAAAAACTTGGTGCGGGCTTTTGCATTATAATTTCTACTGCCTGTTCTGTTTGTATGTCCGGCGTTTCGAGTAGCAGCTCCTCAAAACTCTCGTACAGATATTTGTACAGCCTGCATTTTTCTTTTAGATGCTTTCGGCTTACTTTGCCCTGTTGAATGCACTTGATGAAATCTATGCAGTATTGACGGGAGGCGTATAGTTTTTTGCTCTCGCAAGACACAAGTTTTTCAATTATACCTGAATTTAAATCGTCAGGGTATGTCTTTTTGAGTTCAAAAAACTTCCTTAGCAATTCCACATCGCGCTCTTTTTTGTACACATGCTGATACGTCATAAACACATCGAATAACAAAACGACACAAAAGTAAGCATTTTATTTTAATTATTACACAAAATGTTGTTATTTTCTGCATAAATACACAAAATGTTTTGATTTTTTACACAAAATGTTGTCAAAATGATATTTTTAATATATAATTTTGTGGCGATTTAAGTTGAATTTTTATACAGTATAATATGAACGAAGAAGAAAAATTGGCGGCAGCAGCGGCGGAACAGGCATCAGCAGATAGCGGAGGCGAACCGGCAGAGGCAGTAATAGCGGAAGAGCAGCCTCTTAAAGGACGTGCAAGGATGCGCTCGATGCTCAAAGAGAAGTTCCCCGAAAAGGAATATGCCGATGACGGCGAAGATGACATCGATGATTTTATAGCCGGTCATGAAGAATTGCGCGGCAATCACGAAAAGTTGAAAGGCTTAAATGCAAGGCTTGG
>BNTR01000319.1 GCA_025996755.1 Bacteroidia bacterium
TCACCTCCGGCTCAACATACTCCGGCTTGGGGGTGAGCGTGAAGTGGAGGTATTTAATCGTCAGTCCGCGGTCGCGCCACTGCTGTTCATAATACGTTTGGATGGACAAAACATCGCCTGGTTGCGCCCCCTGCACGTCTTCAATCTTTTGCAACACCGGCAGCCCGTTCGCTTCAATCATCGCCAGGGTGTAGGTGTAGAGAAACGGGCTGTCCGTTTTCAAATGAATTTGTCCGTTTTCGCCGAGAATTTCGCTGTAGAGCGGCATAAACCGCGTGCCCGTCAGCCGATTTTGAAGGCGAACAACATCCCCGACGACTTTAAATATCTGTGCGTCATCGAAAGCAATTTAGACACGCGGGCACTCTCGCCTGCCAAAGCCGCCGGTTTGTGGCAGTTTATGCCGGGGACGGCGAAAGATTTTGGGTTGGAAGTGCGCGATGGGGTGGATGAGCGTTATCACACCGAAAAGGCGACAGAAGCCGCTTGCAAGTACCTGCGGGCAGCATATCAGCGGTATCACAATTGGGTGGATGTGGCGGCAGCCTACAATGCCGGCATGGGGCGCATCTCGTCGGAAATGGGCAAGCAAGCCGCAGAATCGGCTTTCGACCTGCTGCTGGTGTCGGAAACATCGCGCTATGTGTTCCGAATTTTGGCGGCGAAGGATATTTTGAGCCACCCGCAGCAGTATGGCTATGCGATGAAAAGAGAAAACCTCTACCCGCCGATAGCGGTGGACTATGTGGACGTTGCCGGCAATGTGCCCGATTTGGCAGTGTTCGCCAAAAAATACGGCATCAGTTATGCCACATTGAAGGAATTTAATGTCTGGCTGCGCGATGCACAGTTGATGCAACCGTGGACGGCGAAGAAATACCGCATCGCCATCCCGAAAAAAGAAGATTTGCTGTTCGATGCCGCAAAAATAAAGGTGCACAACGAGGAATGGGTGACGGATTGACATTAGTCGTCCTGCTCGGACCAACGGGGGTGGGCAAAACCGAACTGAGCCTGCAACTTGCCGAACAGTTGGGCAGCCCGATTATCTCGGCTGATTCGCGACAGATTTACAGGGACTTACCGATTGGGACTGCCGCACCCACGGCGGCAGATTTGGCGCGCGTGAAGCACTATTTCGTGGGCGTGCAGATACGCCTGCACATTAAGTTCGCGGTCGTAGCGTTCGCGCATATCGAAGCGTTCCAACGAAATCCGCTCTCCGGCAAATTCCACCTCCGAGGGCACCGGAAAGGAAACGGTCGGTGCA
>BNTR01000320.1 GCA_025996755.1 Bacteroidia bacterium
GCCACACCATCACCAATTATGATTTCTGAGCCAATAAGAAGATTGCTTGTTAAAAAAGACATCATGTCTTCATACAGTATTCTGCCCGGCGCAGCCGTCTCGTAAAACAAGCCATTGTCTTGGAGAAACTTCCCGAGTTCTGAACTTAACGTCCGAATTTGTATGTAAGTTGCCCGATAGTTGCTCAGGCGGGCGTTGGCATGTTCTATCCAGTAATCTCTATCGGCGGCTTCCCTTCCTTCCGGCGAAGGCACAGTACTGTGTTTCCAACCGCCGACAGCCGTCGGGTCTGCCCAATACCGGTCAACGGCAAGTTCCACTTTTCCGGTTGAATGTTCTACCCTCATTTTCCATGTACCCGATGGGTGAGTGCCGCCACTGGTGTCATTCGTATCTAAAAACCACCATTCATAGACATTCTTGCGACCATCGTGCAAAAAGTCGTCGAGAATCACAATGTTGTTGCGCTTGTCATCATAAGCGTATGGGCGCGGCTCCACTGCGAACTTAAATACTGTCCACTGTGCCCACAGGGCATCTATCGACATGTTCGGGTCGGTTGCTCTGGTCTCGCTCTGCGCTGCACGAAGCGCGTCTGCCATGGACGTTAGCGGCGACACAAGGACTGAATCCGAATGCCAATTGACTACTAATCTGACCGTGTCGCCCGAAAGTTCCGCTTGCTTCAAATCCTCATTTTGGCAAGACGAAAGTCCTGCTGCAATTAACAGAGAGAATAGCCTCACAGGCACTTTTCTCATCCGATTAACCCTTGAAATTACTGTTCTCATACCTTCAAAAGATTACATTTAACGCGCAAAGGTAGTAATAAAAAATGAAACGACAATGTTTTTTTTCAAAAAAGTGCATTTTTTTTCAAATATTCGGCAATTTGCACTGCATTGAGAGCCGCGCCTTTTTTTATTTGTTCGCCCACGCACCAAAAAGACAGCCCTTTGGGATTGGAAATATCTTTGCGGATGCGTCCCACATACACGGGGTCGTTGCCCGCGACGAAGAGCGGCATCGGGTATTCTTTCTGCGCCGGATTGTCCATCACAACGATGCCTTCGGCTTGTGCAAAAGCCGCACGGGCTTCTTCCACAGTAATCGAGCGTTCCGTCTCAATCCACACCGCCTCGGAATGGGCGCGCAGGGAGGGCACGCGCACGCACATCGCGCTGGTTTCTACGTCGGAGTGCATGATTTTTTGCGTTTCGTGATACATTTTCATTTCCTCTTTCGTGTAGCCGTTGT
>BNTR01000321.1 GCA_025996755.1 Bacteroidia bacterium
CGTCACCGAAAGTATAGAGTTGCTTGTTGTCGAGCAACCATACATGCTCCTTAATAATCGGGTCGTCTTTCGCGATTTGGGTGTGCCCGACAATTTGGATGACATCGGGCGCAAACGGTTCCGGCTCTTCCCACAGTTCGTGGACGTCTGCCCAGATGGGGCTGCTGAAATCGTCCCAGCCGCCGCGATAGCCTGAGCATTCGTAAAACGTGCTTGGTTTGTTTTTGAACAAACCGTTGATTTGCGTTTCCAGCGTATCGCCTTCTGCAAGCAACTCGGCGCGGTGTGTGTCGTACCAGCCTTTGGTGATTCCGGCGTGAATAAACAGGTAATTGTCGACCTGTTTGCTCATTTGGAACAAATTGGCGGTCGCGCCGGCAAGAATTTCGTGGTATCGGTCGTAATACCGTTCGTCGAACCGACTTGCCTGATACGCCCTGTCGAAATAGTGAAACTCGTGATTGCCAATCAGCAAGGTTACTCGTTCGGGACACTCCTTCTTGAAGGCGACAACCCGCTGCAGCCCCTCATACGCATTTTCTTCGCTAAAACCTTCTTGCGGATAATGGTCTACATAATCGCCAAGAAAAACAACCTCACCGGCATACTCCAACGCCGGTTTCCAAAAGTCGCGCCCGTGAATGTCGGGCACAATCAACATCTCTTTTGCTTTCATCACTCAATATTTTTAAATTAGTATTTCCCTACAAAGGTAATCAAAAAATTGGGATTATCAAAGCCAAAGACTTTTTTGTCCACATATTGTTTCTATGGGATGCAAAGGTGCCCTTAGTAGCACTAAAATCCGCACACGTCCCCCCCAATCCTTATTCCCTTATTTCAATCCCGGCAAAAATAAGGGAATAAGGGGGGAATTTGTGGAAAACTATCTATCTGCTACTAAGGGCATTTTTGAAAATAAGGGTCTAAACGTGGCATCTGCTCTCAAGTGTAGTAAAAACAAAACAGGCTTAACCTTTAACCGTTAAACCTGCTTTTTCTAAAATCAATGTTTTTCACTCAATAAAAACCCACTTCACATCACTTGGTATCGTGGTAGAAGGTTTTTTTGTATTCGCGTCAACAAAGATTTTATTCCATCCTTTTTTCATAGGAACACCATATAGGGTAGCAGCTCTGTCCACATAAAAAAACTGAACAGCACCATCAGCGTTTTGACATTTAAAATTACCCAGATGGTTTACATCAACATCATATGCCTCAAATCCATCACCCCGTGCATTAATCCTTTTGAC
>BNTR01000322.1 GCA_025996755.1 Bacteroidia bacterium
TAAAGACCGTTCCACCAACTGCTTACAAAATAGTGATTATAGTCGCGTGGGTCAACCGCTATCGACACGAAATCTCTACACACCATGGGAAAAAGATTTTGTGTGGGTGGACGGATTGACCTACGACCGCTACAATAACTTATATATGGTCAATGTTGAAGCCGAAAAAGGGCTGGTTGTTTTGACGGCGGACGGTAGATGGCTGGCGTTTGACTATCCGGAATTGGCGCACAGGCGGCTCAACCAAATTTTGATTACCAAAAATAATCGCAAATGGATTAATATCAATCGCCCCGCAGAAAGTGCAGGCATCTTTGTTTTGGACGACAGAAATACCCTCGAAAACACGGCTGATGACCAAACCTATTTTTCCGGACAGTTCGTTGACCAGCAAGGCGCAGATGTTGGCGCATCCGCCTACCTCTGTATGGCGGAAGATTTGAACGGCTTGGTGTGGGTGGGCACCAACAACGGACCCATCAGTTTCTCGTCTGCCGAACAGGTGGGGCGCGGGCAGTGCAACCGTGTTGTGTCGATGGACGAAAACGAACTAAACGGCTATCATCTACTTGAAGGACAGTCAATTACGGCAATCGCCGTTGATGGTGCCAATCGCAAATGGATGGGGACACGCGGCAGCGGCGTGTTTCTCGTTGACCAAACAAACGGCGAACTGCACGTTGAAAATTTCAATACAGACAATTCGGATATTTTGTCAAACAATATCACCGCCATCGCCATCGACGGCAACTCGGGCGAAGTGTTTATCGCCACCGAGCAGGGGCTGTGCTCCTACCGCGGCGATGCCATCGAAGGCAAAGCCAACTATTCCACTATCCATGCCTTCCCCAACCCCGTGTATCCCGCCCGCCAAAGTCAAGTGAGCGTTACAGGCTTGATGGCACAATCGACAGTCAAAATCACCGACATGGCAGGCAACCTGATACGTGAGGGCATCTCCAACGGCGGGCAATTCACATGGAACTGCACCGACAAAAGCGGCAACATCGTGAAAGCAGGCATCTACCTCGCCTTCGCCACCAATCCGGACGGCACCGACGGGGGAGTTGCAAAAATTATGGTGATTAGGTGATTCACAAAAGTTTTCAAAAAAGAATAGAAAATAAAAGTCAAGAGGGGTTTTACGGGCTTTCAGCGAGTTTGCCGAAGAACGCAAGATTAAGCCAAAAGGTTTTTAATGACTAACTATCAGGGAGCGTACTTTGCGCCGA
>BNTR01000323.1 GCA_025996755.1 Bacteroidia bacterium
GCCCGTGAGGATGATTTTTTGGACGGTGTCGTTGAGCACCATATCGCCGAAAGCCTCGCCAAAGCCCGTTTCGCGGTCAAAAAACAGCGTGTCGCCGGTCATCGACTGCGTTTCGTCTTTCGACCACACGGTGGAACGCTCGTAGAGCGTTGCTACGCCGTCGAGTGTGCTGTATTTGCCCTTGGTGGAGTAGATTATCGCGCTGTCCGACACTATTTTGGTGTCGCCCACAATGGTCGCGACCTTGTCGATGGTGGAATATTCCAGCGTGTTGGTGGTGAGCACAAAATTGACGTGAGCGTCGATGGTGTCGCTCGCGTTGAGGTCTTCGGCGGTGTTGGTGAGCACAACGTGGTCTTTAAACGTCGCCAACTTGGTGGCGGGCGAATATTCGCCGTAAACCGACACCAGTTCGTTCTGCTCGTCCACCAGCGTGCCGTGGTCGAAATAGTACGCCAGATTGCGGTTACGGTCGAAAATCAGGTCTTCGGTGAAAAGCGTCATCGAGCTGTTTTCCATCCGCACATTTTCCCACATTTTCGCCTCGTTGAGATTGCCGTCGTAGCGCAAAAAGCCGCTGTACAGCATCACCGTATCGCCCTGATTGATTTGCACATTGCTGAAAGCGTCCAGCGAATTTTCCGCATCGTAGAGATACGCGCTGTCGCAATACATCAGTGCCCCGTTGTGAAAAAAGCGCACATTGCCTTTCATCACGTGCACACCGGGGTTGTCGCGGCTCATCATCGTGGAGTCGGCGTATTCCATTTTCACTTTGGACTTGGGCTTTTGTTGGGCAAAACCGCTTAAAAACACATTTGCCAAAATAAAACAGATGCAAAAAAAAGTTGTCTTATTCACCTTTTATCCAGCCTTTGAATTGAAAATCACAATTTTTCCACTTGTCGTTGATACGAATATAGGTGTCTTTTTGCTTTTGCGCCAGCCACTTTTCGAGTGTTTCCTGCCGTTTTTGTTCTTCCGTCAGATTTTTCAACGCCTGATAATCATCCGAAAGGCTTGCTCGGTGCCCTTCCGTCTTCGATTTCAGTTTCACGATGGCAACCACGTCTTTTTGCTTGGCATTTTTCATCGTGAAGGCGTGCGAAATGTCGCCCACATTCATCGTATAGACCACTTTGCCGACTTCGGCGGGCAGTTCCGACAGTTCAAAACGGGACGT
>BNTR01000324.1 GCA_025996755.1 Bacteroidia bacterium
TCGCAACTCTGACCAAACAGATGCACCACAATAATCGCCTTGGTGGTAGCCGAAATGCTCTTTTCGATATTTTTCGCCGTCAAATTAAACGAATCGGGGTCAACGTCCACGATAACGGGCGTAAGTCCCAACAGTTCAACCGCTTCCGCAGGCGAAATATACGAGAAAGCCGGCACAATCACCTCATCGCCCGCCTTCAAACCAAGTGCCATCAACGCAATCTGCAAAGCATCCGTCCCATTAGCGCAAGGAATCACATGCTTGGCACCCGTGTAGTCCTGCAACGCCTCTGCAAACATCTCCACCTCAGGTCCATTGATATACCGCCCGCCGCGCATCACCCGCAACACCGCCTCATCAATCTCCTGCTGAATTTTAGCATACTGACCTTTCAGGTCTCTCATTTGAATATTATCCATCTTTTTTATGGTTTAGCTAATTCCTCACTCACAACCGCCCGTATGGTCGATTTTATCTCATCCCAAGTAACACCAACAAACATTTTCGGCATATCATCGTTTTCTGCGTCAGCAAAATAGCATAGACTGCGCATGACATTAAAAGTGGTGTTACCGCGATATTTTGTTAGGAAAAAATCCAACATTTGGGACAAAGTAAAATGCTGCAAAAGGAAATAGAAGTCAATAAAGTCCTTTTTTCTACCACGATTGGTAATCGCCAACAATTTCATCGCCGCTATATCCTTCAAACCTGCCATCCGAACCCCTTCATCTTCAATCGGAGGTTCTAACCAATCAACAGGATAATTTACGAAATCCACTTTTATTCCTTCTACAGCAAAAGTTTTGATATTTTTAGAATCATAGTCTAACCTCGCATCAAACCCATTCCGTTTTAATTGCTCCTCCATTTGCTCTCCTATCCCTTCTTTAAAGGCACCAAAAAAGTCCAAATCAACAGAATGACGATGCCCTAATTGCAAAGCAAGTGCCGTTCCGCCCACTAAGCGCAACTCTGACAATAACGGTTCGTGTTGCAACCGTTTTAAAAGTACCAGTAAGTGTTCTTCGACTGTAGTAGTTCGTAACATCTGAATTGATTTTCCGGGGTATGTGTTACTGTTGCAATAAACGATAAAGATTTCGGACGCATACTTCTCAATCCCATTGCGATTTCTCGCAATTTTTCCATGCCGTAATAGTCGCGAATAAGTTT
>BNTR01000325.1 GCA_025996755.1 Bacteroidia bacterium
TGTATAAGCATTCTGTACGAAAAAATGATGGAAACGCCGGTGGATTTTGTGGTGGCGGCACATTGTCATATAGCTCTTTCAGGAGAAATTATTGAAAATACGGTTATGTCTGAAAACTTGGTTAGCGGAGAATTGGAACTCGCCCGACTTGTTTTTGAAGAAAATTTTAAATATCTGGACACTACTTGGAATAAACTTTTTTTATTGTCTTTCCTCCGCCAAAGCAATATAAGATGTATGCCTGCCCACTTGAATGAGGATGTGCTGTTTTCATTTCAAATATATCTCAATGCCACTTCTTGCAGGTTTATTCCGAATGTAACCTATAATTATTTTGAGCACCCTAACTCTGCCGTAAAGCAATGCTGGAAAGACATATCCCCGCGATTCTGCCAACAGTATGCAGAAATCATCACATTTGAACGGGCATATATCCAAAAATACAGGGGGACGAAAATATTTGAAGCCGTTTTGTCCTATTTTGTGTCCCATATTATAACTTATACACTGCTAATTAATCATGCCAACAAACTTGTAAGCAATAAAGAGAAGCAGACCTATTTGAAAGAGATGTTGATATTTCCCATTCGTTTTAATGAAATAAAGCATCTGAAAAGAAAAAAACTGTTTTTATCGGTAACGTGGCTTGCTTTTCAACTGCCATTCAGGACTTCTCTTTTCAAAGGCATCAAAAAATTCGGCGGACGCAAAGGGTAGTGGCTAAAAATTCACAACAAATTTGCCGCCGATGGAGTCGAATTTCCATCGGTCGAAGGCGGCGAAGATGCCCGTGTTGAGGAAAAAGTTGCCGAATCCGTAGCCTATTTCGGTGTAGCTGGGCTGCGCGGGGGTGTATAACTGGCTGAAATAGAGGCGCTCGTTGAGGATGTCTTTGGGGGCGTATTTGAACAGTTTTAAAAACAGTAGCGGCGATTCGTACATGAAATGGGCTTGCACGTAGGAATCGGCGGCGTGATACCACTCGCTTCTGAGGGCGTGAAACGTGCCGCCAATGGGGTCGCTCCACGATTGTGGAATGTTTTGTTGCTGAAACAACTGAAAATCAACGAAATAGGTCGATTGCGTGTCCGCAAAAAATCCCCCCCCTACATAATATTGCCAGGAACTCAACAGTCCCGTCGGGATTTTCTGCTGCACAGCCCCCTCCAACCGCT
>BNTR01000326.1 GCA_025996755.1 Bacteroidia bacterium
TTGCGGAAAATTTTTCAAAATTAACAGGATTGTGTAAAACGATTCTGTTATTTTTTTCTTGGTAATCTTGAAAATCTTATCACAATCCCATAAAATATTTCCCCGCCTCATTTGTCTTCATCAGTAGAGAACATTTACAATTAAAAATTACGAATTAAAAATTAAAAGTTATGAAGACAAAGAAAGGTATCATTATTGGGTTGGCAGGGATTATGCCGGCAGTGATTGGGATGAGTTGTGGCTCGAAAGAGGGGCAGATGGATACGTTTGCTGCCGAAGAGGGCGTGGTGGAAATCAGCGTTACGGCTACCGGATATATTCAGCCGGTGGAAGTGGTGGAGGTGGGCACGCAAGTGTCGGGCGTGATTGAGAAAATCTACACGGATTTCAATGCGCACGTGAAAAAAGGACAACTCCTTGCCGAGTTGGATAAACTCACCTTGCAGGAGAAACTTAATCAGGCTACCGCCTCGCTACACAGTGCACAGAGCGAACTGGACTATGCACGGTCGGTTTTTGAACGCACCAAGCAACTCTATGAGGGCAATGCCGCCACAAAGGCGAGTTACGAAGAGGCGACCAACAAGCTGACGCAGGCGCAGACAACGCTGGACAATGCCCGCGCCACCTACCATCAGGCAAAAGTGGACTTGTCCTACGCCTACATCTATTCGCCCATCGACGGCGTGGTGCTCCATCGGGCGGTGAATACCGGTCAGACCGTGGCGGCGATGTTTGCCACCCCCACACTGTTTACCATCGCCAAAGACCTCACCAAAATGCAGGTGGAAGCCGACGTGGACGAAGCCGATATGGGGAAGGTGAAACTTGGACAGCGGGTCTCTTTTGCGGTGGATGCCTACACCGACCTCACGTTCGAGGGAACGGTCAGCCAGATACGCCTTCAGCCGAAAGTGACCAACGGGGTGGTTACATACACCGTGATTGTGGATGCCCCCAACCTCGAAGGCAAACTTTTCCCCGGTATGACGGCAAATATCTCGGTGGAAGTGGACGTGCAAAAGGGGATTACAATACCGATTGAGGCACTCTCTGCCGACCGCCGCTCCGTGATGATTGCGATGAACGGCAAGGCGGAGCAACGCACGATTGAAACAGGCATCAACGATGGCATCAACATCATCGTCCAATCGGGCATCCGCGAAGGCGAAGG
>BNTR01000327.1 GCA_025996755.1 Bacteroidia bacterium
AAATCCGGAGACGAAGCAGGCGTTTATTGATTCGCTGCTGGCGATTGCGAGTGAAATGGAAACGGTTGAAACTTAATAATGGAAGGAAATGGCTGAGTTACAGTTAGAAAGACAACAGGGGATTGCGGGTCAAGCCCGCAATGACATTGTGGAAGGGCGCAATGGTATGGCGGAACAGGCTCCGGCGCAGCATACTTTGCAGGATTCTTTGGAGCGGTTGGCTCGCTTGGGCGGATTCAACTTTTTGGAATCGGCGGTGGAGGGCATTGCCGCGATGAATCCCGACCGGACGGCGCGCAAGCGCGCCTTTTTGCTGGACGACAATCGCAAATCGGCGCGTGAGGAGTTGAAAAATCGCATCCATCTGTGGATTGACCTGTTGAGCAGTTCCGCGTCCATTGCGGAGATGCTGGAGGTGTCGCGCAGCAAGTTGGAAACGGTGTCCAAAGTGCTGTCAAACAATCAGTTGATTGCGGTGGAAGCCGTCCGCGAGTTGGAAAAATCCTACCGAAACGTTATGCTGTTTTACAAAAACACGGAGACGGACAAATTGGCGAACATTTCCATCGTCAACGCATCGGCGGAGCAGGTGACGGACTTGGACAATTCGCGATTTATCGACCACGTAGCCAATGAGTTGCGACAGAATTACGACAAACTTGATGATTTCGCCCCGCAAGTCGCGCTCGGTCTTGCCGCTCCAGTTTTCAAACGCCCGCCGGTTCAGGAAGTCGAACAGCACTTTTGAAATGTAGTCAAACACGCGGACAACGGAATAGGTCTGCAAGCCCAAATTGTCGCCGTTGAAAAGCGTCTTGCCCGAAAAAGCCATCACCTTGCCGTATTCATTCACCATCGGAATCAGCCCCAGCGTGTCTAACTGCGAAATCTCGCTTTTTTTCAGGCTGAAAACCACGTTTTCGACCTCGTTGATGCCGCCGTGCTTCTTGCCTGCCGTGATTTGCGACATCAGCGTGCCGTAAACCTTGCCTGCCAACGCGGCAGCCGGAGAAACGTGTAAATCTTCCGCCTCGCCCAGCGCGGCGTATTTCTCGCGTCCAATCAGCCAGTTACACGCCATACAGGTGTTCGCCTTGAACGCCTCCCCGCCCGCCAAGCCGGAAGGCATAAACAGTTCCACAACATCGTCGGGCTTGTCC
>BNTR01000328.1 GCA_025996755.1 Bacteroidia bacterium
GGACGAAGCCATTAAGTATCTGAATAAAGCCATTGACGCTGACCCCCAAAATTCGCAATTCCTTTATGTGCTGGGACTTGTGTATGAAAAGAAAAACGACATCCCGCAGGCTATTGTCAGCATCGAAAAGGCGTTGGCGGTTGACCCGAACAATGCCGAGGCTCTTTCACACCTTGGGCGTATGTATTACAACCGTGGCGTTGAAAAGCGCACCGAGAGTGGCGATATTGCCGATAAGAAAAAGTATGATACCGCAAAAAAGGAGTTTGAAGACGATTTCAAGACGGCTGCTCCCTATTTTGAGAAAGCCTACGACCTCAATCCGGAGGATTCCGATGCCGTGTTTGCGCTGCGCAACATCTACTATCAGTTGCAGGACAACGCCAATTACGATAAATGGGACAAAATTTATTCAGAAAAATAATACAATATATATGAGTGAAATAAAGACAGTAGGGATTTTGACATCCGGTGGCGATGCTCCGGGTATGAACGCGGCGATTAGGGCTGTAACCCGCGCGGCGATTTACAAACAACTAACCGTCAAAGGTATTTACAGAGGCTATAAGGGGTTGCTGACGGGCGAAATTCAGGAGTTTAAGACCAACAATGTCAGCAACATCATTCAGCACGGGGGCACGATTTTGAAAACGGCTCGCTGTTTGGAATTTCGCGAGGCATCGGGGCGTCAAAAAGCCTACGAAACCATCCAAAAAGAGGGTATCGACGCTCTGGTGGTGATTGGCGGCGACGGCTCGCTGACCGGTGCGCGCATTTTTGCGCAGGAATTTAATTTCCCCATCGTGGGGCTTCCGGGCACGATAGACAACGACCTGTTTGGCACAGACACCACGATTGGCTACGACACCGCGCTCAACACGATTATGGAGGCGGTGGATAAGATTCGCGACACGGCTTCGTCGCACGAGCGGCTGTTTTTCATCGAAGTGATGGGGCGCAATGCGGGCTTTTTGGCTCTCAACGGCGCGATTGCTTCGGGCGCGGAGGCGGCGATTATTCCGGAAATCTGGCAGGAAGTTGACCAGTTGGAAGAGTTGATACACCACGGTTTTCGCAAATCCAAAAACAGCAGCATCGTCCTCGTGGCAGAGAGTGACGTTACCGGCGGCGCGATGGGTATGGCAGAACGGGT
>BNTR01000329.1 GCA_025996755.1 Bacteroidia bacterium
CGCAACAGGTAGCCTCCGGCATAGCGCACACCAACTCTGACGGCAAATTTGAAATCACCTTTGCCGCCGAAAAAGCCCCCAACGACCTGCACAACCCAAACGTTTTTTACACCTATAATATAGAAGCCACCGTGACGGACACCAACGGCGAAATGCAAAGTTCGACCACGCATTTCTCCATCGGCGACAAATCTATGTCGCTGACAATCAGAGGATTGCTGTTTGTTGTAAATAAAGACAAACTGCCAAAAATCACCATTGATGCCCTGAATTTATCCAATCAGCCCATTGCCGTCAAGGGCAGTTTTGAAATCTTGGCGGGCGACAAAAAAGTGGCATCAGGCGTATTTGAAGCGGGCAAAGAGATACTGCCCCAACTCAAAAATCTGCCATCCGGTGCCTATAAACTAACCGCAAAAGCCAACGACGAGCAGGGGCGCGAAGTGACTATGGAACAAGATTTTACACTGGCATCGGAGAGCGACAAAAAGCCACCGGTTTTTGCCACGCAATGGATGCTCACACCCGATGAAATAGCGTGTAAAGTGGGCGGAAAGGCGACCATTCGCTACGGTTCGTCCGAAAAAATGGTGTATGTGCTGTATGAACTGTTTGCGGACAACAAAAAACTGTCGGTGCAGCGGTTTGTGCTCAAGAATGAAATTCGCACGCTCGAAATTCCGTTTTTAGACAGTTACGGCGATGGCATTTCGGCGGTATTCAGTTTTATCAAAAACGAACAGTTTTACACCAAAACGGTGCGCATTCTGAAAAAGCAGCCCGACAAAAAATTGGCAATCACAACCACCGTTTTCCGCGATAAACTGCTGCCCGGAAGCAAAGAGGAGTGGCGCATTGCTATTAAAGATGCAAACGGCAAACCGATTTATGCCGAAGTGTTGGCGGGTATGTACGATGCTTCGTTGGATAAGATTTACAAGCATTCATGGGAATTCAACCCAATTCGCCCCACCAATATATGGTCGCCTTATATGCAGCAACGCAATGATTTAGGGAAATCTCACAGCGTTTTTTTCGGTGGGCAGGAGCATTTGGAAATCCCGTCATTTTCGGTTCCTGCATTGAATACATTTGGATATAGTCCCTATAATCAAATGATTAGTGGCTACGGGATGAGGCTAAAATCGGCTC
>BNTR01000330.1 GCA_025996755.1 Bacteroidia bacterium
CTGGGCGGTTATGTGCACGGCAACGAGCCAAGCCACCACATCCCCTATCTGTATGCATGGACTTCGCAGCCGTGGAAAACGCAATATTGGACACGGGAAATCCTCAACCGGATGTACAAAAACGACATCGACGGCTTGTGCGGCAACGACGACTGCGGGCAAATGTCGGCGTGGTATATCTTCTCCGCGATGGGCTTTTACCCTGTTTGCCCCGGCAGCGACGAATATGTGCTGGGCGCGCCCTACCTGCCCGAACTGAAACTCCAACTCGGCAACGGCAAAACGCTGGTCGTCAAAGCCCCCAAAGTGAGCGACAAAAATCGCTACGTCAAGTCGGTGAAACTGAACGGGAAGCCCTACGACAAACTTTATATCCGCCACGCCGACATCATGAGCGGCGGCGAAATAGTGTTTGAAATGGCATCCACGCCCAACAAAAGCAGGGGATTGGCGGCAGATTCCAAGCCCTATTCATTGACCCGGCAGGGCGATTGGGACAATTATTTTGTCGGCAACGTCGATTTTGTCGATAAAGCCCCCGAAACGGACGGCTCGAAAATCTATGCCCGCATCATCCCCAATCCGGATGCCTACATCAAAGAAAATGCCTTACAGGTGTTGAAAACGCTCTATTTTTTGCCGACCGACAGCATCCCGAAACTCAAAATCATTCACTATGAATTGAAAGATTACGATGGCGTTTCAGCCAAAGGCGGTCACGGAGAGCACATCTACATCGTCTATAGCACCCGCTGGATTGAAAAGAACTTTGCGGGCGGCGACACGGCGAAGTTGGATTACGAAACGCGCGGCGTGCTCTACCACGAACTGACGCACGCCTACCAACTTGAGCCGCAAGGCTGCGGCACCTATTCCGACGGCGGACAATATTGGGCATTCATCGAAGGGATGGCAGATGCCGTGCGCGTGGCGTGCGGTGCGTTTGGTCCGTTCGACTCCACAGACCGCCCCAAGGGCGGCGATTACCTGAAAGGCTACCGCACAACGGGCTATTTCCTCTATTGGCTAAGCCAAACGAAAGACCCCGATTTCCTCCGCAAATTCAATCGCTCGACGCTCGAAGTCGTCCCGTGGTCGTTTGAAGCGGCGTTTAAACATATTTTTGGCGATGACGAAAAGTACGGAATA
>BNTR01000331.1 GCA_025996755.1 Bacteroidia bacterium
AGATAAAACCAAATTTCTTTGCAAGCGTGATATTCCTGTTTACAAGAATGATGAGAAAAAGCGCAAACAGTAAAAAACCACTGCACGACAGCATAATGTTGCGGCGTGCCATAATACTCGCCAAAAGCAAGCCCACCAACATCGTAATCACCGCAATCTGCACATTTTTCTTCGGATGCTCAAAAGCAGTCAGCAAAGTCAGCCCGCTTCCAATCGCAAACACCCAGATATACTGCTCAGAAAAACCTTGGTCGGAGGTTAAAACGAAAAAAAGAAACGGAAAAGCGCAGAGAGAGAATATGCCAAACCGATGGATATAGCCAAATAATTTTTGCAAAAAAAACGGATTATTGACCGGAATAAACACGACCAATGGCACTAAATACGGCAATAGACGATAGCCATTACTAAAAAGATATTCTTTGAGGTAGGGATAACTAAAAATAAATCCGTGAAAGAGGATGTAGCACTGCCAAGCCAAAAGGAGAAAAATGGCAGTACGCAAATACCGTGAGTAGATATTTTGCAGTGATGCCAATTTCGTCCAATAATATCCATAAAGCCCCAATGCCACCAATTGGATGATGTTCATAATACTCCCCGGCACTACCTCCAAGGGCATAATGACCGTGGCAACAGAATAAATCAATATCCCCAACAAGAAGCGCGTGAGGTATTGCTGCACGGGAGTTTTGCCCATGGGTTTCACGCTTTCCATAATCCTCCTTTCCCCTGCCTGAAAATTTTATGATACTGCAATGGAGCCAATATCACCCCATTCACGTTGGACACTACAAAGGCGATGAACAAACTATATACCCCCCAATGCCATCGGTCAATCATCAGCCAGCACAGCCCAATAAACAGGAATGGCGTCACCAAACTTGCATAGTATTGTATCTTCACAACGCCAATCCCGTTGAGCAGGTTCACATAAATCGCTCCAAACATGGATACTGCCACGTTAATCAGGCACCACATCGACATCTGAAAGGGGATAGACACCATCCCTTTCCCAAGCCATAAATCATACACAAATGTGGATGCCAACAGCATGATGAGTCCGACCCCTGTAAACACGATTACAAGTTGGTTGTAACGCTTGACGGTATGGCTTATCCACACAAAATCCTTTTTTG
>BNTR01000332.1 GCA_025996755.1 Bacteroidia bacterium
CATGGGTGCTTTGTGGGAGCGACAGAAAAATCTGCCCGATATGCGCCCGCAATACACCGGAACGCCCAAAGTCAATCCATCGCTGTCGGTCAATTACCGGAAAGAAAAGGTCAATCTCTTTTTTCAGGGCGACTATTTATATACCGAAACGCTGAATAAGAATGAATATGTTACACGCACCTATTCGGACGGAAACATTGTGCGAAGCCAACTCCAACGAAACCGCGACACGCATTTTACTACCCTGAAAATGGGTGCTGATTGGGATATTGACCCAAACAACGTTCTTACCGTTTCGGGATTGTACGGCGGTGAGAAACTGCTTGACCACGGCGACCAGCCCTTCTTCAACGCCGACCTTACGAAACGCCGCCGCCTTTGGAAATTCCTCGAAGACGAACTGAAAACAACCGTTATGGCTACCGCCGCCTGGCGACATAAATTCAAGGAAGCGGGACATTTGCTGAATGTGGGCTTCAACTACACTTTCCACCGTGAAGATGAAAAATATTTTTTCGACAATATACTGACCGCTGCCCCAAAAGGATATTATGACTGGTATAAACTCCTTTCGGACGAACAGGTGATGGATTTCAATGTTGATTACATAAAACCGCTGAAAAACGGGCGGTTGGAAACGGGCGTCAAGTTCCGCATAAGGGATATACCCACCGATATGCAGTTCCATGCCGACGAAGAGACACCCGCCTTTGATGCTTCCGCCGGAGGAAAAGCCACTTACAAGGAACTTATCCCTTCGCTGTATGGCAATTACGTCTATGAAAGCCAACGCTGGGAAGCGGAACTCGGTTTGCGTGTCGAATATGTGAATCTGAAATACGAAGTAAACCCTCTTCATCCGACCTACAAAAGCGACGGCTACAATTATATCGAGCCTTTTCCGACTGTTCGGCTGGCATACAAGTTCAATGAACGGAATAAAATCAGCCTTTTTTATAATCGGCGAGTTGACCGTCCGAACGAAGTGGATATCCGTATTTTCCCCAAATATGACGATGCGGAAATCGTGAAGGTAGGCAATCCGGCTTTGCACCCGCAATTTACCCATTCCGCCGAACTTGGATTTAAGACCTCCTGGAACACCGGCAACTGGTATGGAGCACTCTACCACAAAATCA
>BNTR01000333.1 GCA_025996755.1 Bacteroidia bacterium
CACTCTCTGCCGACCGCCGCTCCGTGATGATTGCGATGAACGGCAAGGCGGAGCAACGCACGATTGAAACAGGCATCAACGATGGCATCAACATCATCGTCCAATCGGGCATCCGCGAAGGCGAAGGCGTGGTAAAGGCTTATAATACAGGTAAAAAGAAATAAAATCAGATATGAAATCAATAATTAAAATAGAAAACCTCTGCCGGTCATTTGAAGTGGGCGGCGAGAAAGTGCAGGCACTCAAAGGCATATCCTTTGGCATCAATGAAGGCGAATTTGTCAGCATTATGGGGACGAGCGGCAGTGGGAAATCGACCCTCCTGAACATCCTCGGATGCCTCGACCGACCCAATGCCGGCGAATACCGGATTGACGGCATTTCAGTGAAAGACCTCTCGGAAGACGAATTGTCCACCATACGCAACCGCAAAATCGGCTTTGTGTTCCAAAACTACAGCCTCCTGCCACGCACATCGGCACTGGAACAGGTGGAACTGCCCCTGCTTTACAACAACACGGTGTCCGACAAACAACGCCACGAACGCGCCGAACAGGCATTGCTGCAAGTGGGATTGAAAGAGCGTATGCGTCATTCGCCCAACCAAATGTCCGGAGGGCAGCAACAACGGGTCGCCATTGCCCGCGCCCTTGCCGCAGACCCGGTGATGCTGCTCGCCGACGAAGCCACCGGAAACCTCGACACGCGCACCTCTTACGAGATAATGTGTCTTTTTCAAGAACTTCACGCCAAAGGGAAAAGCATCGTCTTTGTTACCCACGAGCCGGATATTGCCACCTTCACAGAGCGCACCATTCTGCTGCACGACGGGAATATTGTGAACGATGCCCAAGTTGAAACCCAATCGGCTCGCCGGATGCTGGAAGAATTGCCGGGCTGAAAGCATATCAGCGACTGGCGGAAATTCAAACAATAAGAAGAATAATTAAAAAATAAACACAATGAAAACAAAAAATCTCATTAAAATTGCATGGCAAGCCCTGCTGCTGAATAAAAAACGCGCCGTGCTAACGATGCTCGGCATCATCATCGGCATCTCGTCGGTGGTGCTGATGGTCAGTCTCGGACAAAGTTCTACGGAACTCATCCGCAATCAGGTCTCCGGCTTTGGCACC
>BNTR01000334.1 GCA_025996755.1 Bacteroidia bacterium
CGCGTTATTATAAGTAAGTTATGTATCATAAAAAGATGAAGACAATGAAAGCAAATGTGAAAGGATTAAAAGGATTAAAAGGTTTAGCGATTGCGCTGTTGGCACCTTTCGTGCTGGGTCAATGCAGCGACTCGCAGGCGGTGGTGGAGCAGACCAGTATGCCGGGGGTGTTCGACGATGTCGCGGTGAAACGCGCCCCCACGCAGAGGATAGTGGAATTTTATCTGACCTCCGAGTACCTCGATGCCGAATGGAAAGTATATCCTTCGAAAACCGGACAGAAATTGGCGGCGAACATGACCGCATCGTGCAATAATGGCACGATGCTGGTGCTGATGCACAGCAAAGATATTATTCCTGCGACTTACTATGTTTCCGCCACCGACCCGGGCAAATCGGAAAGCGAGCGGGTGCCGCTCACGGTGCTTAATCAGGAACAAACCGACACCCCTGAGACGAGCATCGCCATCGTTGCCAAGTCCACCGAAGCGCAGGCTCGCGTGACTTTCACCCTTGACAACGCAGGGGTGTATTCCGCCCTCTCGGAATGGAGACTGTATATGCTGCCCGGAGAAGAAAGCACGACACTTGTTCCCGGCGTAACGGCAACGCTCAGCGGCGAAATCCTGACCCTGACGCACACCTCGAACCTGCCGGAAAGGGAATACTGGGTTGCCGTTACCGACATGGGCAAGAGCGAAAGTAAGCGGAAGGGATTGTCTATAACCCCCTACGAAAAGGGACGAACGCCGGCTCCGCTGCCCGAAAACGCCACCGTTGCCAAGTCTGCCGAAAAGCAAGCAAGCGTTTCTTTCTTAATGCTCAATGCTTACTCCAACCCCGTCCCCGTATGGAAATTGTACTCCTCGGCAGTGGGAAATGTGCTTATAGACAACGTGAGCATGTCATACTCCGACAAGACCCTCACTCTTAGCCACACTTCGGATATACCGGTGGGGGCTTATTTCGTTGCCGTCACCGACGGTGAACTGTTTGAAAGTGCGCGGGTCAAACTCACGGTGAGCAATTACGTGCTGCCGGCGACCGCCACCCCCACGGTAGCCATTACGAACTTCGCCAAGACCGCTTTCGTGCAGGCAAGCGCGAACTTTACCCTGACCAACGATTTCACAT
>BNTR01000335.1 GCA_025996755.1 Bacteroidia bacterium
AAACTTTGGCATTTTTGTATCCTGAAATTATTTCATTTATATAATTTTCAACAAAATTGTCATCCGAAAGTATTTTTCTGATTTCTTTTTTTGAAAAGAATTTCATATTTTCTTTGACGAGAATCATATATGTATTGAGGTTATATGTGAATTTTTTAACAACATTGGGTCTATCCCCTTCTTCTATTTCCCAACCAATAGGAACTTTTATTTTCATATTAACCTCTTTTGCTTTAGGATGATCTTTGATACTCAAATAATCCCCTAACTCGTTTTCAGACACGGGTTGAGCAAATACTGTAGACGTGCAAAATGCAAATAATAGTGTGTAAATTAGGCTCATAAATTATTTCGTTATACTAACAATAATACCTAATAATAATAATACGAAGAAAATAATGGATACGGTGATTGATGTGTCCATCCATGCTTCAAGTAATTTTTTCTTTACAAAAAACTTTTGAAGACAAGCAAACAAAAAAACCAGAAAAAAAGATACAGCCAACCAACACAACCAATAAACCAACAAATCCAAAAGATATATACTCCTTTTTTCTATTAGTGTCTTGGAGGCGCAAGCATAAACTATACCCATGATAGACACAACCAAAATTGACTTTTTCATTTGTTTTCTATCAATCTTTTTTAGATTCGATGGGGCATTTTCATTTTCTTGATTGTCCATTTTCTCAATTTTGTTCATAGAAATTGGCGGAGGACTCAATTGAAGTATCGGAATTAATTCTTCAATCTCTTGCGCAGGTTTCCAATCTTCAATTTCAGCATACCAAATCAGGGTATCTTTGTTGATTTTCCCTTTGAGTTGTTCGCTTGAGAACGGACCATCTTTCTGATTGCCATTCTGATAAAAAAACTGTTTATTCATAACGTTCATTTTTTTTATTTCGGCGGCAAATTTACGAATTATTTTTGGATTGCAGAACTGTTTTTTATGAAAAATTAAAAAATATCAAAAAAGTATCAGTTCCGACCTGCACGAATGGTGTAACGATCTTCTCACTGTCTCAACCATGAGCTCGGTGAAATTGTAGTATCGGTGAAGATGCCGATTACCCGCAATGGGACGAAAAGACCCCGTGAACCTTTACT
>BNTR01000336.1 GCA_025996755.1 Bacteroidia bacterium
TGTTTGATGAACTGTTTGAATTGGCAGAATTTGAAAATTTAAAAGAAGAAGATATGACAACGTACACAAAAAATCTGTTAAAGTACAACGATGTACGAAATGAATACGAGTGTGCTCGTGAAGATGGCCGTGAAGAAGGCTTGCAAGAGGGTCGTGCAGTGGGCTTCCAACAAGGTATGCAGCAAGGTGTGCAGCAAGGAATGCAAAATATCCAAAAAAGCATCCAACACGCCACGTATGAAATCGCACAAAAGTGCATTCAAGAAGGGATGTCCCTCGACTTAGTCATCAGAATAACGGGACTCTCCCCGAAAGAATTGAAAGGCATCGAAGGCTTGCATTGACCCTATGTAGAAAAGGGAAATTTGGAGTGCACCCCTGAATCAGGATTTTCAAGAAAAGAGGATTAGCAGAATTATCAAAATCCCGCCAATCCTCCATCCTGTTAATCTTGAAAATCTTATTAAAATCGTGGTTCAGACAACTTCTTCACCCACGAAACCACATATTGTAAACCGTTTTCAGATTTTTTTGATAAAAAAACTAAATTACCGTTTATATTCAATTCTTTACACGTTTCTACAAAATGGCAGAGCGCAATGCCTGTGTCGATAGAGGCAGTTGGAGAAGGTGTTTTGTAGAAATGCAAAACGTCATTTTCTTTTACGACGCGCCACTCTTGACGATTGTGTCCCGAAGGTGCTAAACGCACCATTGACAGAGGAAGTGCATAAATGTCGGCTGTTGCTGCTATTTTTTCATAAGTGCCAAGTTTTACAGGGCTGTTGCTGTCTAAAACCCCCAGCATTTCTATTCGCACCTTTGCATCATAGAGCGGGCGGAGTTCTGCAATAAAATGCTTAATTGCAAAGATATGTTCTGTTTTTAACGGTTCGCCCGTGTAAGTCCGCACAGAACGGCGGTGTTGAATTTTTGTTTGAATATTCATCTTTTTACTGTTTTATGCCTTTCAGGCGGTTGATTTTTTACTGCAAAAGTACAAAAATTTAAGATGCATTTGCCCTGCCCTGTGTTCAGGGCAAACGCATCAAAATTTAACAAATTTTAAATACTAAAACCTTTCGATTTCCGTTAGTATAATAAAAAGAG
>BNTR01000337.1 GCA_025996755.1 Bacteroidia bacterium
CGCTGTTTTTGGACTATCCATTCATCGAAAGCAAAAATTCTTCGTTGCTGTATGTCTTTTCCATACGGTCTTTCACAAATTCCATTGCCTCCATACTGTTCATATCGGCGAGGATTTTGCGGAGCACCCACATACGATTGACGGTGTCGCGTTCCTGCAACAAATCGTCGCGGCGCGTGCTTGAGGCGGTAATATCGACGGCAGGATAGACGCGCTTGTTTGCCAATTTGCGGTCTAATTGCAGTTCCATATTGCCGGTGCCCTTAAATTCTTCAAAGATGACATCGTCCATTTTGGAGCCTGTGTCGGTCAGTGCCGTGGCAATAATGGTCAGCGAACCGCCGTTTTCGATGTTGCGTGCGGCACCGAAAAAGCGTTTGGGCTTTTGCAGCGCGTTGGCATCCACCCCGCCCGAAAGCACCTTGCCCGAAGCGGGCTGAACGGTGTTGTAGGCACGTGCCAGGCGGGTGATGGAATCGAGCAAAATCACGACATCGTGACCGCATTCGACCATACGTTTGGCTTTGTTGAGGACAATATCGGCGATTTTCACATGGCGTTCTGCCGGCTCGTCAAACGTGGAGGCAATCACTTCGGCATCCACGCTGCGCTGCATATCGGTAACTTCCTCCGGTCGCTCGTCAATCAGCAGCACAATCATATACACTTCGGGGTGATTCCACGCGATGGAGTTCGCTATATCTTTGAGCAGCACTGTTTTACCTGTCTTGGGCTGCGCCACAATCAGTCCGCGTTGCCCCTTGCCAATCGGCGAAAACAAATCCACGATGCGCGGCGACAGTTTATCCATCAGTTTGGGGCTGAGGCTCTTCACGAGGTGAAATTTCTCGTCCGGAAACAGCGGTGTCAAGTGGTCGAAAGGCACACGGTCGCGCACCGCTTCGGGGCGTAACCCATTGATTAAATCGACTTTAACTAACGGGAAAAACTTCTCGCCCTCTTTTGGCGGGCGGACGGGACCTTCCACCACGTCGCCCGTTTTCAAGCCAAAGAGTTTGATTTGCGACTGCGACACATACACGTCGTCTGCCGACGAGAGGTAATTATAATCCGACGAGCGCAAAAATCCGTACCCTTCCTGCATCATT
>BNTR01000338.1 GCA_025996755.1 Bacteroidia bacterium
CGCCGACATGGTCGAAATCAATAAAGATGTCGCCGAAGTTCTGAAACGAGCCTCGCTCAGTCGTATTGCCCGACCAGAGCGTCTTGTCGTTGAACTGGATGTGTTCGTGTTCCACACCGCCGAAAACGGTACGATTAGCGTTAAAGATGCTGATGCGGCAACTGTTTTGCTGGTCGCTGCCACTGATTACGACCCCGCTTCTCCTGATTATCTCACGAAGGCGGATTGGCGCAAGGCGTTGCAAACAGACCTCTCTAAGGCAATATCGAAAGGCTATGCCGCTTTGTATAAAACACATGAACAAGATTATCAAGCCTTGTTTAAGCGGGTGACTTTGAACGTGGGCAACAATGTGGAACCGACTGTTTTCACCGATAATTTGCTGAAAAGATATTCAGCAGGTCACTACAACCCCTATGTGGATGCGTTGTTCTTTCAATATGGGCGTTACCTGACTATTGCGACTTCCCGTCAGGGGCTTGACTTGCCGTCCAACTTGCAGGGGTTGTGGAGCAATACCAACAATCCGCCTTGGGAAGCCGATATTCATTCCAATATCAATGTGCAGATGAATTATTGGCAAACGGAATCCGCCAATCTTGCCGAATGTGCATCGCCTTTTATCAATTATATTTACAATGAAGCGATAGTGCACCCTTCGTGGCGTGCGATGGCGGCAGATTTAGGTTGTAGTGACCTGCTGAATATCTTTTCAGCAAATTATCGGTGAAAACAGTCGGTTCCACATTGTTGCCCACGTTCAAAGTCACCCGCTTAAACAAGGCTTGATAATCTTGTTCATGTGTTTTATACAAAGCGGCATAGCCTTTCGATATTGCCTTAGAGAGGTCTGTTTGCAACGCCTTGCGCCAATCCGCCTTCGTGAGATAATCAGGAGAAGCGGGGTCGTAATCAGTGGCAGCGACCAGCAAAACAGTTGCCGCATCAGCATCTTTAACGCTAATCGTACCGTTTTCGGCGGTGTGGAACACGAACACATCCAGTTCAACGACAAGACGCTCTGGTCGGGCAATACGACTGAGCGAGGCTCGTTTCAGAACTTCGGCGACATCTTTATTGATTTCGACCATGTCGGCG
>BNTR01000339.1 GCA_025996755.1 Bacteroidia bacterium
GGATATGATACCTAAATTCATTTTTATAAGCCACCCCCGCCACTAAGAGGCGGTCAAACTGGCGTTCGCCAAAATATCGCCGATTGAATGTGTAACAAAACTCGTTCAAATAACTTTGCAAATACTCCGGCTTGACATCGTGAAACGTATTGAGTATCATTCTTTTAGCATTGCTAATGGCAATATGTACCCACGGTAGTACCTTACCATTATCCTCCTTGCGTATCACTTGCGGGCGATCTTGATATGATTTACCTTACGCGATTTGTCTTTTTGTTCGCCTTCCGCTACAGGCGTGCTTTCTGCTACTACCAACACTTTGCTTTTCTTCTTCTTCTTGTCTTTCTGTCGAAAAAAAGCCTTCATCAAGTTCCAATACGCCGGATAAAGTGTATTGTGCATCGCGGGTGCCCATCGCCATACGCAATTTGTGCAACAATGCCCAAATCGCGTCATAGTTTTTGTGCCCCAATTGGCGTTGTAACTCTTTGGTTGAAAAGCTTTTCTTGGTGGAAGTAAGCAAATGAAATGCCACGAACCAATAGCGAAAAGGCAGTTTGGACATGTGCATGATGGTATTGCAGCGCAAGCTCTGGCGGTATTTGCACTTTTTGCACTCATAACATTCTTTGTCCGACTTCCAGTAATGTGTCGTACTTCCACAATGGGGGCATACTATGCCTGCCTTGTCGCGCATTTCTTTCCATTTGAGTTTGCAACTTTGCTCATCCGGAAAGGTCGTTGTAAAATTCAGTAAGTTCATCTTGCTTGTTATTTTTATTTCGCCTGCAAAGGCACTAATTTTTTAGGTATCATATCCAGTAGTCATATAATAATAATTTAGATATAAATATGAAAAACAGGTTTTTACTCACAATCGCAAGTTTACTGCTCACAGCAAGCAGTGCGGCACAAGTTTCCTACACCTATAACTCCTTAATCTTGTAAAAATCATGGTTCAGACAATACGGCAAAGGTTCTAAACAGACAAATAATTGTTTATTAGTTTTTGAAGATAAATACAGTCTCTGATTTTATCATAAATGATGTACCACGTAGTGTGCTGATTGCGTTTATAGGGATGTACAAATTCACC
>BNTR01000340.1 GCA_025996755.1 Bacteroidia bacterium
CCCCCCCCCCCGTACAGACCGCTGCAACGCACATAAGCACTGCAAGTGAGCCGTTTTTTAAGAATTTGTTTTTCATACACATTGTTTTTTTTTATTAAATTTGTAAAATACTATTTCGTGAATTGCCTTCTTTCACAATTCACGGTGCAATATTACGAATAAAAATCAAAAAAAAAGTCCACTTTTTGACAAAAAAAGGGTCATTTTTCGCATTTTGCAAAATATGACCCATTTTTTTGTCGAATTTTACCCTTAAAGATAGCTCGCCTCGCCGGTCAAGACCCGCTTCGGAGGAGTAATGCCTGCACGTTCAAGGTATTCATCAATAATGTATTCATTGGCACGCGGACCCTCCACGTGAAGCAAATCATACATCTCTATGACAAAATCATACACCTTGTGCTGTTTGAACAACGCCGCCACTGCCCTGCCATTCAGCCCTTTTTGCTGCTTGTAGTTCTCAATCAGATACACCAAAAACCGTGCTTCCCTGTTCATAATATCATTTCCGGAAGTGTTATCTTGCCGGTCGTTTTTTCCTCATTAAACAATTGAAACAGCAACAATGGGTCGAAATGCCAAAATCCTGTTTCCTCATCCTCATACCAGGCATACACCTGCGAATTGTAGAACAAATCCACCGCCTCCGCCTCTGCAATGCCATAATTCCGCACAATAAGTTCAATAACCTTGGCGGGAATTGCCCAATATGTCTTAGTTGCCATCATCGCTCACCTCCCTGTATTCCGTAAATTTAAGAAAATCCAATGCTTTTGTTGTCTTGAACACATATTGGTCGAATAAATCCTTTATTTTCAAGCGTTTAAGTGTTTCTTCGGCATCCAAAACACCTGCAAAATAAGCCTGCAAAGTAGTGAAAACATCATCATTTGCCACCGGACCAATCACCAAATCGTAAGGCTGTGCAAGATGAATTTGATTGCGGTTGTCTGAAACAAATTGGAGCCACGCTTCATTTGGCACCGGAAAGGTTAATTCGCGCAGATTTTTTACCAAATTGGCATCAAATTCATAGACCGAAACGGTGGGAGAGCCGCCATTGAGCCGCGCCACACGCCTCGCCCAGCGGTCTG
>BNTR01000341.1 GCA_025996755.1 Bacteroidia bacterium
CCTGCAAAAAGTAAACCTGCACAAATACAAGCAGTTACATTGAAAAAAATCTTTTTCATTTGAAATTTTGTTTTACGTCCGTTCCTTAAACAGACCTTTAATTTTAAAATTTATTTTTTTGTCCTGAATATTCTAATACACACATAAAATAAAGCGCGGACAACACTCTTAATTTATCCGCTACTGAGGTCTTCACTACCATACTGCCAAATAAAGATGAGTAAAGCCCACGCCGCTCGGCGTGAGCGTCGTCACTTTACTCTCTTGGCAGTGTTGAAAATTGTGAAGTAATCAGTAGCCAGAACTAAAGCTAAACGCTATTTTCCAATTTAAAATGTGCGTATCACCGCTGTTATGTCATCATAATCTCCTATCATTTAGAGGGTTATCACTCGTATTCGCTCATTCATTCGAGCAAATATCGTCTGATATTGACTCTTTCATTAAGCAGAGCAAATATCGGGTGCAAAAGTAAAACTTTTTTTTGAAATGGCAAAATTTTTTTGCAGAAAAATTAAAATTTTATGCTTATCGAATTGATACCTAACTTGGCTGAAAGCCAAATTTTTCATAACCGCAGGTCATCGACCTGCGGAAAAGGTGAACCACAGAACTACTACTGCCTGAAAGGCAGGACTGAATTAAAATCCCGCCTTTCAGGCGGTAGTGTGGGTGGTGGGTGGCTCGTCCGCAGGTCGATGACCTGCGGTTATGAAAATCCCGCCCTTTCGGGCGAATTGATAGTTGGCAATTGCGTGGCGAGAGTTCCTCGCCGGCATTGTAGCCCCAGGGGGATTCGAACCTCCATCACTGCATCCGTAGTGCAGCATTCTAATCCATTGAACTATGGAGCCATTTCTTGCAACGAAATTTTGTGCAAAGGTAAGCATTTTTAGTTAGATATGCAAATTTTTAGCGACCAAAAATTTTAATTGCTTCATTTTCTTTTTCGCGCATCATTTTTTCGTCACCGAAAGTATAGAGTTGCTTGTTGTCGAGCAACCATACATGCTCCTTAATAATCGGGTCGTCTTTCGCGATTTGGGTGTGCCCGACAATTTGGATGACATCGGGCGCAAACGGTTCCGGCTC
>BNTR01000342.1 GCA_025996755.1 Bacteroidia bacterium
AATTATTTGCTGCAAGTAAGCAAGATGCGGAAACAATTGTACTTTATTATCCAAATTCTCAAGTATTTTCATCTGTTCAATTAAATAAACAAATTGGAAACTATTACAGAGTTTCAAAACAAAAGAACATCAAAAATATATATTATATTGTTGATAATCAATTATATAAACATATATAAAAAATTTGGCGGGCTTGATACCCGCCTGGTGCTCCTAGGGTATGACCCTAAGAACACTGCAAAGGTACGAATAATTTTTAAAACATTCGCATATTTTGCAAGTAAAAACAGCGGTTTATGGTTAAACTTTGTTAAATGTTCAATAAAGTGCGTTCCGCCACCACTTCAAAATCTTCCATCAAGCCATAGTCGCGCAGGTCGTATTTCTCTCCCGCTATGTGCGGACCAAAGATGCCTTTCCAGTGCCACGGTCCGGCGATGCCCTTTCCGGGGTTGTTGTGGTGAGGTCCGAGCAGGTTTTTGTGGCTTCCAATTATCCGAATGTCTATTTTGTTATCGCCTTTGCGAAGAAATGCGGAGATGTCCAACTGCGCGGGCTGAAATGCGATGATGCCTGCCTGTTTGTCGTTTACAAATACTTCGGCTACTGTGCCTTGCCAATTGGGCAGGCGGACGGCGTGGTGGACAGTGGGGTCGTCCACCCGATATGTCTTAGAATACGACATACCCCACGAATAGAAGGGTTGTCCCTGTGCTTTCCAACTTCCGACGGTCAGTGCCGCGGTCGGCTTTTCGATGCGCCACCCTGTTTTCACCGGCACCACATTGAAATCGCCGAGCACGTATATCGGCTCTATTTCGGCATAAATGCTAAAAGGGGTTATGCTCATTTCCACCGTATTTTCACCCTCCTTAACGGCATGTCCGATAGAATAGATGCCGAAATGCGGGTCGAGCCACCACTCGCCCTTGTTGGCTTTCACCACCTGTCCATTTACCTTGACTGTCCACAGATTGGGCTTTTCCGTCACTAATTTGATGCCCGCCGGATTTACGCCTGCGGCTACGTTAAACGGGTAGGTAACCACCGCCTTGCCGGTGGTCAGGGTGTCGCGCTCCGCTATTTGCCGC
>BNTR01000343.1 GCA_025996755.1 Bacteroidia bacterium
GGGGGGGGGGGTACAGCATTTGCGGGCTGAAAATCCCCAGGAAACTAAAATCGCCGTAACAGGCGTGGTTAGTGATGCCGATGGTCCCATCATCGGCGCGAGTGTTATCGAAAAGGGAAATCCGGGCAATGGTGTCGCCACTGACGTGGACGGGCGATTTACGTTGCGGGTGTCCCCAAGTGCCACATTGGCAGTGTCTTATCTTGGTTATGCCACCCAAGAAGTTGCCGTGAACGGCAAGACAAGTGTTGATGTACTATTGAGTGAAGACAGCAAATCTCTCGACGAGGTGGTGGTTGTCGGCTACGGAACGATGCGCAAGTCGGACATCACCGGCTCCATCTCTACCGCCAAGGGCAGCGACATCATCAAAGCCCAATCGTTTAATGCGCTTGACGGATTGAAAGGTAAGGCTGCCGGTGTAAACATCTTCTCTAACACGGGGCAGCCGGGTGGAGAAATGCGTGTCATCATCCGTGGTATTTCCACAATCAATGCCTCGGCAAACCCGTTGTATGTGGTCGATGGTGTGGTTATGGAAAATTTCCAGTTTCTTAACCCGAATGATATTGAATCTATCGAGGTTTTGAAAGACGCTTCATCCGCTGCCATCTATGGTGCCCGTGGTGCCAACGGTGTGATTTTGGTAACAACCAAACGCGGTGGCAATACCGGCAAACGCGCGCATATTTCTTATGATGGCTCGCTGTCTGTCAGTTCTATGGCGAGGTATATGGACGTAATGAATTCTGCAGAATGGATGGGAGCATTTAAGCAGGGTTTGGAAAATGCCAACGCCTGGCAGGGCAAAAATTTTACGACGGATTTGTCGCAGATATTCACAGACCCGCGTTTGTTTAATGCCGACGGCTCACCCAAGTATGATACCGACTGGCAAAAAGAAGCCACTCGGACTTCTCTTTCGCACAATCATCAACTTAGCATCCAACGGGGCGACGGCACTTCGTCGGTGGGTGCGTTCTTGAACTATACCGACCAACAGGGGATTATGCTCAATTCGTATATGAAGCGCGTGAATGCGCGGCTGGCTTACGATGACAAACCAACAAACTGGTTGTCAACCGG
>BNTR01000344.1 GCA_025996755.1 Bacteroidia bacterium
GCAGAGATTGGGCAATACACTGTTAAAATTGTTCCTCAACAATGCTAAAAATCACATCATGAAAAAGTTTCTAATTTTGAGTATACTGTCGTTTTTCTTCGTTAGTGGCTTCGCCCAAAGCTACAACGAAGAAAAGACGGCTCTCGCCAATTTTCTGAAAAGAATGTATGAGACTGCCCCCTTTGAAGGTGTGCGCGTGGTGGATGATTACGACAACACCTATCTGCTTTCGGTGCTGTCGCTGGACACGTCCAAATATCCGAGCGAAAGCGCAATGAACCGCGTGGCTTCCGTGAAAGCGATGTCGCAGGCAAGCCGCTTTTTCAATGGCTCAAACATCACTTCGGATATGATTATTCGCACCTCCGAAAAATCCGACGGCTCAGGCGACACCGAAATAATAGAGACCATCAAAGAAAATTCGGTCGGCTACGTCAAAGCATTGGAGCAACTCACCAATTTCAAAGGCAAAGACGGCTGGCAAGTTTTCATCTTCTATAAAAAGGTGGAGTGAAATAGTCTGAACCACGATTTTTCACAAGATTTTCAAGATTAACAGGATTGTGTAAAATGATTCTGTTATTTTTTTCTTGGCAATCTTGAAAATCTTACGAAAATCAAGGTTCAGACAACCTAAAATAATCCCCAATAATATAAAGCGGCACATTCGTCATCCACGATTCTTGGCGGAAGTCCGAAAGTGAGGTGCGAATGGCTGCTTGCGGTTTATATTTTTCGCAAAAGAATTTGAAACTTTTAGATTGCAGATTTTCTCCCGCTTTCACTTCAAGAGGTATGATTTCGCCCTTGTGCTGAACTACAAAATCAACTTCATTTGTACTTTTTTCGTTTGTCCAATAGCCGATATAATCCGGTGTGGCGGCTTTAAGTTGCTGCATAACAAACTGTTCTGTGAATGCACCTTTGTATTCTTCAAAGAGGGCGTTGCCGGCAACAACGGTTTTTGAGTCTAAACCTGATTTTGCGGCAAGCAAGCCCACATCGTTGAAAAACAACTTGAACGCCGACATATCCTGATAGGCAATCAGCGGCATCGAAGGCTTGGAAATGCGGAAAGTTTTAA
>BNTR01000345.1 GCA_025996755.1 Bacteroidia bacterium
ACGCCATCGCTGTAAGGTCGTGGCGTGCCGCAACCCTACCGGCGATGTCGTAGATTATTATGCTTCCCGCCTCTTGGGGGATGCCTTCGATGCTGATTAAACTGCTTTTTTCCACCGGATTGGGGTAGGCTTGCAGTGGAGATGAATCTGTCGAACGTAGTGGCATTGGTTGGGGACAAGAGTGCCAGACTCGTCCGTCGGTAGTAGTGATTTCGAGATGGTATTCGGCATTTTTATCCAACACATCAGTATACTTGTTGCCCGCTGAATAATAAGGTCCGGTGCCAATCAATTCGTTATTTCTGAACCATTTAATGTTATCAATTACAAGTCCGAGGTCTTTTATCATCAGCACATTGTTATACCTCATCTCCGCGAGTTTGTCGAAAGGAAGGCAACCGGGGTCAATATCAACCTGCGCTGCCAAAGACAGGTTTTTTGTCAGTGTCGTAGAATCTGCCATAGCAGTTATTGAAGTTTCGGCGGGATAAGTTTGAGCCAACGCAGTGCCGCTGCAGAACAGCAAGGCTGCAAAGGCGAAAAACCGAATTGAAAAATGTTTTTCACATACCCTGTTACACACTCTCACTAAAAATAATTCCTTTTTCATCTTTTTTTATTTTTAATTATTACACTTCATTTTTGCACATAAAATATAGCGTGGAAACGACCTGTCTGATACTTAGGTTTCCACGCTTATCCAATCAATAATCTGCCCTACGCCGCATTACACGGCGTTCCGCAAACTTATTCTTGATTGGATAACCCATAACGATGGGTTCAAATTGTGGAAAATTGAGTATCCAAGAATAAAGCAAACGCTATTTTCAATATGTCTTTACAGTGTGCTTATTCGCACATTATTCCTTTTTTATGTCTTCATTACCATAATTTTATTTAATCTTTCGGCGACAAAAGTACATAATTATTTTGAGATATGCAAGGGTTTTTAAGAAAAAATCAAAATAATTTTCAAATATTTTTTGTACCTTTGCAACAATAAGTAAAAATTAATTTTGGGAAAAATGTATTTGGATAACTACAAAAACAATTTAACACTACTTCTTCCCCACTTTCAAA
>BNTR01000346.1 GCA_025996755.1 Bacteroidia bacterium
GATGCCTTTCGACACGATGCGGCTACGCGTGTTTTTGCCCAGGTGAATCATTTTGGTGCCGGTGTCGGCTTGCTGACGGTTGTTGGTGACTGCCACCGAATAAAATTCGCCTGTGGCATCGTCGCCTGCAAGGATGCAGGAGGGGTATTTCCATGTGATGGCGGAGCCTGTTTCCACCTGTGTCCACGAGAGTTTGGCTGCCGTTTTGACCAATCCGCGCTTTGTTACGAAGTTGTAGATGCCTCCCTTGCCCTCCCTGTCGCCCGGATACCAGTTTTGCACCGTTGAATATTTCACTTCGGCGCGGTCGCTCACTATGATTTCTACGATTGCCGCGTGCAGTTGGTTTTCGTCGCGCATCGGGGCGGTGCAGCCTTCCAGATAGCTGACGTAGGAGTCGTCTTCTGCCACGATGAGGGTGCGCTCAAACTGCCCTGTGTTGCGGGCGTTGATGCGGAAATAGGTCGAAAGTTCCATTGGGCAGCGCACGCCGCGGGGAATAAACGCGAAGGAGCCATCGCTGAACACGGCTGAGTTGAGGGCGGCGAAGAAATTGTCTTTGTAGGGCACCACCGTGCCCAAGTATTTTTTCACCAGTTCGGGGTGCTCCTTCACGGCTTCGCTGAACGAGCAAAAGATGATGCCTTTTTCTTCCAACTGCGCTTTGAAAGTCGTTTTGACCGACACGCTGTCCATCACGGCATCCACCGCCATGCCCGAAAGCACGGCGCGCTCGTGCAGCGGGATGCCCAGTTTGTCGAACGTTTTCAGCAGTTCGGGGTCAACCTCGTCCGGCGTTTTTGCCTTTTTCGGCACGGGTGCGGCATAATATATAATATTCTGATAATCAATCGGTTGAATATCCAGATGTGCCCAGTTTGGCATTTTCATTGTCAGCCAGTGGCGGTAGGCTTCCAGGCGAAATTCCAGCAGCCACGCCGGCTCGTTTTTTTTCGACGAAATCAGGCGCACAACGTCTTCATTCAGCCCTTTGGGAATCAATTCGGTGTTGATGTCGCTTGAAAAACCGTATTCGTATTCCTTGTTGGTCAGGTCGTCCAATATGTTGTTGGGG
>BNTR01000347.1 GCA_025996755.1 Bacteroidia bacterium
GCGGGCGTTCATATTTATTCCAAAAGTGTGTGTGTGCCTTTTGATTGTCGGAAAAATCGGCACGACTGCTTGTAAACAAGCCTGTTTCGCTGATTTTTCGGTCAATTTCATAGAAATTGGAATGCAAAAGCACAAACAGATTTTCCTTAATGGTTGAATTTTCGGTCGAGAGCAGGTCGGCAAGATAAAAATCACCATCAATAATACCTGCCTTTTTTGCAGCGTCCCAATTTACCGCAATCGACGGTTTCACGCTTTCGAGCCACTTATTATAAATGATAATGAAATTATTCTTGTCGATTTTAGTTTTTGAAATGTCCGATTTTCCAACTATGAAATTTTCGCGAATAAATCGTTTCAAATCCTTCTCATCGCGCTCAAAATCAAAGATATAAGTATCCCAAGGGGTGTCGTTGTTTAATATCTTGCTAACTTGCTCATACACTTGCTTAAACTCTTTTGTTTCAGTATTTGACGGCGTTACTTTCCAGTTAAAATCATTTTGATAAAAAATGTGTTGAATTTCGGAATAGGGCACGAAAGCGATTTTTTCGCAGTCGAAGCAGCCGAGAAAGGGCGGCGGCATCATTTTGTCAAACGTGCGGGCTTTGCCGATGGTGAGCACGAGTTGGGTGAGCATCGCCACTATATCCGTGGGAGCGGCTTTGGCTTCTGCCCACAGTAAATATTCGTCATTGAAACCTGTTAAGTCTTGAAGACTTAACAGGTTTGAACTTTTACATTTCACTTTAACCGCAAAATCAATGAAGCCGACAATCTTGTCGCAATCGAAACCCTTAAAGAAATCCGTTGCCACGCTGTTTTTCAGTTCTTCCTCGCGTATATTGGGATATTTCATACAAAAATAATTTGTGCAAAGTTACGATTTTTTGTTGTACTTTTGCACAAATGGAAAGGGTAAACCTTCGGGCGATTTTTCAACAGAGGCATCGTCGATATGACGCGACTGGCGGCTCTGTGCGGCTCTGCGGTGGAGGCGGGCGCGTTGGGCTACTACAATCTGCGGCTGGGGCAAAGCATCGAGCCGATTGTGAAAAACAGTGTGACGCACG
>BNTR01000348.1 GCA_025996755.1 Bacteroidia bacterium
CAATAATGCCGTTGCAACGCCCGCCGCAAAACCCAACGACAAAGCCGTCATTCCGGCAGCCTCAATCTTTGCCTTAAATTCTTCGGGCGACATTCCGTAGATTTTGCCGTCGTCATAACTTGCAGATTCCACATACTTGTAGCCTGCGTTCCCGATTGCGGCAATCACCGCATCAACCCCCACTGCCCCATCGTTGATAGGTCCGCGCAGGGAATACATCTGAAGCCCGATGTTTTTTTTCACCGGTCCTCCTGTCTTGCCACACGAGGCAACCATCAGCACTGCGGCTGACAACAGAAGCAAATTTCTCATCATTTTCATTTTTTTTTATTTTTTAAATTTATAATATTTCAAAATATTCTGCAAATGTAGTAATTATATTTTAATCAGCCAAATTTTTTCACGTTTTTTTATTTTTTTTTTATGATTATCCGCAATCATACCACTAAATAGCGTTTTCTGCAAGCAATTTCTGGTTTTGTCCCGCAGGGACAGCACTTTATTAACCGTGGGCTTCAGCCTACGGACAGGCACCACCACCTTTCCCATAGTCCCGCAGGGACGGCACTATCAAGTGTCACCCCTGCGAGGTGAAGGTTGTGTGTGCGGTGGGTTGTCCGTAGGCTGAAGCCCACGGTTAATAAAGTGCTGTCCCTGCGGGACAAGGAGTGAATGCCAAGTGGTATGATTGCGGATAGTCATTTTCTGTTTTGCTTTGCCTGTTGCGCCTTGAGTTTCTGGGCTTCTGCGCGGTCTTTTGCCTTTTGTTTTTGTGCGGCTTTGCGCTCTTTTTCTTTCTGTTTTTGCGCCGCTGCGCGGTCTTTTGCCTTTTGTTTTTGCGCGGCTTTGGCGGCTTTGGCTTTTGCTGCCTGTTCTTTCTTTTTTTGTTTTTGCAGTTCGGCGGTTTCTTTTAGTTTGGCTTTTCGGGCGGCTTCCTTTTCTTTTTGGAGTTTTGCCTTTTCTGCTGCTTTGGCTTTTGCCGCGGCTTTGGGGTCGGGTTTGGCGGCTGGTTTGGCTTTGTCGTTGGGTTTTGCGGCGGGCGTTGCAACGGCATTATT
>BNTR01000349.1 GCA_025996755.1 Bacteroidia bacterium
CCGCTCGGGCCAGGGCATCACCTCATAGTTGGCAATATTGGGATAGAGCAGTTGGGCGGTGAATGTTGCCTGATAGTTTTGCTTGTAATCCGCCCAATCGCGCGACCAGTCTTCGATGGGGTCGGTCAGGAAAAACATTTTGCGCCCCGTGGGTGCCGTCATTGACTCCATCGAGCCGTATTCCAAAAAAGCCGTCTCAAAAACCCGCTCTTTCGCGGCACCATTATAGAAATTCGGCTCGCGGGAAGTGCCCGTCCACACCTGCGCAATGTAGCCGTCCACGCAGGGCAGAGATGCCAGACTTGCTTCGGGACTTACAATCATCCACTGCGAATAATTGACCAGCGAATGCGTTGGCACATAGCATTTTACATCCATCCCCTTGCTTTTGCCGTATTCTTTGGCATAAGTAAACACCTCATTCAGAGCATTATAGTACAACTGATATTTCAGTTTGTTTGCCAAATAAGTGTTTTCGGGCGATTCGTGTTGCGGTCGCCAGTCGAAGCCGTAATAGTTTTTCCATTCCTGCTTAAAAGATTCGCTATAGCCTCCACGCGCCCAAAACTCCGGTTCTTCCATAAAAATGGCATCAATTCCGGCATCAATCACCCGCTTCACGTGCTTCTCTTTGATGTATTTCAGATAATTGGCGGTCGGCACGATGTAGGGCACCATACGCCCGTGCCATATTGTATCGCCATTCTGCTGCTTCTGACCTTCGTCTAAGTGCATTTTGCCGTCCCATTTGCCGGTAAAATAATCCTGATATTCCCCCCAGGCAATGCCCGTCATAAAATGGGCAACATATCCCCTGTCGCGCCACGATTTCACGCGCTCCTCAAACGGGATACTTTTCGTCCTGTCGGAAGGATTGCCCCCCACGCCATACACCATAGCGGCATCCGCCCGCGAATCAATGGAGGGTCGCCACTCGCGCGAAGTTTGAAATGTTGTCTTAACATTGTCGCTCGTTTGGGCTGTCAGAGGAAGCCCCAATCCTAAAAATGCTAACAATAATGCGTTCTTTTTCATCTGTTTTATAATTTAT
>BNTR01000350.1 GCA_025996755.1 Bacteroidia bacterium
TGAGCAAGTAACAGCAAAATTCCGCAAAATCACCGCGCCGTTTATGATGCGGCGGATGAAATCGGACAAGACAATTATCTCCGACCTCCCCGACAAAATTGAGCAAAATCAGTTCGCTCAACTCACAAAACAGCAAGCCGCCCTCTACCAAAAAACAATGCAGGCAGCAATGGAAGAAATCGAAGGCTACGAAACCACAGACAGCCAAACGCTGTTTAAACGGCAAGGATTGGTGCTGCAAATGATTTTGGCATTGAAACAAATTTGCAACCATCCCACGCAATTTCTCAAAAACGGACAATTCGATGCCACCCTTTCCGGCAAAATGGAACTGCTCTTTGAACTCCTCGACAGCATCATCGCAAGCGGCGAAAAAGTGCTTGTCTTCACGCAATTTGCCGAAATGGGCAAACTCCTGGAGCAGTTTGTCGCAGAACGTTTTGGCGACAAACCAATGTTTTACCACGGCGGTTGCAGCATCAAACAGCGCGAAGAAATGGTAAACCGTTTTCAAAACAACCGTGCCGACAAAATTTTCATTCTCTCGCTCAAAGCCGCCGGAACGGGCTTAAACCTCACCGCCGCCTCGCACGTCATCCACTACGACCTCTGGTGGAACCCCGCCGTAGAAAATCAAGCCACCGACCGCGCCTACCGCATCGGACAAAAGAAAAACGTGATGGTGCACCGCATGATTTGCAAAAACACCTTTGAAGAGCGCATCGACGCCATGATTCAAAAGAAAAAACACCTCGCCGAAATGACCGTAGCCACCGGCGAAAATTGGATTGGCAAGCTGAGTAATAAGGAGTTAAGAGAAATATTCAGTGCGTGAACATTGCCATAAAACCTGTTAGGTCTCGAAGACCTAACAGGTTTAACAGCGCGATGATTCTGCGATTAATTCATTCCTTTTTCACCAATGGTAAGTTCAATTAGTAACTGCGAAAAATCACTATTACGAGCAACCTAAATTTTGCTCGTAAATAGAAAGCAACGACCGAAGAAAAAAAACTTCAAAAAGCGACAAAAGTAAAAAAACAGAGAGA
>BNTR01000351.1 GCA_025996755.1 Bacteroidia bacterium
GAGTGAGGCTACTGATGTAGATAGGAATTCCAAGAAAGTAATAAGTTGTTACTTTCGGGTAATCGGTTTGTCTATTCTCACCGGCACGAGAATAAAATTTTGTGACTTTTTTAATGATTGCCATAATGATAAATTTTTAGAATTATGCTGCAAAGGTAGTAATTTTTCTGACAAAATGCAAGAAAAACAAAGAAAATTCATACAAAATGAAACGAACAATAAAATTTGACCTGTTCCCGCAAAAGGTGAACGGCGTTTTGACAGACAGCCGCCCGATTCGTATGCGTGTCACATACGCCTGCCAGCGTGTGGATTTGCGTATTGGATATAGCGTAGAGGTTAGCAAGTGGAACGAAGCGGAGCAGCGGGCTATTACCGGCACTAAAAACCGCTACAAACAAACAGCCAGCGAAATAAACAAGGCTATTTTGGTGAGCGAAGAAAAGATAGACGAGATATTTTCGACATACGAGCGGACCGCAAAGCGCGTGCCCACTCCGGAAGAATTGAAACAGGCGTTTGACGACACGTTTAAGAGAACAAAGCCCAAAATGATAATCGAACCATTTTTTGATATTTTCGACAAATTCACGCGCACCATGGGGCAGCAAAACGGATGGAGTGAAGCAACCTACAAAAGGTTTGATTCGCTTCGGATACTTCTATGGAAATACAATAGCGGTTTGTTGCTCGAAACGCTAACAGAAGAAACGATGCAGGATTTTGTTCAAAGCCTGAATAAAAGGGAGTTGCGTAATACAACGATTGCCAAAACGCTTTCAATGATGCGCTGGTTTCTGCGATGGGCATCCCGCAAAGGTTATTATACAGGTATGCTTCACGAAACGTTTAAGCCAAAATTGAAAGGGACGGACGGCAATTCAAAGGAAGTGATATATCTGGAATGGGAGGAGTTGATGCACCTGTATGATTTCACTTTCCCGCCGGAACACGCCGAACTGTCGGAGGTGCGCGATGTGTTTTGTTTTTGCTGCTTTTCGGGATTGCGCTATTCGGACGTTGCGAAACTTCGCCGTA
>BNTR01000352.1 GCA_025996755.1 Bacteroidia bacterium
TTTCTCTCTGTTTTTTTACTTTTGTCGCTTTTTGAAGTTTTTTTTCTTCGGTCGTTGCTTTCTATTTACGAGCAAAATTTAGGTTGCTCGTAATAGTGATTTTTCGCAGTTACTAATTGAACTTACCGTCGTAAAAATGATTGAAAAGCACGAAACGGAAATTGTAACTTTCTTTGACCGCGGACACACTAACGCAAAAGCAGAACAACTCAACGGCAAAATTCAACGCTTTGTTTCCAACAATTACGGTCTGAAAGATAAAGATTTTGCCCTATACAGAATCGCCGGCTATTTTTCATAGCGCGCGAAATTATTTTTTAGCCACAAATGTTCGATTCCTAAGGAAATATACTTACCTTTGTACATCCAAAGGAAGACTTCATGCGATACTTTGTACTGAAGTTTATCTTGTGTAGTGGGACTGTTAAGCAGTTTTCCACTACCTTTTTTATATATCCAAAGGAAGACTTATGCTCCTCTTTACCTGATATTTATCTTTTCAAACAAGCGATGAAAAATTTTCTTGTTTGTTCCATAACGTGTAAATTAATCCCAATAATTTTCTTTGCTGTGCAACTGCCGCAACCATTGGTATCCCCTTTTTATCCCGCAAACGTTGATATTTTGCTTTCGTTGCCGCATCGTGTTGTATCTTGGAAAAAGTTGGGAAATACAGGGCTTTACGGATATACTTGTTTCCTTTTTTGCTGATTCTGGCTTTTCCTTTCCATGTGCCTGATTCTCTGATTTTTATATCCAATCCGGCATAACTTGTCAGTTGCTTTATACTGTGGATTGCGGCAAACCCGTTTGTTTCCGCAACGATGCACACTGCCGTAATCAACCCCACACCTTTGATGCTCATTACATATCCCAGACGCTTTGTTAGAGCAGCATCGCTATGGACTGTTGATTTAATCTCCTGTTCAATTTCAACAATCTTTTCACTTAGAAATTCAACCACGTCTTGAATTCTGTCCAGCGATGTTGCTACCGGTTTTCCCTGATGGGTGTAGGCATGTTGCTGATTT
>BNTR01000353.1 GCA_025996755.1 Bacteroidia bacterium
TTTCCTGCACCTCTAAAAAGGCGGAGACAAGTTCCGAATGGACAAATCTGTTGGACGAAAATCTCTCCCAATGGCGCATCTATCAGAAAGACATCGGGTATGACGTGAACGAGGAAAATGTTTTCTCGGTGGTCGAAGACAACGGTGAACTCGTGTTGCACAACACCGGGAAAATCTACGGGTGCATCTTCACCAAGGAGGAATTTCGGAATTATCACCTGAAATTGCAGTACAAATTCGGCACCGCCAAATATCCCCCGCGCGAGGATAAGGCGAAGGACAGCGGCATTTTGTATCATTCGCAAGGCGAAGCAGGCGTTGATTATTGGAAATCGTGGATGCTGAGTCAGGAGTTTCAAGTGATGGAATACAGCCCCACAGAAGGCGTTTCCGGCGACTACTACGCGATGGCTACCGCCCAGGCGAATGTCGTGGGCGATGAAACCATCAGCGGTCGCTACTCAGCCACAGGCAATTACACCAGCCCCGCCGGCGAGTGGACAACCCTGGAACTCTTCTGCTACGAAGGTAAAAGCCTGCACGTCGTGAACGGAAAATTGGCATTAGCGTTGGAAAATTCATCCTACCGCAATGGCGACGAACTCATCCCCCTCGTGGAAGGCAAGATACAACTGCAAAGCGAAGCGGCAGAGATTTTCTACAAAGACATCCAAATCAAGGAAATCAGCGAGTTGCCGGAAATAGAATAACTTGTTTCCCCCAATAAATATGTTACGCTTGCGAGTGTTGTCCATGAATAGACAATGGAATAACGTCGTCAACGTTATCAATATGTCCAAACTCGAATCCACCAAGCACCATATCTTAAGCAAATTCTGAAGTGAGTTATTGTTTTCAAAATAATACTACCTTTGCGAAAAAAAATACGGGGAAAAATGATTGAAATTATATCTGTGCATTACAAAACGCCGGACCTCATCTATCGACAATACCGGAGCGTGAGGGCATTGTATCCTGATATGCCGTACCGCATTATTGACGGGAGTGATGATGGCGTGGTTTATTTT
>BNTR01000354.1 GCA_025996755.1 Bacteroidia bacterium
TGCAAAATCTTTATCAAAAAGTCCTGTTTTGCCCTGTTTTTTGTATTTTGTATTCATATCCTTTTTTTTGATGCAAAGGTACATATAATATCTTGAATATCAAAGCGTTGAATTATTAGAAGTGCCCATATTTATCAGATATTTTTTCTTTGTTTCTCTTTATAATGCTTCCCCTTTGCTTTTGTCATACAAGCCGCCACCTCAATCATTTTTTGTTCCAAGGGCAAAGGTATTTACGGGTTCTTAACGGGCAGTAAAGGTCAAGCCCTTCGGGTTTTGCAAAAAATCTCCACACCTGCGGGTAGTATTTTGTTGTCAAAAACCTTGACAGCCCTAAACCCTACACCTTTCTTGCCCATGAAACAAAAAACGACCGATGCGACGGATGACGCAGAAGAAAAAAAAGGTCACGATTATGATAAACAAAGAAAAAATATTGAAACAAAACTCCCTCCGCTCCGGAATCAACATAAGATTGATGTCGTGGGTGATAGGTGCAGTTGCCATTGTAGGGCTAATTTTGTCCCTTGTTTTTACAGTTGCTTCGATTATCATCGTGGCAGTAATTATTACGATGAGGACAACATTGCCATCGGCAGCCCTCTCCAATGCCAAGTAGTGGTTAATCGTACCATCGAATTAACCGAAGACGAAAAGGCACAGGCGCGCAAAACGGCTATTGACAGGGTGCATAACGAACATTATGACAGACTGAAACAGCCAGTAAAAAAGTCGCACCCGAAGCAAGCCGCAGACAATAACCAATTAAATCTTTTTTGATATGAAACCGAAGAATAAATTACAGAAGCAAGTTTTTGAATTAAGTAAGAAACTGCCGTCCATTTCCAAAGTACAGATGAAATGGGCATATCAAAACTGCAAATTGCCGACACACGGCAACAGGGCAAACGCATCAAAATTTAACAAATTTTAAATACTAAAACCTTTCGCTTTCCGTTAGTATAATAAAAAGAGTTATGCAAACACCGATTAGTTATTTTACAGAGCTGACAGACCCGCGCGTGGA
>BNTR01000355.1 GCA_025996755.1 Bacteroidia bacterium
CAAGTTTAAGGTTAGCGAGGTTACAGATAACCTTAAACTTGCCACCCACATTGTAGGCATCCGCGTTATAGGCGTACGCACGGATATAGTAGGTGCCGGCGGTAGTTATGTCATAAAAACCGCTGTTGTCGGTAATACGACTTCCTCCGCAGGCACCTACTATATCCGTGCGTACGCCTATAATGCGGATGCCTACAATGTGGGTGGCAAGTTTAAGGTTAGCGAGGTTACAGATAACCGCGCTTGCACATACGCTGAAGTTCTGGCAGTGGGTGCAGAAAGCCCAACCTTGCCCCAACGGTATAATTATTATTGGTACAAGGTAAATCTGACCGCCGGCAAATCATACGTGATAGAAAGAATAGACGGCGGTGGGGAAGGTTATCTTTATGATGCCTGCGGCGGTAGTACCGTTGCATATACAGGCGACTATAGTTCCTACACGGTCACCGAGAGCGGCACGTTCTACCTCCGTTTGTACAGCGACGATAATGATTACAAAATCAAGGTCAGCGAGATTAACGACAACCGCATTTGCAGCAATGCCACACCAATAGCATTAGACCAAGAGGTTACAATATCTGCTCGATATACATATTGGTACACAATAGATTTTGTAGCAGGCAGAACATATAACATAGAATGGTCCGGTTGGATGGGCTATGTTGACTTCTATGATGCTTGTAATGGCACGGAATTAGAAGGTTTTAATAATAGTGGTAATTATGTTGCTCCAAATAGCGGCACATATTACATGCGAGCACTTGCTGCAGGCTCCTTTACAATAACTCAAACCGATGATGAAGTAGTAACTGACAACCGCCTTTGCATTTATGCACAGCAAGTAGCATTGGACGAGACCATAACTCCGCCCACTACAAGTACTGATTATTGGTACAAAATAGATTTGCAGGCAGGCAAAGGATACAAATTTGAAGGCAATGCAGGTGGTGACATTGATTTTTATCTGCATAATGCCTGCGGCAGTGCGGTGCTTATAGGTAACAACCTTTGGCAAACCAACC
>BNTR01000356.1 GCA_025996755.1 Bacteroidia bacterium
CGCGCCAATTGGGTTGCGGCACGATGGCTACTTTCAGTCCCTGCGCTTCGAGCGTCCGCCCAATCACAGCCGCCCCAAAGGCGGGATGGTCGATGTAGGCATCGCCCGAAAACAGAATCACGTCCAAAGCCGATTTGCTGGTGTATGGTGCGGGCGAAAAGGCGATTGTCAAAATCGTGGAGGAGTTGCAGAGTGGCAAGGCGATTGGGGAATTGACGGATATTCCACAAACCGCATTTATAAGCCCCCTAAATCCCCCTGAGAGGGTCGTTTTGTTTTCTTACGAGGAGTGCCTAAAAGACAGGAAAAAGCAGGCGCAAAATTTCAAATCTATCGAGGAAGAGTCCAATTCGCTGCACGCGGTGCGATTGACACAACCAACAGGTAATCAAGTGATTGTGGTTAATCCGCCCTATCCGCCGATGACCACTGCCGAGATTGATGCCTGCTACGACTTGCCCTACACGCGATTGCCGCACCCGAAATACCGCGACAAGCGCATTCCGGCTTACGAGATGATTCGCCATTCGGTAACAATCCATCGGGGCTGTTTTGGGGGGTGCGCCTTTTGCACGATTTCTGCCCATCAGGGCAAATTTATTGCCTCGCGCTCGCAGGAATCCATCCTCAAAGAGGTGGAAGCCGTCACGCAAATGCCTGATTTCAAGGGTTATCTGAGCGATTTGGGCGGTCCGTCTGCCAATATGTATGGGATGCACGGGCGCGACCCGAACATCTGCGAAAAGTGCAAAAAGCCCTCGTGCATTTTCCCGAAAATCTGCAACAACCTGAATGCCGACCACCGCCCGCTGTTGGAACTCTATCAAGCCGTGGACAAACTGCCCGAAGTCAAAAAATCGTTCATCGGCAGTGGTGTGCGCTACGATTTGCTGGTCAATCAGTACGACGACGGCGAACTCAACAAAGCCGCCCGCGACTACACCCGTGAACTGATTGCCCGACACGTGTCCGGTCGCCTCAAAGTGGCACCCGAACACACTGCCACAGAGGTACTTAACTGC
>BNTR01000357.1 GCA_025996755.1 Bacteroidia bacterium
GCAAACGGATTTACATTTACTTGTAATTATTTCATTGATAAACTGCGAAGCAAATTTAATTTATTGCAAATCATAACAGAAGCAGAAAAAATACAAAATTCTTCATTAATCTTTAAGCAATGTGATAATTATGTGATATATCCAAACTTTAATCAAAGTATCACTATATCCCATTTAGATATTGAAGGCTGTATATTGTTACCAATAAGCATATATAGCGATATTATATTTAGGTATGAAAGAAGTTTGCATTCGCGTCTAAAGCATAAAGAAATCGAAATAGAACGGAAAAATAAAAAATATATTGTATATAATACAGGCTATAAAAGAAAAAATAATATCTTTGATGAAAAAAACACATCTATTGTAAATGATTTGGGGAAAAATATACTAGCAATAATAGAGCAGCCAATGGAAAATTTAAAAAGAATAAGCCGAAAAGGAAATAAAATAGTAAATCGACTATTCAAAAGATATTTTGGCGATGACATCATCATTCCCTACGATATGGAAGAACGCAAAAAACTCTATCCAAAGGCTTTTAAGGAATTAAAAAATTATATGAAAGATTATGAATAAATTATGACATGGCAAATTTCCCTTTCGGCTTCGTTTTCACGCCGAGAGATTTTCCATACAAAACCCTAATTATTTTGTTTCAAACACCATAACCGTTTTTCCTATTAATTTTTGCAGGATTCGGTTCTTTCTCGTCTCCCGAACATTTAAAATATTTTTCACCCTCATCTGTCTTCACAAGTAGAGAGTTCTCAAAAAACAAGTAGAAGTTAAATTTAAAACTTAAAGAAAATGGTTAGTTTAGGAGTTGTATTGATGCTGTTTGCGGTTTATGTGGCTTACACAGAAACTATGCGTGAAGCGCGAGAAGTGAAATGAGTTATAAGAAATTAAAAATTTAAAAAATGAAAAAGAGAGGATTATTTGTTATTGCGGGGCTGGCGATGGTATCGCCGGTGAGTGCACAGGCGGCTGCCGACACGTTGAAAATGAGTTTGG
>BNTR01000358.1 GCA_025996755.1 Bacteroidia bacterium
AAA
The DNA here is from genome assembly GCA_025996755.1 of Bacteroidia bacterium. Taxonomy (GTDB): domain Bacteria; phylum Bacteroidota; class Bacteroidia; order Bacteroidales; family Azobacteroidaceae; genus Azobacteroides. The sequence goes on from BNTR01000358.1 coordinate 4, forward strand.
AAATTATATGTGTTCATAAAAATGCAATTTATGGTTTTGCAAATTTACGATTTATTTTTATTATACAAATTGTAGAAAATGATTTTGTTCCTATAAAAAATGCTTTTGTTTGGTAATTTCAATTAAAACAGTTACTTTTGTGGTCAAATGGGTGAAACGTTAAATATTTGAGAACCATGAAAGAGGCTATTCATATCAAATATCTGATTGCCAATGAGCAGGATGCTTTGTGGGGGCTAATCGTTAATTCCGTTGGGTTTCAGAACATTGAAGCCCACACACCGTATCCGCCTCAAAACCATCCTACCCGCTATTTATTTTCGCCGCAAGAAGGGCGACTTTTGGATGAATTTCAATTGATATACATTTCGAGAGGAAAAGGATTTTTCACTTCAAAAAGTTGTGAAGAAACTGAAATTAAAGCCGGCGATTTTTTCCTGTTGTTCCCCGGCGAATGGCATAATTACAGACCTTCGCAGGATACGGGCTGGGACGAATACTGGATTGGATTCAGTGGCATCAATATGGATAATCGTGTTCAAAATAATTTTTTCAACAAAGCCGGACCGATTTTCGATGCCGGACTGAGCGACGAAATTGTGTCGATGTACAAACATGCCATTGAGGTGGCAAAAGCGCAGGAAACCGGCTTCCAACAAATGTTGGCAGGGATTGTCAATTACTTACTTGGGCTGACGTATGCAAAAAACAGACTGAATACATTTGAAAATTTACAGGTAAATCAAATAAATAAAGCCAAAATTATCATGCTTGACTTTTATATGAACGATATAAAATTAGAAAATGTTGCCCGGCAAGTAAACATGAGTTATTCGTGGTTCAGGCGTGTTTTCAGGCAATACACGGGTTTTTCCCCTTCGCAATATCTGCAAGAATTGAGGCTGCAAAAGAGCAAAGAACTATTGACCAACACCTCAAAACCCATCAAAGAAATAGCCTACGACGTGGGATTTGAAAATGCAGATTATTTTTGCACCGCTTTTCGGAAAA
>BNTR01000359.1 GCA_025996755.1 Bacteroidia bacterium
CGCTAACCAAGTTTTCAGACATAACCGTATTTTCAATAATTTCTCCTGAAAGAGCTATATGACAATGTGCCGCCACCACAAAATCCACCGGCGTTTCCATCATTTTTTCGTACAGAATGCTTATACAATCCGGTGTAATTTCATCATCGCTATCCATAAAATAAAGAAATTCGCCCTGTGCATAGTCCATCGCCGAGTTTTTTGTTGCCCCTGTTCCTTTATTTACGCCGTGGTCTATTATTCGCACATCCTTGCCTCGCGGGTGGGTGGCAATAATTTTGCGGACAACATCCATACTGCCGTCCGTACCTTTGTCGTCCACAAGCAAGTATTCGATACTTTCAAACGTCTGATTTAAGGCAGATAATAAAGCACGCTCCACATATTCTTCCACATTGTAAATGGGCATTGCAAGTGTTACTTTCGGGGAATTAGAACTCTTAACTTGCTCATTATCAACAAGTTGGGGGGGGGGGGGTAAATGTTTTCTGCGTCATTTTATATCCTTTTATTTTGCTGCAAAGGTACAAAAAAATCAATCGCAAATTTGTCCGCCAACGGAGATACGCTAACGAATTGTTACTACTCAACATCACGCCCGTGGAGTATTCATTAGGATGTTGTGATAAAGCTCAGCATCTTAGATATACGCAGTTTGCCGCACAAAGTCTCCCCCACTTTAAGCCCCACAGAGGCAATTCGGGGGGGCTGAGTAGTAACCAAATAGAGTTTCAAACAAGTTCCTTTTATTAACTTAAAATGAATACCGTATTGACACCTAACAAAAAATGTGTACCTTTGCAATTATATTGATGATTATGAAACAAATAAAGTACACTCACAACGAGCAGGTGCATAATATGACTGCACCTAATATTATTGTACCAATAGTTCTAAAACATTTACCCATAACAATCAAAACAGTGGTTGATTTTGGTTGCGGAATAGGAACTTGGTTAAAAGCGTTTAAGCAAAATGGTGTAGAGGAGGTGTTGGGATTAGACGGGGAAT